>CALQEM020000111.1:0-10801 GCA_943329595.2 Bifidobacterium breve
ACGTGGGGCGCCTCGAGCGCCACAGGGGGCCGCTGGCTCATACCCGGGAGCGCGGCCAGCAGCTGGTCGCTCTCGAGCGAGCCTGGCGTGGGCACTCGAGACCTGCGGAGCGGGCACACCGACTCAAACGAGCACCACCCGCAGAGGGGTGACTGCCGAGCGGTCCAGACTCCCTGCTGCGCCATCACCCCACCGGCCTCGGCGACTGACTGCAGCGTGCCCACCGCTCGGTCGAGCGCGGCGTCGTAGACGGGGCGGGTTACCCGCCGGCCGTCGGCGAGAAACAGCAGTTCGATTTCGGTAACGTCGAGGCCGGACTCAATGAGCGCCGCCGCGTAGAGGTATTGCTGCCGGAAGTAGGGGCCGAAGTACCGGGGCTTAGCGGCGCCCGTCTTGTAGTCGGTAACGCGGACGCCAGTGGCCGAGTGTGCGATGCGGTCGACGAAGCCGATGAAGGGAACATCGCCCAACTCGGGACCAACCTCGCGCTCAACCCCATCGGCGATGACATCGATGACGGTGGGATCCTCAACCTGCCAGTACACCTCGAGAGCTGCCTCGGCCTTGGAGCGCACCTGCTCGATGGGCACCTCAGCCGCCGCGAGTTCATCGCGCGCTCCCTCGAGCGCCCGCGCGAGGGCGGCCTCGGCGAACGGCTCAGTGCGCGCGGTGGGCTCGAGCCTGAAGAGATCCTCGAGTGCACCATGCACCGCCGAACCGGCGGCCGTGGCGATGCTGGGACCCTCCTGCCAGCCAGCGACCTTGCCCCACCACAGCTTGAGCGGGCACTGCTCAAAGGTCGAGACCGAACTGGCCGACCAGCGCAGCGGCCGGGGCGCGACGCCGGGGTCAACCTCGACGCTGCGTTCGGGAACCCCGTAGCGCGACTGGTTGGTCGAACCGGAGGAACCACGGGAACTCACCGATCGGGTAGCCATGCGGCCCAGTATGGGGCCACCCACCGACAGTGCGTCAGGGTAACGCCCAGTCGATCGGGTCGGCGCCCAACTCCTCGAGCAGTTCGTTGGCCTGGCTGAAGGGGCGTGAGCCAAAGAATCCGCGGTCGGCCGACATCGGGCTCGGGTGGGCGCTGCTCACGAGAGGCACGTCATCGAGCATCGGCTCGACCGACTGCGCGTCGCGGCCCCACAGGATGGCCACGAGCGGCTCGCCCTCCCTGGCCACGAGTCCGGCGATCGCGGCGTCAGTGACCGCCTCCCAGCCCTTGCCGCGGTGGCTGCCGGACTCGCCAGCAGTCACCGTGAGCACCCGATTAAGCAGGAGTACACCGCGGTCGGCCCACGGGCTGAGGTCGCCGCTCGAGGGCCTCGGCACCCCGAGGTCGTCGACGAGCTCGCGGTAGATATTCGACAGGCTGCGCGGCAGCGGCGCTACCGACGGGTCGACCGCGAACGACAGGCCCACTGCGTGGCCGGGGGTGGGGTAGGGGTCCTGTCCCATGATCAGCACCCGCACGTCGGGCAGCGGCCGGGTGAAGGCTCGCAGGATGTGCGCACCTCCCGGCAGCCAGCGCCGACCGGCAGCGGATTCAGCCCGGAGAAACTCGCCCATGGCTGCAATCTGTGAGCGCACGGGATCGAGCACCGGAACCCACGAGGGGTCGACTAGCTCTTCCAGCTCGGCCACGGATGGATCATCCCACGCGATGCAACGGCGACCGCACTAGTCGCGGTGCTTCGCCGCAGACACATCGCCGGTGGCCTGGTCGAGCGACTCGAACACGGCGATCGCGTAGTCGTTGCGCAGCGACAGTCGGGTCTCCTCGTGGGAGCTCACCACCGCGAAGGAATGTCCGAGCATGCCCAGTGCGTCGCTGGCATTCTGCAGCACCACGGCGAGGCGAGGGCCGCTGAGCACGCGGGAGCCGAGGTCGACCACCACCGGCGCGCCCGAGCGCTCGTGCAGTGCGGCCAGCGCCTCCTCAAGCTCGGTGACGTGGGCGGCGCTGTCGTCGCCCTGGGGGCGCGCTCGCACCAGCGTGATGCCCTGAACCTCAATCGTGGTGACACCTGACATGACGTCTCCTTCGGCAGCGCTTCCCCCGGTGACCGGTGGTGGGGCACTGAGCGTCATGCTAGCGCCGCCCGTGTCAGCGTCAGGCGGGCACGATGCGCGCGGTGGGCACAGCAAGTCGACGTGACAGGCTGACGCCGGTCTCGCGCCCCGGACTCAGCGCCCGCACCCTGAACCGGTAGCGCACTCCGTTGCGTAGCTCACGCACGGTGCACCGAGTTCGGCTTGTGGTGCAGGTGCGGCCGTCGGGAATGGAGGTCACCTGGTACGACGACGCCCCGGCCACAGCGGCCCAGCGGACCGCCACCGACCGGTTGCCCGGACCGACCGCCGTGATGCGCGGGCCCGGCAGAGCCGGACAGCTGGTGATCGACACGTCGTCGATGAACCATCCGTAGTCGCCCGGATCGCCGGGGTCCTTCGACACCTGCGCCACGCGGAAGCGCAGCTTCACCGACCGCCCCGCGAGGTCACTGATGTCGAAGCGACTGGTGAGATACCCGGCACTGTGGCCCACAAAGGCGCGCGAGCCAGCGAGCGGGTTGTCGGTGCCGGCCGCCATCACGCCCGAGTAGCCGTGGTAACCGCCCGCGCGCGCCCACCTCGCCTGCGTGACCCCTCGCCAGTGAGCGCCACCGTCGACCGAGAATTCGACCACCCCACCATCAGCCGTGGGACCTCCGGCAACGGGCCAAAATCCATACGCGTGGTTGAAGCGCACCGTGTACGACACCGGCGCGGCCGCCGAGAGCGCCGGGAGCTTCACGCCGCGTCGCATGGCCATACCCGGGGCTCCCGCCCGATTGCCGTCGTTGCCCCAGAGGTTGTCCGTGCCGCTGGTCGCGTAGCGCATATCGATCAGGTACGGATTCTGATCCTGCGAGTAGAACCACTCGCGGGTCCCCACCGATGCCCAGTGACGCGCGGACCCCTCCATGGAGTCGCCGAACAGCGTGGTGGGACTCGCGTTCGACAGGCACGCGGGGACCGCCGCCCGTGTGCGCACGGCACCCATCTGCACGGCTGCGATGGCATCGTCAACCTCGAGGCAGTCGGTATCGCGGATGACGTCGTCGGTCGTGGTGAGCCGCGACCCCACCAGTGAGTGGCAGGCGGTGGAGAGGGCTCCGGCGAAGGCTCGGTAGTCGGCCGCCGACGTGAGAAGCAGGCTTGCCGAGTAAATGATTTGCGCGGCCCGGTTGAGCCCGATTCCTGACACTGCGTGTCCGTTGAGCGACCCACCGTCGGTCAGTAGGAAGGCGAACTTGTTGCCAACGCCGCTGTTGGTGTGCACGCCCCCGCTGTCATCCTCAGACGTGACAAAGCGGCCGCTCAACACGCTGTCGGGGGCGGCCGTGCTGCCGTCGAGCCCGGGGCCGTCGCGGCGCGGATTGGACATGCTGCGAATGGCGCCGCCCGGCAGGTCTTCTCCGATAAGCCAGCGCACCGCGGGGGTGTCGGTGTCGACCACGCCTGCGCCCGCCGTGGTGGTGTGGCTCCACTGGTCGACGAACTCGCCCATGATGTCCGACAGCGACTCGTTGATGGCCCCCGACTGGTGGTAGTAGAACAGCCGCGAGGTGAACTGCGTGACACCGTGGGTGAGCTCGTGGCCCACCACATCCTGGGCCCCGGCGTAGCCCTGCCCGTACACCATCTGGGCGCCGTTCCAGAAGGCATTCTCGTAGGGGCACCCCTGGCCGAGGTCGTCGGCCGGACAGTACCTCACCGTCGAGCTCAGGCCGCCACCGAAGGCCGAGTTGCCGGCGCCGTCGATGCCGTCGCGCCCGAGTACCTCGCGGTAGAAACGGTCGGTATCGCCGGCGAAGGCGTAGGCGGAGTCGACGTCGGCGTCGGCCGCCGCTGGGTCGCCCTCCGATCGCACCGGCACGGTGCATCCCTCATCGGCTCCGGGAACGTTGCCGGAGTCACACACCTCACGGTTCAGAACTGCATGGTTCTGGTCAACCGAAAGGGCGACCTTGCCGGTGGTGGCATCAACCAGCACGAGCCGACGCAGTGAGCTGTCTGTTAACGACGTGACCTCGGTCTGCCAGACCGGGATCGGCCGGTCGGGACCGGGGGCGTCGATGAGTCGCGGGTCGAGGATCCATAGTTCGGGAGAGGGGGCACGAAGCGTCCGCTGCGGCAGGCCCCACATCGATACCGCGTGAGCCAGTGCCACCGCTCGCGCCCGATCGCCGTCAACCTGCGCCGCTGTGCTGGTGGGACGTGCCGAGACCCCCTCCGACGTCGCCGACACGACCCGGTTCTCGGCGTCGAGACTCACCACGGTTTCACCGCCCAGAATCGGAATGCCGTTCACCGTCTGCTGCAGCCGCACCACTCGCCCCGACGCCGCTGTAGCCCCGACCACAATCAGTGACTCGGGTCGGTTGTCCACGCCCGGTACGGCCGAGGCAAGGGTTGACGCGGCAAAGTCGCGAGCGACCTCCGTGGGCGTGGTGGAGGCCCCGGCCTCCACCACGAGGGGCGCGCCGGGCTGTGTCGTGATCTCGGTGCGGGTGCCGTCGATGACCCGTGTCATCGCAGGCGTGGGGTGCGGATGAGCGGGCGGTGGCGGCCCTTCGGCAGCGTCGGCCGAAACGGGGGCAAGGGCGCACGCCACGACCACGAGGGCCAGCACGGGTCTGAGCACCCTCGAAGCGTGGCAGCGGAATTCGGGCAATCCACGCCGACTCGCCGTGACTGATGTGACTCATGTGACTTGTGAGGTACATGTGACGGATTTTTGGGGTGAAATCTCTACGCAGTGTAATGTCTAATCACTTTGTGTAATCATCTGGGCTCGCTGCCGAGTCCGGCCGTCGGGCACTAGATTCGAGGAACTCACAGGAGGTGCAGCGATGGACAGAGCAGTGGGAGCAGCAGTGGGAGCAGCGTCAACGGTTGATCTCCGCGGCAGGGTGGCCGTGGTCACCGGGGCCGGGCAGGGAATCGGGCGCGCGATCGCGACCAGGCTGGCCGCCGAGGGTGCACGCGTGGTGGTCAACGACCTCAACGACGACGCAGTGCGGGCGGTGGCGGCCGACATCGGGGCCGTCGCGTGCGCTGGCGACGCTGCCAGCGAGGCCGGGGTGGCCTCGCTCATCGAGGCGGCCGAGCGGCTCGGTCCGGTTGCCCTCTACGCCGCCAACGCCGGCATCGGCACCAACCGTGGCATCGACGCGCTCGAGTTTGACTGGTCTGCCTCGTGGGAGGTTAACGTGATGGCGCACGTGCGTGCCGCCCGCATTCTGGTGCCCCGCTGGCTTGAAACCGGCGAGCGCGGGCGCTTCGTGGTGACGGCCTCAGCCGCCGGGCTGCTGACGATGCTGGGCGACGCCCCCTACAGCGTCACCAAGCACGGCGCCCTGGCCTTCGCCGAGTGGCTGGCCGCCACCTACGGCGCCCGGGGCATCAGCGTGCACGCCATCTGCCCGCAGGCCGTGCGCACCCAGATGTACGACGACGCCGGCCCGCTGCGCGCGGTGCTCGACCTTCACCCGGTGCTCGACGCCAGCGACGTCGCCGAGGCCCTCTGGGTGGCCATGACCGAGGGTCGCTTCCTGGTGCTGCCTCACCCCGAGGTGGCCGACTTCTACTCCTTCCGCGCGGCCAGACCAGACAAGTGGCTCGCGGGCATGGGCCGACTCCAGCAGCAACTACTCGACACTGAGGGAGTCACCGAATGAGGGCATGGCAGGTCAGCGAGCTCGGCGAGCCGAGTCAGGTGATGGTGCTCACCGATGTTCCCGACCCCTCACCCGCGCCCGACCAGATTGTGGTGCGGGTGCGCGCGGCCGCCGCCAACTTTCCCGATGCGCTGATGTGTCGGGGCGAGTACCAGGTGAAGCCGCCGCTTCCGTTTACTCCCGGCCTTGAGTTGTGCGGCGAGGTGATGTCGCTCGGCGAGGGCGTGTCAGGCCTCGCGGTGGGCGACCGCGTGCTCGGCGCCTCGACACTGCCCTCGGGCGGCTTCGCCGACCTGGCCCTGATGTCGGCCAGCACGACGTTCGCCGCTCCCCCAGCTCTCGACGACGCCGAGGCGTCGGCCCTCTACATCGGCTACCAGACCGGATGGTTCGCGCTGCACCGGCGCGCTGCCCTGCAGCCGGGTGAGACCCTGCTGGTGCACGCGGCCGCCGGCGGTGTCGGCAGCGCCGCGGTGCAGCTCGGCAAGGCTGCCGGAGCCTTCGTCATCGCGGTAGCGGGCGGCCCGGCAAAGGCTGAGGTCGCACGCTCTCTCGGCGCCGACATCGTGGTCGATAGGAATCGCGACGACTTTGTGGCGGTGGTGAAGGAGGCCACCGGAGGCAGGGGGGCTGACGTCATCTACGACCCGGTGGGGGGCGACACGTACCAGCGCTCCACCAAGTGCATCGCGTTTGAAGGTCGCATCCTGGTGATCGGCTTCGCGGGCGGCGAGATTCAGTCGACGGCACTCAATCACGCGCTCATCAAGAACTACTCCATCGTGGGTCTGCACTGGGGCCTCTATATGAGCAAGGACCCCGAGGCCGTGCGCGCCTGCCACGACGCGCTGTGCGACCTCGCCAAAGCCGGGCTGGTGCGGCCACTCGTGAGCGAGCGGTTGCCCCTCGAGGCGATGGCCGACGGCCTGCAGCGCCTCGCCGACGGCAGCACCGTGGGTCGCGTCGCCTTCGTCGCCTAACCGGCATGCGTCACGCACAAAACCGCCGGCCCGTGTCGAGGAGGCTGACTCCTCGACACGAACCGGCGGCTCGATGTCGTGCGTGGTGCGGGGTGCGCGGTGCGAACTATGAATCCGTCGGCGACGGCAACAGCGTGCCCGAGGGCTCGGGCCACATCGGGCTCGGCGAGAACGTCGGGTCAAAGCTCGACGAGAACGAGGCGAACGTCGAACTCTTGTAGCCGCTCATGGTGCCACCACTGACGTAGTTGGCGTAGGGGTTCTTGTCGCCAGTGTTCGTGTTGAGGATCAGCACGCGCACGTAGTCGGTGTCGCCGGTGAACTCAGCGTCACCCTCAGGACCGGCCGTAGTGCGCAGCGTGGGACCAGCGGCGTCACATACGAGGAATCCTGCGTACCCGGTTCCCGGCTTGGCGCTATTGGTGCTGACGTAACTGGTGAGCACCGGAATGCACAGGCCGCCCGTCTGGGTGAACTGCGCCGGTCCGCCGCCGCCGTTACCCGAGAAGCCCTGAAGCGGCCCGGCGCCACCAAAGCCGCCCACCATCAAACTCAGCGCGTAGCCCTTGAAGTTGAACTTCACCGCGCCGTCGGCATACGACCCCGAGACGTTCCAGTTGCCGGCGTCGTACGAGGCCTCGAGCTTGATCTTCGCGCTGCCCGTGGAGCCCAAGGGCGTGGTCTGCGCGGCACCGTTGAGATCGTCAATGAACGGAGAGATGCTGGGGTCGTAGTTGGCCAGATTGATCGTGCCAGACGCCTTCGCGGTGACCTTGGTGAGCAGGTTCGAGTACGCGCTGTCGCCGCAAGCGCTCAGGGCGAGGGCGGCAACCGCGATACCAGCCACAGCACCCGCCATTCGTGTGGTTCTCATAGGTTCCTCCATCGGTAGTGCAGTCATACGACCGCCGCCCCCACAGATTAAGTAGGCTTTGAGGAGGTTCGATGAGTGAACCACGTAGCCGCGCTATTGAGTGACGATTCCTCAAGATTTAACCCGTTTGGATGACGATGTTTAGGAAGCCTCACCCAGTCGGCTCACCACCAGGCCGCCACACCGGCATCGCGACTGCCCCGGCCCCCGCTGACGACGTCGGTCAATGCAATCTTCCGATCGCGACGCGAGCAACGCGAGCGACCACACGCGGGGAGGGTGGGGCTCGAACCCACGACGACCGGATTATGCGTCCTCACCTCCGCGCTGGCGCCCGATCAGGGCGTTTCCCAGCTTGTGGATGGACTAGTGCCCGACCCTCAGCCCTCACATGGCACCCCGACGAGCACATCGTTCATCTGATTTCCAGATTGTGTGCCTTAAACGAAAAGTGCTGCACCGCAAGCGACTGCAGCACCGATCAGTCGGAGGGTGTCTGCGCGCCGAAGGTTGCGTATGAGTTTCTGAGTTGGCCCATCCACCGACAACAGATGATGGAGGGGTGCTGCCACGAGAGCCGTGGTCACCCCAACGATCAGTAATGCTCCGGCCGTGACGAAGAGTGCCGGAGAGCAACATACGGTTGCGAGTGCCCCACCAAGGGATATGGCCACAGCGGCGTACACCGGGATAACAACGATGATCATGCGACGGGTGTGAGCGGCGTGCCCACGCTCCCAGCCATCGGGCGCAAGACTCAGCAGGCCTGGGTAGACCACGATCGTGACAACGGCTTGGAATCCGAGGTGCACTCCCGTGGCAAGCAGCAAGAACTGCTCAGCCGACACCCGTCCTCCTCACTTCGTCCACGACCTCGTCTGCTGCGCTGCTCGAGAGTGACGACGCCGTGGCGATGGATGCAGACAGGAAGGTAGGTCGTGATGAGGATACGTGCGACTGGTCGTGTGCACCATGAGCGTGAGGCGTTGTCCTTCCATCGTGCGGGGGAAGACGTGAGTGGGGCGGGTGGGGCTCGAACCCACGACGACCGGATTATGAGTCCGGAGCTCTAACCAACTGAGCTACCGCCCCGAGGACCGTCAGTCTAGGCCGCACCCACCTCCCACGCCGAGACCTGCGCTACGACGCGGAATCTGCCCGATTTTCGCGTCGTTGCGCAGGTCTCGACGCTGTCCGAGCCGACGAGCAGGGCGCCCAACGCAGAACGGCGCCACCCCCGAGGGGACGGCGCCGAAGTGCGTCGGAGCAGGGTGTCAGGAGGGGATGATCGGGGCGAGGCACTCGTCCTTGCGGTCACCACCGTTGCCGAGGCCGATGCCCTGATCGCCGGTGTGGGGCTGGCCCACGCTCGAGTTGTGGCCGCAGTTGCCCCAACCCCAGTCGCCGCCATTGCCCGGGTAGGGCGTCTGGACGATAAAGCCCGCGTCGATCTTGTTCTGGGGGGCGGCGTTGGCAGCGGATGCGCCCATGAGCGGAATGGCGAGGGCGGCTGAAGCGACGACGCAGACGATGAGGCGGTTTCTCATGGGTTCTCCAAGGTGTGAGGTTATGAGGGCTGACGCCCGACGACGACAAACGAGTCATCGGCATCCACGTCCGAATCCCGTATCACCCGAACGGGTGATCAATCGATCTCCTGAGCACCACCGGTCACAGGAGTCACTTCCAGACACACCTCACGCTGTCGCGGCGAGGGGTGGCGACAGCGTCCTCCACAGAACGGCATGCTGAGTTCTCCGTCTGTCAGACATCCGACGCACGATCAGTGCATGCCACACCCGCGCGCCCTCGTGGCGACACTCGCCGCCGTGGCCGCCCTCGGCTCCTGCGGCCCGGAACCACTTCCCACTCCCCCGCTTGTCAGCGAAGGCGAATCGCGACCACCGTTGGGCGCCTTTCACGCCACCGTGCTGTGGATCACCGATGGCGACACCTTGGGGGCTCGCGACTCCGGTCGCTCCGCCGTGCGCGTGCGCATCATCGGGGTCGACACGCCCGAAACCAAGCGGCCCGGAGTCGGGGTGCAGTGCTTCGGTCGCGAGGCCGCCGCCGAACTCGCACGGCTGATTCCCCCCGGAAGTATCGTCACCGCCGCCCGCCAGCACGACGAGGTCGATAGGTATGGCCGCGACCTCTGGGACGTGTGGCTGCCCGACGGGCGGCTACTGTCAAGCATCCTCGTGGGTGGGGGCTTCGGCCGTGCCGCCCCCTTTGCTGGCAACGATCGTGACGCGGCGGCTCTCGAGGCTCTCGAGGCCTCTGCTCGAGCGCGCGGCCTCGGGCTCTGGGGTTCGTGTTCCACCGCGAGACAGCACACCAGGAACGAGCGCTCCTCGAATCGTTCGCCCTGATGATGCCCACAGTGCCCGGCCACCCATGCACAGTGCCCACGCTGCCCCCGCATGGAAGGATGGCGAGGTGAGTTCCCAACACAGCCACTCGAGCGGGCTCGCCAAATTTGCCTGGCTGTCAATCGGGGCCGCCGTGGCCACCATCTCGCTCAAGACGCTCGCCTACCTCCTCACCGGTTCGGTGGGGTTGCTCTCCGACGCCATGGAGTCGGTGGTCAACCTGGTGGCAGCCGTGATCGCCCTCGCGGCACTGACCTTCGCGGCCCGGCCGGCCGACAACTCGCACCACTTTGGGCACGGCAAGGTGCAGTACCTATCGGCGGGGGCCGAGGGCGTCATGATTCTTGTGGCCGCGGTGCTCATCATCTGGCAGGCCATCGGTCGGCTCATCGCCCCCGAACCGCTCGACAGCGTCGGCATTGGCCTCACGCTGACACTGCTCGCCACCGTGATCAACCTTCTGGTCGGACTGCTGCTCATCAGAATTGGCAGACGCGAGCGATCGCTGATTCTCGAGGCCGACGGCAAACACCTCATGACCGACGTGTGGACCACCGTGGGAGTGGTGGTGGGCGTCACGCTGGTGGCCCTCACCGGCTGGCTACGCCTCGACCCCCTTATCGCCATTGCCGTGGCAGTCAACATTCTCATCACGGGCGGCCGCCTCATCAGGCTGGCCGGACGAGGGCTACTCGACGCCGCCCTGCCCGAGGCCGAGCAGCAGGCGCTGCAGGGGGCGCTCGAACCGTTCGCCTCTGACGAGGTGCACTTCCACGGCATTACCGGGCGCGAGTCGGGCAGCGACCGATTTGTGTCGATGCACGTGCTGGTTCCGGGCGCGTGGAC
>CALQEM020000112.1:0-10756 GCA_943329595.2 Bifidobacterium breve
AGTGCGCCCTCTCGCTCAACCACTCGCAGCCACGGGTACCACGCCGTGTGGCTGCGATAGGTGCCGACCACGTCGCTGTGCACGCGAGCAACGGTCTGGCCGGCGGTGGTTCGGAAGCGGTGGGGCCCGTGCGTCCAGCCGTCGTCGGCCGCGTCCCAGTGGAAGGTGCGCAGCCCGGGCACGTCGCACACGAAACGCCCCGACCACACGCGAGTCAGCGTGCCGTCACCACAACTCGAGCGCAGCGTGAGGGTGGTGGTCGAGGCGCGTGACACCTCGATGGTGAGGTCAGGATCCGCGTCGCTGATGAAGGTGCCGAGCCAGCCCTCCGCGAACTCGGGCAGCGCCACGGCGTCGGACGGCGCTGGCAGCGCAGCGTCGGGGTCGAGGAGCAGCGCGTGCGCGGCCCGCGCGATCACCTGGCCGAGTGGGAAGTTTCCGTTGGCATTGGTGAAGCCCACTGCCGCCACGCCCGCCGTGCGATCGACGAGCAGAAATGTCTGGAAGCCGATCATCCCGCCGCCGTGCGTGACGCAGTGGTGGCCGCCGATCTCCTCGACGTTCACGCCCAGTCCGTACCGCGACATCGTCACGTCAGCAAGCCCCCGCAGTGCGACGATCGTTTCGCCCTCGGGGGCCGCGGGCGAGGTGATCGAACTCATCGACTCGGGCGACAGCAACCGAACACCATCGACCGACCCGTCGCCGAGCAGCAGCCGCGCGAACGCCGCGAGCTCGCGTGCCGACGACAGCACACATCCGTCGGTGGCGGTGGTCGGAAGCCACACCGCGCGTTCAATCGGCTCGCCCGGCCTCCACGGCACACTGCGGTTCACCGGCCACGTTCCCTCGGCCATCAGCATCGCGTCGAAGTCGGGAGTGCAGCCGCGCGAACGGACCATGCCCAGAGGCGTGAGCACGCGCTCAGAGACCACCTCGTCGAAGGAGCGGCCGGTCACCGCCTCGACCGCGAGTCCGAGCAGCATGTAGCCGACGTTGGAGTAGTGGAAATGTGGCGCTGGGTCGGCGCTGCGTTCAAGGTCGCGCAGCCACCACAGTTGAAGCCCTTCGTCGGGCACGCCGTCACCGCCGAGGATGAGCCCCGTGGTGTGCGCGAGTAAGTCACGCACGCGTGTGGGTCGACCCCCGGCACCGAGGTCGGCCCACGGCAGCAACGTGGTGATGTCGTCGTCGAGCGAGAGCAGCCCCTCGTCGACACATTGGTGCACCACCACCGACACGAACGACTTGGTGATCGACCCCACCTGGAACAGCCGGTCGGGTGACGCGTCGGCTTCCCCGAAGCCCCACGCCTCCACGCTGCCGTCGGCGTGCAGCAGCGCCACGGCTCCCTGGCGCGCGGGCCAGTGCGGAAGCAGCGCGTTGATGAACACGTCGAGACGGTCCGCGAGCCCTTCTCGGTCAGCGGTCATTTCTCTCCTCAATGCTCAGGCGATCTGGTGGCAGGCCGCGCTGCGCGCGGTACCGGGCACGGGCAGCAACACAGGGTCTTCGGTGCGACAGCGCTCGGGCTCGCCCAGCGCACGGTACAGCGGACAGCGCGGCTGAAACCGGCACCCGGCCGGAATGCCGATGGGGCTAGGCGTCTCGCCGGTCAGCACAATGCGCTCGCGCCGGTCACGCGCGTCGGGCACCGGAATCACCGATACGAGCGCCTGTGTGTACGGATGGGCGGGTGCGGCGATTAACTCAGCCGACGGACCCTCCTCCACGATGCGCCCGAGGTACATCACTGCGATCCGGTCAGCGAACATCCACGCCAGCGACAGGTCGTGCGTGATGAACAGGTAGCCGGCCCCGAGCTGGTCACGCATGTGCGCCATCAGGCCCAGGATGCCCGCGCGCAGCGACACGTCGAGCATCGACACCGGCTCGTCGGCCACCACGAGGGCCGGCTCGAGAATCATGGCGGCGGCGATCGCCACCCGCTGGCGCTGGCCGCCCGACAGCTGATGGGTGAAGCGCGCGCCGATGCGGCCGGCAGGGCTCAGGCCCGAGCGCTCGAGCGCCTGCAGCGCCATCGCCTCGCGCTCGGCGCGGTCGGCCCCCATTGCATGAACAACCAGTGGCTCCATCACCGTGTCGAGCACGGTGCGCCGAGGGTCGAGCGACTCGAAGGGGTCCTGGAAGATCATCTGAAAGCGTGGGCGAAGTGAGCGCAGAGCACGCCCCGACAGCGGCACGAGGTCGCGCCCCTCGAAGAGAATGCGGCCGCCGGTGGGTTCGATGAGGCGCATCACCGCGTTGGCGGTGGAGGTCTTGCCACTTCCCGACTCGCCCACCAGCGCCAGGGTCTCGCCACGGTTGACGTGCAGGCTCACGCCGTCGACGGCCCGGGCAACAGTGCGTCCCTCTGGCGTACGTACGGGGTACTGCACCTCGAGGTCCTCAACCACGAGCAGGCGCGTGGTGTCGGTCATGGCGTGCCACCGTCGTCGAGTAGGTGGCACGCGGCCACGTGGCCGGTGCCGCAACTCTGCAGCGTTGGATCGTCTGACGAGCAGCGCGCGAGGGCCACGTCGCATCGCTGGTGAAACCGACAGCCGGTGGGGGGATGTGCGAGGTCGGGCGGCTGGCCCGGAATGCCCTCAATGAGAACACGCTCGCCGGTGATGTCGGGATACGAGCGGAGCAGACGTCGCGTGTAGGGGTGCGCGGCACCCGCCCCGGCACTGCTGGCCGAAAGCACGTCGCGGGCTGCGCCGCTCTCCACGATGCGCCCCGCGTACATCACAGCAACGCGGTCACACACGTCAGCCAGCACCGAGAGGTCGTGCGAGATGAGCAGCATCGACAGGTTCAGGCTGTCGCACAGCTCGCGCAGGAGGTCGAGAATCTGCGCCTGCGTCATGACGTCGAGCGCGGTGATGGGCTCATCGGCGATGACGAGCTCGGGCTGACACGCCAGGGCCATTGCGATCATCACGCGCTGACGCATACCACCGCTGAATTGATGCGGAAAGTCGCCGGCGCGCTGCGCCGGAATGCCCACCGCCTCAAGCAGCGCGGCCGCGCGATCGGTGGCCTCACGCTGGCCGGTGTCTGGCTCGTGTACACGAATCGGCTCGCTGATCTGCCATCCGACTGTCTTCACGGGGTTGAGGGCGTTCAGGGCGCCCTGAAACACCACGGACACCCGCTTCCACCTCACTGCGCGCAGCTGCTCTTCGTCGAGGCCAGCGAGCTCGAGCCCGTCGAGCTGCACCGACCCACGGCTGATGCTGGCGCCGCGTGGCAGCAGCGCGGGAATGGCCATCGCCAGCGTCGTCTTACCGCAGCCTGACTCGCCGGCCAGCCCCACGAATTCGCCGCGCGCGATGCTGAGATCGACTCCGTCGACAGCGGTGACGTTGCCGTGGGCGCCGCGGTAGGTCACGGTGAGGTCGCGTATTTCCAACAGGGTCATGCGTCATCACGTCCCCTGAGTCGCGGGTTGGTGATGCGCTCGAGGGCCTGACCGACGAGCGTGAAGCCCAGCACCACCAGCAGAATTCCGAGGCCAGGCGGCAGGAAGTACCACCAGGCTTGGCGCCCAATAGCTCCGGAGGCGAACGCGAAGTGCAGCATCGAGCCCCACGAAATGCGGTTGGGGTCGCCGAGGCCAATGAAGCTCAGCGTGGCCTCGGCGAGGATGCAGCCCGCGACCACCAGCACGGTGTTGGCCACGATGAGTGGCAGCAGGTGAGGTGTGATGTTGGTGCGAATGATGCGCCAGTTGGAGGCACCAAGAGAGCGGGCTCGCGGGATGAACTGCCGCTCGCGGAGTGAGAGCGTTTGAGACCGCACGATGCGTGCGGTGCGTGCCCAACTGAGCACTCCAATGACGATGATGATGATGCCTAGGTTCTGCCCGAAGATTGCGCCGAGGGCGATCATCAGCGGCAGCGCCGGTACCACGAGAAAGAAGTCGGTGAATCCCATGAGCGAGGTATCGGCGGGCCCACGGAAGTAGCCCGACACGATTCCAATGCCCGCGCCGATCACGGTTGAGATCGCGGTGGCCATGATGCCAACGAACAGCGAAATGCGCGCGCCGGTAATGAATTGGCTCAGCACGTCGCGGCCAAGCTCGTCGGTGCCGAGCCAGTGCTCGCGCGAAGGCGGCTGGAGAATCGATGCCGCGCTCGAACCCACCTCGGCCGGGTCGAACGGAAACAGTATCGGCCCCACCACAGCGACCACGAAGATCACGGCGAGCAGGATGAGCCCTGCTCGTCCCATGCTCACAGACCACACCTGACCAACGAGCGACTTCTTCGGCGCAGCCGACTCCTGGCCGGGAACACTCGTGTCGGCGCTCATGCTGCCGCCCGCACCCGGGGGTCGACCAGCCGGTATACCGAGTCGGCGAGGAAGTTGGCCACCAGCACGGCGACTGCTGTGACCAGGAAGCAGGCCTCAAGCACCGGGTAATCACGAGAGAGCACCGAGTTGTAGGTGAGCAGGCCCATGCCCGGCCATGAGAACACCACCTCCACCTGAATCGCGCCAGCCACCAGCGCGCTGATGTACAGCACCGAGGCGGTGAGCACCGGCAGCAGGGCGTTGCGAAAAGCGTGGCGCCACACCATGCGGCGCTGCGAGAGGCCCTTGCCGCGCGCCGTCAGCATGTAGTCCTCAGACATCGCCTCGACCACAGACGTTCGCGTGATGATGATGAAGAACGCGATGTCGACGATAGCGAGGGTGACCGTGGGTAAAACGAGGTGCCGCGCGACGTCGGTCCAGTACACGGCGGAGTTGGCGTAGACCGCGTTCGGGGTGGTGATGCCCGAGGTAGGGAGCACCCGAAACCACGCGCTGAACGTGAAGACCAGCAGAATTCCCACCCAGAAGGTGGGCAGGCTCCACAGCACGAGCGACCCCACCACGGTGCCCGAATCGGACTTGCGCCCCTGACGTGCACCGGCGAACACGCCGATGAGGATGCCGACCGCCACCACGATGCAGGTCGACACCGTGAGCAGCAGCACCGTGTTCCAGAGTGCTCGGCCGATGATGTCGCCCACCGGCTCCTTGAGGCTGAACGAATACCCGAGATCGCCGTGGGCAAGCTTGGTGAGGTAGCGCCAGTACTGCTCAAGCAGGCTGCCGTCGAGCCCGTACTGCACCCGTAGCGCGTCGACCTGCCCGGGTGAGAGTTTCTGCGACCGTGCGATGAGGCGAATCGGGTCGCCGGGGATTACATGGAACAGGAAGAAGTTGAACGTCACGATGGCAAACAGCATCACGAGCAGGATGACGACCCTGCGTCCTGTCGACCGCATTAACGCAGGCTAGCTGGCAGGGACGGCCTTGAGGTAGTTGTCGCGGGTGAAGTTGAAGATGATGCCGCCGTCGGCCGGCACCCACCCGGTCCAGGCGTCGGTGCGGTAGGCCTGAAGCTTCTTGAGGTAGATGGCCACGAGGTAGGCGCTGTCCTCGTAGAACTTCTGCTGCATTTGCTGAACGAGTGCCTGCCGCTTGGCCGGGTCGAGCTCCACCGACTGCTGGTCGTAGAGCGCGTCGTACTGCTTGTCGGCGTAGAACACATCGTTGTTGCCACCGATCTGGCTTGTCAGCGGCACCCCGAGCAGGTAGCTCGGGTCGTTGGTGCCGGAGTCCCAGCCCCACACGAACAGATCCCAGTCGGGGGCCTCGATGTTGTACACGGTGCTCGCCATCGTGTCGGAGTCGACGGTGGAGAACTCAAGCAGGATGCCCGCCTTCTTGGCGGTGGCCTGGAACAGTTGGGCGGTGCGCACGTCGGTGGTGGTGCTGTCGATGGCAATAATGCGGAACGACAGCGGCTTGCCATCCTTGGTCTGGCGGATTCCGTCGGAATCCTTGGTGGTGAAGCCGGCCTGATCGAGCAGTGCGTTGGCCTTGTCGAGGTTGTTGTTGATTGCCTCGGTCGCGCTGGGCTCCCAGTAGTAGTCGCCGAAGGCGGGGGGCAGAATGCTGGCGCCCGCCGAGGCGTGTCCGGCGTAGGCCAGCTGCACGATCTGCTCGCGGTCGAGCGCGTACCCGAGGGCCTGGCGCACTGCCTTGTCCTTGAGCAGCGGGTTGCCCTTCGACTTCGGGTCAGCCGACACGTTCATTCCGATGTGGTGAAACGAGAACGAGGGCAGCTCCTGCGTGGTAATCGCGCTGTCTCCCTGTAGTCCATCGAACACCGTGGGCGGAACCTGCGGAATGATGTCGATCTCGCCGTTCTTGAGCGCCTGGGCCTCGATGTCGTCGTTGGTGAACACCGTCCAGCTCACCCCGGCGGCGGCCGGCTTGGTGCCCCACCACTTCTCGTTGCGCGACACCGCCACGACCTGGCCCTGCTTGCGCTCCTTGAACGTGAACGGTCCGCTACCCACGGGGCTGTCGTTCGTGAACTCCGCCATCTCCTTGACCGTCATCGTCGACCAGATGTGCTGGGGCAGAATCGGAACGACGAGCCCGGGGTCAAATGCCTGAGGCCGCTTGAAGGTGACCTGAACCTCGGTGGGGCTCACCGCCTTGGCTGACACGTAGTCAGTGAAGTACTGGGCGTTGATGCCGAGCTCGTTTTTGCCGATGAGGTCGAACGTGTAGACGACGTCGTCGGCGGTGAGAGGCGTGCCGTCGTGCCACGTGACGCCCTCGCGCAGGGTGTACGTGATGGTGTTTCCCTCACGGGTGACGCTGGAGGCGAGCCCGGGCTGCTCCTTGAGGTCGGTGCCGTACGAGAGCAGCGTGTCGTAGATCAGTGACTGCACCTCGATTGCCTCGGTGGTCACGGTGGTCAGCGGGTTGAGTGTGTCGATGTCTGACTTCCAGCCAACACGAATCACCTTGTCGCTCGGCGCCGCGCTGGCGCTTCCGCTCGAGCTGGCCGACGGCGCGGGGGCGCTCGACGAGGTGCCCGGATCGTTGGTGGTGGGCGGCGCGCACGATGCCAGCATGGCTGCTAACGCCACGGCGGCCACGGCGGCGACGGCCCCGGGAAGCGCACGGCGACGAGCGGACAGGTCACTCTTTATACTCACCATGCCCTCATCGCATCAGACGAGTCATTGAGCGTCAAGCGGTTTGGACATGTCGTGCCGCGATCGCAACGCAATCAGCGTGCTTTCGTGCCTGGCGGCGACCTCTCCCCACCGCTCGGTGGTGGTGACGTCGGGGTGGTGCTCGACGGTGTTGTGACTCGCGGGGAGGCTGCCTTCGGGGTGCGACTCACCGCCCACTGACGAGCGGGCTAGCAGGGCGGCGCCGAGGGCCGATCGGTCGGGGTCGTCTGAACCGGCCGCGATGACCGTGCGACCGCACGCGTCGGCCAACTGCTGGCGGAACCACGGGTCGACCGAACTTCCCCCTGCGGCCACGATGGGGCCCGGCGGAAACCCGTGCTCGTCGAGTACGCGCAGGCAGCGTCGGCTCTCAAGCACAATGCCATCGATGAGCGCACGTGCGATGTCGGCGCGACCGTGCGATAGACCCAGGCCGGTGAGGGTGCCGGTGAGGTCGGGGTCCCAGAGCGCGCCCTGCTCGCCGGGCGCGACGTACGGGAGGAAAGCGGGGGTTGAGGTGGGATCGGCGGTCGACGCGAGTGCGAGCAGCGCACCCTCGTCGGGCAGGCCGAGCAGGCCGGTGAGCCAGCGGATGGCGCTGCCGGTGGCCAGCAGGTCCATCTCGAGGCCGTAGTGGCCAGGCTGGGCGAGCGGCGTGATGAGGTAGCGATGCTGGTCGTCAGGTTCGGCGGTCGCGGCGATTCCGAGAATAATCGTGCTGGTGCCGGCGACGTAGGCCACCTGTCCGGGCTCGGTGATGCCTAACCCCAAGGCGCCCAACACCGAGTCGGCCGCACCCACCACCACGGGCAATCCCTCGGGCAGCCGCAGCTCGGCAGCGACGGAGGCCAGAAGCGGCCGGTGGGCGGTCGCCTCGACCACCTCGGGCAGGTCGGGCCGCACGCCGCTGAGCGTGGCCGCGCTGGTGCGCACGGCGTCGTCCCAGGTGCCGCGGGCAAGGTCGAAACAGCCGAAGCCAGCCGCCGTGCTCGGATCGGTGAGCAACTCGCCGGTGAGCCACACGACGAGCACATCCTTGGCGCCTGCGATCGAGGTCACGCGTTGGCGCAGGCCCTCGTCGATGGCGCAGCGCCGAGCCAGCATCGGTAGCAGGTAGCGGCCGTCAACCCACTGGCCGGTCAGCCGGTACAGCGCGTGATCGCCACACGCCTCGCGCAGTGCCTGGCCCTCGGCCTCCGCGCGCGCGTCTTCCCAGGTGATGGCCGGTCCGAGTGAAGCTCGGTCAGCATCGAGGGCTACCAGGGTTGGCAGCATGGCCGAGAGTCCAATTCCTTGCCAGCTGCTCGAATCGGTCTGGGCGGCAAGGGAGCGCAGTGCCGTGCTGGCCGCCGTCACCCAGTGGGCAGGGTTCTGCTCCGAGGCGCCCGGCTCGGGACGCTCAGTGGCATACGCGTGCTGAGCGCGCGCCACCACCTGCCCGTGCGGGTTGATGACCACCGCCTTGAGCCCGGACGTGCCGAGGTCGAGGCCCACCCACATGGTGAAAGCCGTCAGCCTGTGCGCGCGACGACGGCGAGCGCGTCGGTGGCGGCGTTGAGGGTGAGGTCAATGTCGGCGTCGGTGTGCACCAGCGAGACGAAGAGGTTCTCAAGGTGGCTCGGGTGAAACAGCACGCCGCGTAGCAGCATCTCGTGGTACCAGCGAGTGAAGAGTTCTTCATTGCCGTACTGCTCGGCGTCGCGCCAATTTCGAATCGGTTGGTCACTGAACCAGAGCTGGAACACGGTGCCGATTCCCTCAACCCGCACCGGCAGGCCGTTGGCGGCGGCGATCTCGGTGAGGCCATCGGCCAACCTGAAGCCCAGTGCGCGCTGCCGTTCGTAGAGGCCTGGCTCGGCGAGCAGGTCCATGGTGGCCGACACTGCAGCGCACTGCACCACGTTGGCGTTGTACGTGCCCGAGTGCGAGTAGCGCCCCTCAGCGATGATCGACATCACCTCGCGACTGCCACCGATGGCCGCCACTGGGAAGCCGCCGCCGAGGCCCTTGGCCAGCGTGGTGATATCGGGGGTGACGCCGAACCACTCCTGAGCGCAGCCACGGCTGAAGCGGAATCCGGTAATGACCTCATCGAAGATCAGTAGTGACCCGTGCTTGAGGGTCTCCGAGCGCAGCAGTTCAAGGTAGCCGGGCTCGGGCAGAATGCAGCCGGTATTGAACACGGCCGGCTCGGTGATGACCGCCGCCACCTGGTCGCCGCGTTCGTCCATCACCCGCTGGAAGCTCTCGGGGTCGTTCCACGACAGCACGATGAGGGTGTCCTCGAGTTCGATCGGAACCCCGGGGCCCGACGGCACAGGGCGCGGGCTCTCGCGCGGGCCGGCCTTCTCCGGATCAACGTGGTTGCTCCAGTACACGGTGTCCTGCCACCCGTGGTAGTGCCCCTCGAAGCGAATCACCAGACGGCGACCGGTCACCGCGCGGGCGATGCGCAGCGCCGAGCCCACGGCCTCGCTTCCGGAGTTGGTGAAGCGCACCATCTCGATGCCGGGCACAGCCTCAACCACCTTCGAGGCAGCCTCGATCTCGAGCTCGTAGGGCAGGCCAAAGCAGGTGCCCAGCGAGGTCACGGCGTCGACCACCGCCTGGGTCACCACCGGGTGGCGGTGGCCCAAAATCATGGGGCCGAGGCCCAGCAGGTAGTCGATGTACTCGTTGCCATCGACGTCGGTAATGCGCGAGCCGAGGCCCTGCGCGATGAATGGCGGGTAGGGCTTCCAGCCAAAGTAGGCGGTGCGAGCGCTACTGCCAGCCCCGCCGGGGATGACCTTGCTGGCGCGCTCGAAGAGCTCGCTCGAGCGAGGCGACCAGTCGGCGTAGGCGGAGGTGAAGTCGTCGGTGCGAATCGTCATGGCTTCACCGTACCGGCACCCTCATACTCTGCATACTCATTGGGGTGGCAGGGGCTCATTGGCCTGCGAGCGGCCGCACCGACCAGTCGTCGCCCTCGGTTGCCGCGAGCAGCCGCCTACCGTGCGAGCCCGACACGTAGAACGCGAACTGTCGGGCCGGGTACACCTGGGTGAAGCAGTCGAACGGGGTGCCGTCGTCGTGGAAGCTCACACCCCTCACGGTGACCACCAGTTCGCGAGCCGGAAGCGAGAGTCTGGCGCGCTGGTCGGCCGACGGCATCGTCACCTCGAGACACTGCTCCTCGACCGAGTCGACGAGTCCGTACGCATCGCGCAGGTAGCCGTAGAGCGAGCCACCGGCCGCGAGCAGTTCTTCGTCGAGGGCGGGCACCAGATGCAGCGGCAGCACCGCGCGCTCGAGGATGACCGGCCGTCCCTCGGTGAGGCGTCGGCGAATCACCTCCCACACGGGTTGGCCGGGGCGCAGCCTCAGAGTGCGGGCCACCGCGGCGCCGGGAATTCCGACGTTCAGACCCAGCAGCTCGGTGTCGACTGTAACCGTGCGCTCCCCCTCGCCGAGGGTCGCGAGCAGGTCGCCGGTGCGGGCGGGGTCGCTCACAATGCGGGGCTGGGCCACGAAGGTGCCCACGCCCTGGTGGCGGGTGATACGTCCCTCCTGCTCGAGTTCGTCGAGGGCTCGGCGCACCGAGATCTGGCTCACCCCGCTGGTGGTGACGAGCTCCGACGCGCTCGGCAGCCGGTCGCCGGGAACCAACCCGCGGTCGGCGATGAGCGTCAGCACGAGGTCCTTCACCTGCTGGTAGCGCAGGACACGCGGCTCGG
>CALQEM020000113.1:0-10749 GCA_943329595.2 Bifidobacterium breve
ACCTGACCCACCAACGCGTCCCTTCGGTCGAGGCCGGGCGCAGCCGGGGCGAGCGCATCCACGCCGAGGACACCTCGGACCTGCGACTCGCGGTCGCGCCTGATCGCACCAGGCCTCAGCGCGGCCTGATGAACGATGGGGCAGACATCACCCTCGGAGAGGCCATGGCGGCGCAGGTACTCGTCGGGATAGAACCACGGTGCCGGCAGGCGGCCCTCTCGCCAGCCCCACACTAGGTAATGAACCGCTGGGTCGATTCCAGAGTCCAGGACGTCAGGATACGTAGCCACGTACCACGCGGTGTCGAATTGGGGTCCGGGTGAGCGCAGCTCTTTCCAACCCTGAGTCGTGTAGTGGTCAAAGGGGTCGCGGCCCGCCGCCGCCACATCGGGGTGGGCCGCGAGGTACCACTGACGATCCACCATGCCCGAGGCCGCCAGAAGCGCGAGCCGCTGCGCATCGGCTTCGGTCGCAGCCGGTGCCTGCGCCTGACGACCCCGACGCAGCCAGCGCCCCACGCGGCGCGCAACCGCGTAGCTTCGACTGCTCTCGACGTGGTGTACCTCGCGCGCCCGATACAGGAGTTTCTGCACCACCACCAACAGCTCGTCACGCTCGAACTCAAGGAGCCGTCGCTCCCCTGCGAAGCGGTCGTCAGCCGCCACAACGACCGCGGAAATGCTCTCAGATCGGCGAAGGGCCTCGAGCTGATGCGTCAGGACGCGCGTCGCCTCGTCAGCGGAGCCGAGCCGGTGGCTCTGGGCTGCCAGTCGAGTCTCCAACGCTGCAATCTGTCGCTCAGCGTCGGCCAGCAGGTCATCGGCGCTCGAGGGCTGTACCTTCTGGTCTGGCTCCAATTCTGGGAGCCTCTCAACGGCAGCCTGCTCGCCCTCATGATTGTCGAGAATGCGGCGCACCAGCGGCCCCACGGCCTCGGGGCTGTAGCGCGCTGCGGCGAACTCTCGCCCACCCGCCGACAGCACCCGCCACAGCGAGTCGTCGTCGATCAGCCGCACCACCGATGAGGCGAAGCCCCCGACGTCGTCATGCACAAGTGCGTGCTGCTCGTGCACGAGGTCCATGCCCTCGGCTGCGATGGGCGTCAGCACCAGCGGGACGCCGTACGCCAGCGCCTCGCCCACCTTGCCCTTGAGCCCAGCGCCGAAGCGCAGCGGGGCCACGACCACTCGCGCACGCGCGTACTCGGGTGTCAGGTCGGCCACCCAGCCCACCACCTCGACTCCATCGAGTTCGGCGAGTGCGAGCACTGAAGGCGGCGCATCGGCTCCGACCAGTCGCAGGGTGACCTCGGGTCGGAGCTGCCGCACGATCGGCAGGATCTCGGTGGCGAGCCACTTCGCGGCATCGACGTTCGGTGGGTGACGGAAGCTGCCCACCATGAGCAGACCGTCACGCAAGGCGGGCGACACCCAGTCGTGGTGCCTTTGGTGCACATTGGGCACCACGTCGGACTCGACCCGTTCCTCGGCACGCAGCAAGTCCTGCTCGACCGGGCTGACCACCACTACCCGATCGGCCTGCCGCATGAGGCCTATCTCAAGCTCCCTGAACCGACGTGCGGCGGAAGCGGCCAAGGGATCCTGCAGCACCTCGGCCCCTCGCTGCTCGCGCAGGAAGTGCAGGTCGACGGTGTCGTACACGATGGTGGCGTCGGGCAGCGCGGTGCGGAACTTGTCAAGGAAGTCTCGTGTCACGTCGGGCCGCGACAGCCACACGTGCGTCACCGACGCAGCGATCTCAGCCAGATGCGGCCACCACTGATCCTGGGTGCCCAGCACCTCGACCCCTGCACGCTCGAGGCGGCTCGTATAGGGCTCGCGCCTCCAACCGTTGACAGGCAGGAAGGTGACGCCCCACCCGCTTTCAACAATCGACTGCATCAGGGAGAACTGCCGAAGCGAGCCAGAATCTCGATCGGGCGTGGGCACCTCGTTGTCGATCACGATCACCCGGCCGCGCACGCGCTCGCGAGCGACGCCCACCGACGCGGGCCCGGGCTCCTGCTGCAGCTCAAGGGCGGCCGCGTGGCGTGCCCGGAAAACAGCCTGGTTGATCGCCTGATGCTTCTTGACTCCCGACGCGGTATCCGTTCCGTGCGACTGGCCCTCGAGGTGCACCACGATCGAGGCCGGTTGATACCACACCTCACGGCCAGCCTCTCGAATCGCGAAGCAGAGGTCAGTGTCCTCGTAGTAGGCGGGGCGGTAACGCTCGTCGAAGCCGCCACGGTCGCGCAGCAGCGTGCCGTCGACGAGCAGGGCCGCCGCAGAGCAGTAGTCGACCCTGCGCTCGTAGCCGACGCGCGGATCGTCGGGCCTCATTCCACGCCCGTAGTTCCACCCACTGCCATCGGAGAAGATGATGCTTCCGGCCTCCTGAACCGACCCGTCGTCGAAGACAAGCCGGGCTCCCACCGCACCGGCGCCTCGTTGCTCCAGGGTCTCGAGCAGCGGATCGATCCACCGCCCCTGCGGCAGGGTGTCGTTATTGAGCAGCAGGATGTGTCGTCCGGACGCAGCCTCGATGCCGCGATTGGCCGCACCGAGATAGCCCTCATTGGAGGTGAGCGACACCAGCTTGAGACCTCGAAGCTGGGACAGCACGGCGGAGGTGTTGTCGGGCGATGCGTCATCAACGACGATCACCTCGACCTGCGCAGAATTGCTGCCCTGCGCCTCATGGATTGACCACAGGCACTCCAGCGTCATGCCCACCTTGCCGTAGGCGCAGATGACCACCGACACGTCGGGCTGCGGTCCTACGTCGTGGAACTCCCACGTCCAGAATGGGAGCGTCATGCTCTGGGTTCCTCGGGTAGCGAGTGCTGGAAACTCGCCCGATAGTGCTCGACGGCATCTGTCACGGGTCCGACGAAGGTCACTCGACCGCGGTCAAGGACGATAGCCCGATCGCAAAACTGGCTCAACAACTGGTCAGCGTGACTCGCGACCACCAGGATGCCCGCCCGGGTGATGAAGTCGTGGAGCCGCTTCTCAGCCCGGGCCGTGAAGGCTGCGTCGGCCATACCGATTCCTTCATCAAGCAGGAGGATTTCGGGCTGAATGGCCGTAGCGATCGAGAAGGAGAGCCGCGCCACCATGCCCGACGAGTAGGTGCGCACCGGATGATTGATGCGGTCGCCGAGGTCAGCGAACTCGGTGATGGGGCCGATCATGTCGACCATCTCGGCGCGCGAGTGACCCAGCACCATGCCGCGGCTAATGATGTTCTCCCGACCCGTGGCGTCGAAGCTCATGCCAAGGTTGAGGTCGAACATTGCAGCAATCTCGCCGTCGATCGAGACGTGACCTGCAGTGGGGCTCAGAATTCCGGCGATGACGCGCAAGAGGGTGGTCTTGCCGGCCCCGTTGGCCCCAATGAGGCCAAGCCGGTCACCGTCGTTGAGGGTGAGGCTGACCGACTCGAGGGCGCGGATCCACACCGTCTCTGAATCAACCCGACGACGGATGGTGCGCAGCAGGGTGCCCTTGGCGTTGCGGCTCGACACCCCGTAAATCGGGACGTCGACAGTGACATCGGTGAGGACGATCGAAGACATGTCAGGCCACCCAGTGCGCAATCCAGCGCCGGTTTCGTCCGAAGAGGTAGAGGCCCACAATCGCGTTCACCAGGGTGATTGCGCCGAGAACCACCCAGGTCATCGGATCGACGTAGCGGTCAAGCAAGGGCGACCGCACGGAATCGAGGAAGTAGGCGAACGGGTTCAACACCACCACCGCGCGATTGGGCAGTGTCGCGGCGTCCCAGAACACTGGCGTCACGAACATGATCAGTTGCATCGCACTGGAGATGAGCGGCATCAGGTCTCGATACCTCGCTGACAGTGGGCCGAGCCACAGCGACAGGAAGAACCCGTTCAGCACGATGAGCAGCAGCCCGAGAGGAACGTACACGATTGCCCACGGCGACGGGGTGACCCGCAGGAACACCAGCAGCAGCACGACCGGCACCACGTTGTGGAGGAAGAGCCACATCTGGCTCGACACCAGCCTGAAGGCGTAGATCGACAGTGGCAGGGAAGTGGAACGGATGTATCCAGCCTGGCTGACGTAGCTGGAGGTGCTGTTGACGACCATTCCGCTGATGAGCCCCCAGATGAGGAACCCCAGGGCCACGTAGGGCAGGAACGCCACGAAGTCTTGCTTGAACAGGGCCGAGTACAGAATCGCGATTCCGAGCGTGAAGGCCGTCATCTGCAGCGTGATCCAGAACGGCCCAATAATGCTGCGTCGGTACTGGGCGATGAGGTCCTGATAGGCGAGAGTCCACCACAGCTGCCGTCGACCCCAGCCCGCCGCGATGTCGGCCAACGCGACTGACAGCGTTCCTTTCGCCTCAAGCGCCGGGGGTAGCGAGATTTGGTCGTGGGTCACTGTGTCACTCTGTCCGATCGAGGGTGGGGCACTCCTGAGGCGATTTTCTCGGCCCCGGGCGAACCGAGAACGTCACACACCGCTTCGAGGAAGCCTCGGCCAAAGCGAGCGTCGGGCTCGAGGTGTGCCCCTTCGGCCCACTCGTTCCACGCGTTAATGAAGACGAGCGGCTCCGGTCCCGCCGCGACCGAGGCACGGGCAGCGAGGGACATCCAACGCCTGAAAGTGAGGGGGTTCGACCCGTGGAAGACATAGGCCGCAGGTCCACGACGGGCCGTGTTGTCCCAGCCCGGCATCACACCGGGATGGAGTCGCAGACCCCCCTGACCAGCTCCGCTGAGAGCTGCCCCCTCAACCGCCGCGTCATACGACAGGACGTCACCGGGGTGGCCACTGTCGTACCCCGGCGCTATATGCCCGAGCGAGTGCAGACCGATGCCTCCCAGGGGCGGGAAGTGTACGAGCCCGTCGAGGGCCGACTCGGCGTCGGCCGGGATCGCCTCAAAGTCGCGCGACGGGCCCACCGCGAGCACGTGGAGCCCTCCGAGTCCGGCTGCCGCGGCCCTCGCCTTCCAGTGCGAGATGACGGCACCAGCGTGGGGCAACTGCCCCACGCGGTAGACCACCAGCAGCGGCTTTCCGCCCACGTGGAGGTAGCGGGGGTCGCGCAGGGCGGGCAGCAGGTCGTCGAAGAACCGGTCCTGCCACCCCTCGCTGAAGGTCTGGGCTAGCAGCACGTCAGACTCGAGACCGTCCCAGCGACGGGTCCAACTTTCGTTGGCCCAGCAGAGTGCGAAGGGAAAGTCGATGTCGGGAGAGGCCAGCAGGTTCTGCATCGGACGCTCCAGCAGCGGCCGGCCGTCGAACCAGTAGTGATGCATCACGAACCCGTCGACCCCGTGCTGACGGGCGAGAGCCGCCTGCTGACGCATCACGTCGACATCACCAAGGTCGTATTCGCCGAGTTCGGTGGGCGCTAGGGGCTGGGCGTGGCTCGGAAAAAGTCGACTGGCAGCCGCGACATTGCGCCAGTCGGTGAACCCCTCACCCCACCACTCGTCGTTCTCGGCAATGCGGTGGTACTGCGGAAGGTAGAAGGCCAGCGTCGTCGGACGCGGTGGGCTCGATCGACGGCGCTGAAGCCGGCTGGCGACCTCGTCGGTCGTGATCGTGTCGAGCCCAGACACGCTGGACAGCAGCCCCACCATGCGCTCCAGCGCGTGCGCTGTGGTGCCATCGGTGTGTCCTGCCTCGTCTTGGAAGTCGTCAGGCGAGAGGCACAGGTCAGCCAGCCGCTGCAGCACCCAGGGGCGGCACCAGAACATCGAGCCGGCGGCGAAAGCGAGGGTGTCAGCGTCGTAGGCCATCGGCAGGCGTGAGGCCAGTGCCTCGACCAACGGCTTATTGCGCCCCCAGTGCTCCGGCCCCGACACGTGCCCGGTCGGCACCACCAGGCCCAGGCTTGGGTCGCGCCGAAGCAGTTCGACAATGTGGCTGATCGACGAGGGTGACTCGAGCAGCGCGTCAAGGAGTCGGATACGCCAACCGTCGCCATCGATTCGATGGGGGGACCGCTTAGTGTGCACCTTCAGGATGGCCTCGTAGCCATCGAAGAAGCCTCGGTTGGCCAGACTGACGAGCGGGGCGATATCGCGCCCGCGGTTGGGGACGATCTCGACCTTCGCGCCCGGAAACTGTCCGAGGATCTGAGGTACCAGCCAGTCGGCGCGATCGACGACGAGAGTCACCACCAGATCGAAAGGCTCCGGCATCCGGGCGAGCCGGTCTGCGATGTCTGACCACACCTCGGGGTAGTACACATGGGCGACCACCAGGATGCCCGAGGTGGCTCGGTGCTCGGCTGGCTGGGGCCGGGTTCCCTGCAGCGACGAGGGTGGCACCGCCAGTTGCGCCACCAGTTCGGTGAGGTTCACCGGCACGTCTGAGGGTGGAAAGAGCCCTGACGTGGCGGGAGATGAGGTTGAACTGGCCAACGAACGTCGAAACCGTTGCGGGGCGGTCCTGAGTCGTCGAGCGCGGCCAGACATCACTCGAAGGGGTGACGTGAGACGCCACGACAGCGAACTGAGCACCTCGTCCATCTGCCGTCGATATTCCGACAAACCGGATTCAAGGGCCGACACTCGGACACGCAACTGCTCGTTCTCAGCGAGAACAGCGTCGCGCAGGTCCACGTTTCGTCCCTTCGGCGTCCTCACTCACTGACGTGCTTATGATTCTACGGGAACGCACCGCCAGCGTCCTCCCTGCACCCATATGGGGCATTGGCGTCCGAAGAACGGGACTGTAGCCTGCCACAGCAGTCAATTGAACCTCGCGGTCCCCGCGTGCGTCCAAGATGCGAGGCTTATCTTGGGTCTCGCTTCACTCCACCCGGAAAGGACCGTCGATGAGTCATGACCTCTCGGCCGACCTTCCTGTGACGTCACTCGTTGATGCTCCTGTGCGGAACGCCGTTTCTGCTGTGCTGGCCCCTCCGGGGAAGGCTCTCAGCGACGCGGTGACCCCAGAGGCTTCCCAGTCCAATCCGCTGGCCCCCTACCTCCGACGAGTCATCGCGCTCGACGTGCTCCTGGTGCTGTGCGCCCTGTCCACAGCGGTTGTCGCTGCGCTGAATGGGGGAATTTCCGAGATGCCCATCAGTTCGGTGGGCGTCGTGGCCGCCTCGTGGGCGCTTGCGCTCATCTTTGGGGGTTGCTACCGCCTGAGGTATCTGGCAACCGGTGTCGAGGAGTTCCGTCGTCTCACTGCGGCAGCCTTAGTCGCCCTCAGCCTCGTCGCGGTTCTCAACCTCTTCGGCATCAGACCACTCGATCGGTTGTTCGTGACGCTCGCGATCGCCTTCGGCCTGGTCCTGCTGCTTCTCGGACGCCACCTCATGCGTCTCTGGCTCCGGGGTCGCTGGCGCACGGGCTTGTGCCAGCTGCGAGTGCTGGTCATCGGCAACACTGCATCAGTTCGCCCGATGATCAGCGCCCTGTCGTCAGACGCCCAGGCCCGCTACCGCGTAGTGGGCGTAGTTCCCCCGCCGCTGTCGTCAATCGGCCCCGAGGCATGGGCGCAAGCAGTTGCTGCCAGCATCGAGGTAGGAGCGGCCGATGTCGTGGCCATCGCTCGCCCCGGCGCCTTCCCCGCTGAGTCGGTCAAGGCGCTCGCTTGGCACCTCGACCCTCAGCGCGTCAGCCTGATGATCTCCTCGACCGAGACCGACCTTGCCGGTCCGCGCCTGACCCGTACACCCGTGGCCGGAATGCAGATGATCCAGCTCGATGAGCCCCAGCTCGGCTCAGCGCTGACCATCGCCAAGCGCGTGACTGACCTCATGGTGGCGCTTGCACTGATCGTCCTGCTCTCACCCCTGCTGCTGCTCATCGCCCTGGTGATCTCGATGACCAGCCGAGGGTCGGCCATTCACGTGCAGGAGCGCATGGGATGGCATGGCCAACCATTCCGAATGCTCAAGTTCCGCACCATGCGCCAGGGATCGCACGAACAGCGCCACCTGATCCTCGGCCAGCCGGACGACCAGATCGCCCTCCGCTACCAGCATGACCCACGCATCACCAGGGTTGGCGGGGTGCTGCGGCGTTGGTCGCTCGACGAGCTTCCCCAGCTCTTCAACGTGGTGGGTGGGTCGATGTCACTGGTGGGCCCTCGCCCGATGCTCGAGGAGGAGCTCGAACTTCTTGCCCCCGCCGACCACCAGCGCCACCTCATCAAGCCGGGAGTCACCGGTCTGTGGCAGGTCAGTGGCCGCAAGGACGTGCAGTGGGACGAGCGAATCAGGCTCGACCTTTGGTACGTCGCACACTGGTCACCTGCGCTTGACCTCGTGATTGTGCTACGCACGGCCAAGGCGGTACTCGCCGGCGGCGGAGCCTACTAAGCACCTGCCACCTCGTACGCCCGCGTAGGCCGATGACCAGGTTATGACTCCTGGTCGTACAGGGCAGGCAGGAACGATGCGAGGTGCGTCATTTCCTGTGAACAGTGCACCAGCAGTGATCGGGCATCAAGTTCAGTCAGCCCAATCACTCGCTTAGCCACTGGAATGGCGGCACGAAGCGATGTCGTGCGCGCAGCAAGGTATTCGCCGCCGGCCCAAAATCGCGAGCGCATCACACTGCCGCCAGGTACCGCGGCTACGTGGTGGGCGAGGTAGCCCATATCAATCGGCATATCGACGAGTCCGATGCGCGCGCACACCGCCGTCGCGTCAACACCGCCGGCCACCGCGGCATCGACGAGTCCCAGTTCTTCGGGCCGACGAAATTGAATGGCGCCACGAAACAGCGCGCTGCCGAGATACTCGTCAACCTGCGAGGTTGAACCTACGTAGCGGGCACGCCCCGTGGATTCTGCCGGGGGTTGTTCGGCCCACTGTGCGTGCACATGTGCCTGCGGATGCCACAGCTTGTAGCGCTCGGGACTATCGCTGTGCCAGCCAAACCACCAGTCGATCATGCCGGGCGTGACATCGGGCATCTCAGTGACGAGATTGACATACACCTCGCCCGATGAAGCAACGGCGAAGCCGTTCTGCACCTCCGCGTCGACTATCGAACCAATGGCCTCGGCCATCGGCGGAAAAAGTTCTTCGGCCATGGGGCTGTTGGCGACGGCTCGGTGAGCATCAGCCGAGATGTCAGCCATCACCGGGTTCCAGAACCGGGAGTACGGCAGCGTTGCGAGTTCGTTGTCAGACCAGCCCAGCCGCCGACCAGCGACGGGCTTGGGAGCAGGCACCTTCATGAATCTCCGATCCATCGGTGGAAACGTCCGTCGGGGTCGTGCTGGGCGCGCAGCGCATCGAGTCGCGCCTGAGCCGACTCGGACACCCCGCGCGAGGGGCGCCCTGGGTCATCGGCGAACTGCACGCCGGTGGAAAGCGACTGCATGGCCGCAACATTGCCGCGCGACCAGGCGGTCGTGGCCTCGGCATCGGCGTCGTCGAGCCAGCCACCATAGAACGACAGGAAGGTGCGGTCCTGCACCGTGAAGGCCATGTCTGCAAGGTCGGCCTGCGGCGCCCAGTTCAGCCACAGCATGTGCGCAGGCGGTGGTGGCAACGTGTCGGCCACCCGCAGGAGGTGCGGGAGTAGTTCGTCAGCCGAGGCATGGGTCCACAGGTTGTCGGTCTCCCACTTGGCAGTGGGGTAGTGCTGCATCACCGCCGACAACATGGCGCCCATCGGCGTCGGCACAAGGGGCGAGCGAATGCGCGCACCCTTCGGTCGACTGGAAAGAAAGCTGACCGCTGCCTTCGCCGCGGATCGAGACTCAGCCATCACCGTGGCCGCCAACTCAATGCGCACCGGCGAGGCTCGGGTGGCCTTGCGCAACGGGGGCGGGAAAGAGGGGTTGCGTGAGATGACGAACTGCAATTCCACCTGTGGCGGAACATCGGGGCCGACCCGATCGATCCACCGCACCAGATCTTCGAGCCGCTCACGGGGGTACTGGGTCGCCACATTTCCGATGAAGTGCGGCTTGCGAGACAGCCTCAGGTGGAAGCGCACCACCACACCAAAGAAGCCAGGCCCCGACCCGCGAGCAGCCCACAGCATGTCACTGTTCTCAGTCTCGCTGGCATGCCGCAGTTCACCGTCGGCGTCGACGTAATCGATGGCCGTGACATTCGAGCACGCAATACCCAGGGCACGTCCGTTGAAGCCAAAGCCACCCTGCAGCAGGTAGCCCCCGAGGCCCACACCTCGGCAGTGGCCAACGGGGAAGAACAGATCCTGCTTCATCAGCGCGACGATGAGGTCGCTACCCCCGAGGCCGGGCTCGGCGGTGGCGGTCATCGCCTCCCTGTCAATGGTGAAGGAGGTGAGCCGCGATAGGTCCAGTAGTACTCCCCCCTCACGCACATGATTACCCGACCAACTGTGCCCGCCGGATCGAACAGCCACCTGATGTCCGGCGGCCTTCGCTGCCCGCATCGCCGACACGACGTCGTCAATCGAGTTGGCTTGAACGATGCGCTCGGGAAATCGATCAGGCACGTTGGCGTTCCACATGGTGTCTCGTCGCGCTGCCTCGTAGCCATGGTCACCGGAAACGAGCGTGTGGCCAACGAGAGGGGAACGGTTCGACACGTCTAGTCCAGCCCGAGCAGCGTTAACGGGAATGGGCGCCACGATGCAAATTCCTGCGGGGCAGCAGCGAGTCGCTCGGCCTCGCGTGCGTTCACGCCCAGCAACCGAAGTAAGTGGGTGACGACCGCAGGGATGGCATCGAGCTCAAGCCGGCCTCGGTAAAGATCCATCGAGGCACCCACGACCGTTCCTACGTAGATGGTCGCCACGAC
>CALQEM020000114.1:0-10579 GCA_943329595.2 Bifidobacterium breve
ACCGTGATCTGTGACGAGGATCTGCTCGCGTACGGCGGAGAGCCCAGTGGTGAAGCCACCGTGTGAGCTTTCCTCTCCGAGGCGCCTAGCGGGGGGCGAAGAGCCGCAGCACGCTCACTCGTACTACTCGCCCTTGTGAGCCAGCCAGACCCTGCTCCAGGGCTCCCACTCGGCGCCGGCCCAGCCGTGATTGCGCATCAGCGGTTCCGCCGACTCGAACCCGGCATTGAGGAGGCCCTCGCGCAAGGAGGAAACGTTGAACATGCGATGCTCGAGAAAACCCGTGAGGCCGCCGTAGATCACGAGGTCGGAGAAGCGAACCGCGACGCCCGACTCATTGAGGCCGACATACTCCACCACGCCTGGCGACACCTCCACGCGAGCCTCCGTCAGCTCAGGAAAGTGCTCCTCGTGCGGCTCGTCGATGCGATGGGGAAGAGAAATGACCGCCACCCCGCCAGGGGCCACCAGACGCCAGAGTCCTTCCAACGCCGCGCTCACCGGCGCCGGCTCGTGCTGGAGTTGTTCCGAGCAGACCACAATGTCGAAAGTCGATCCGTGAAGCAGGGGTACCGTGCGCAGGTCGATTGCCGGCTCGGCCCCGACGCCGGAGTTCACATAGCGAGAGCTGAGCATGCGGGTCAACGTGTCGCCCACCCGCGAGTTGCCTGTGACCCCAAGCACGCTGAGCTCACGTCCCGGATCACCCAGCGACACTGAGGCGATCGCCCCCAGAATCGTTAGCACCAGATAACGATCGCGGCTTACACTTCCGCACACCGAGCAGACATTCCCATCGCGGCTCGGCTCTCCCGACACCACTGACGTCGTGGAGCAGCACGGACAGAAGATGGTACGTGGCTCGGCAGTCAACGGCGTGCCTTCCACCGAATACTCACTGACATAAATTCGGACACTAGCAGCGCAGGTTACCCGATCTTGATCGGGGTTGGCCCGACCCGCACCGTCGTCGCGCTCGGAGCACGCACTGCCCTGCCGCGGCTATTCATTCGCCACACCGCAACTGACGCGTTCACTGCCACCGAGTGCACCCCGGAGTCGGTCCACAGCACGCGGAAGGGCCTGACTGACGAGCCCGAGGTCAGCGTAAACGCACAGGATCTCACCCCGGAGTTCACCGTGCAGCCGCGGAACACCGACCCACGCAGCCACCCCTGCACCGTGGCGTAGGCGCCGGTCGCACTAGTACGACGGTCCATCGTGATACCGGCGAGTCCTGGCGCGAGCGGACCCCAGGCATACCAGTAGGCGCGGCTGACGTTGAGGCGCACAGAGTCAAGGTAGGTGCGGGCAAGGTACTGCACCGCCCGCGAGCCCGAAATCACGGTGCCGGCAAACCCGTAGTTCACCTCGGTGTCCCACAGGGGCCTCGAGGGCGCCCCCGCCTCCCTCAGCCGGTCGCGGAAGAGGCCGATCATGGCCACCCGGTCATTGGGTGACCCCTGCGGGGTCGGATACGTGTGTGCCGAAAACACGTCAACCGGCCACCTGCGATTTCCGGCGCCCCTGACTTTCGACAGCGCTGCCAGGTACCGGCTCGCGAAGCAGGCGTCGTGCCAGCGGACCAGCGAGCATGACGCGGCGCCCAGCGGCAGGCTGCCGCGACGCGTCGTGATGCTGGGCGCCACCACGAGGGTATGTCGCCGGGCTGACGTGGGGTAGCGGGCATCCTCAGCCTTGACGATCCGATCGACGTGGGCTGTCATCAGCGCCATCTGCTGCGGCGTTCCGGTCCAGAACATCGACAGGTTTGCCTCATTCCATACTTGGAATCCGGTGATGGCACCACCCAGCACAGTTCTGTTGTGCGCCGCGACGGCCGCCACGTACTGGTCGAAGTACGCGAGGTCCTTCGGTGGTGCGGGGCTCGCCGAGGGGCTCCAGGGCAGCACCTCACTGGGGCGCGACGACGCCCAGCGCGGGGTCAGCCCCACCACCAGAATGAAGTCCTTGACCCCGAGGCCCCTGCCCTTGGCCACCATGTCGTCGAGGCGCGACCAGTTGTAGCGTCCACGGGCCGGATTGAGCTGAGCCCACTGCGTTCCGGAGTCCCACAGACGCCAACTCCCCGCCGTGACCGTGGGTGTGCCCGACAGGGCATGAAGTCCGAAGAGGCTGTCGCGCACGGGCCTTGCCACCTCCGGGGTGCGCAGCGGCGTAAGCGACGACGTCGCCGTCGGGGTGTCAGGCGCCGATGCACCGCCAGTGAGTGTTGCGGTCGACGCGGTGAGCGGAGCGGCCGATGTCGGCCCGTTCACGGCCGACGCCGAACTCGCGGACCCTCCGTCACAGGCGCCCACCGACAGCACGAGCCCGGCGACCAGCACGAACCCGAGGGGCTGGCGCATACGGCTGCTCTTGATTCGACTCACGCGGCACTCCTCACTGTCACCCCAACGTATCGGCGCACATCGGGGCCGACGGGAGTCATCGACCTGCTCCGTCACCCAAACGAGCGGAAACTAATCAGCGTTCCACCCACTAGATTCTCAGTCGCTGGACGTTCTCGTGGGCCAGGGGGCAGCCTGCTCGACCTCGTACGCGAGTTCGAGCAGCGTACGCTCCTGACCCCAGGCGCCCGCGAACTGAATTCCGATCGGGAGGCCCTCCGCACTCCGCCCGAGCGGCAGTGAGATTGCGGGAGAGCCGCTGACATTCTGCACCGGCGTGAACGAGGTGTAGCGCAGCAGCCGAGTGAGGTGCGTGGTGAAGTCGACCTCCTCGCCGAGGTACCCGATAGGCGGAGGGGCATGTCCAAGCACGGGGGAGATCACCACGTCAAGGCGCTCGAACGAGGGCTCGCGTTCGGCGGCCAGGCGCCGCAGTCGACGCAGGGACCCAGGTAGCCGCTCGGCCTCGCGCAGGAACATCGCGCTGAGCCCATCGGTGAGCCGCTCAGTGCGCGAGCGATCGAAGCCCGGACCATAAATTCTGCGACCGGCGTTCTTGAGCGTGAACGACAGAAAGGCCCAATACCTGAGGAAGTCGGGGCCGAACTGGTCTGCCACCGGTGACTTCGTCGTCTCGACATGGTGCCCGAGGCCCTCGAGGAGCAGAGCAGCCTCGTTGACGGCGTCGAGCGTCTCGGGTGAAACCGGGAGGCCGCGAAGACCTTCGCGCACGACCCCCACCCTCAGTCGGCCTGAGGCAGGTCCCTCGACCATTCCGATGGGAGGCAGGGCGGGATTTCGGTACACCTGTTCGGCGAGCGCGAAGTAGAGCGCAGTGTCGCGCACCGAGCGGGTCACCACACCCTGCACGGTGAGGTTGACCGGCAGCCGGTCGAGTTCGGCGAGGTCGACCGTGCGGCCGCGCGAGGGCTTGAGCCCCACCAGCCCGTTGCAGGAGGCTGGAATGCGAATTGACCCACCGCCGTCGTTCGCGTGCGCCATGGGCACCACCCCCGCGGCCACGAGCGCCGCCGAGCCGCCGCTGGACCCGCCAGCTGACCGTCCGAGGTGCCAGGGGTTGCGCGTGGCACCGAAACGAGTCGACTCGGTGCTGGCAGTGAGCCCGAACTCGGGCAGGGTGGTCTTGGCGATGGGCGACACACCCAAGCCGAGAAACTGGGCCACCCACGGCGAACTCGCGACCGCCGGCCTACTGGGCAGCGCCCACGAGCCCTCGGTGGTGACGTAGCCCGCGAGGTCCTCGTTATCTTTGATCAGCGTCGGCAGTCCGGCCAGCGGCGCGTCGTCGGGTGCCACCACATCGAGCCTCGAGAGGTCGTCGACCCACCAGGCCACAGCGTTCAGACGTTCGTTGGCCACCCGTGCCCTCGCAATAGCCGCCTCGCGGAGTTCGGCAGCAGACACCGATCGGCGCTCAAGTCTTTCCAGCAGCGCGGTGGCGTCGTCGGCGGCGAGCGCGTCGTCGCACGTAACGTCGATGAAGGGGGCCCGCAACGGGGTCGACTGTTCGGCCATGTGCCCAATCTACGACCCGACCCTGCCCACTGCGGCTGGAGGCGTTGATCATGTGCCATCAATGCGCTATCAAAATTCTTCGGCGCGAGCACACATCAGGTGGCACTAGAACCCAGCGTGAGCGACGTCTCCTGACGGTCCGCACGATCTTTCGCGCCCACCCGTGCAGCTCACCGCTGTACGGAGCGGCGGGTGTAACGGGGGCTGAAGCGCCAACCTCTCGCCACTGGTGGGACGGATCGTATACAGGTACTGTTACCTGTATACGTATTGTCCCTAGAGGCGAGGTGGGAATGAACGCCGCGTATCCGCGTCGCGCTCGCGATCCCGGCGGCATGCCCAAGAGCAGCTTCTATCGGGCTGCAGACGCAGGCCGCTACGACAGGATCGCTCGAGGGCTTTACCTGCCTGCCGACGCTCCAGCCGCAGACTGGGACTGGTTGGAGGCGGCAGCCCGGCACTCCCGGGCCACGATCTGCCTCACGTCTGCGCTGGCCCACTACGACCTCACCGACGAGGTTCCACGCGTGCTCCATGTTGCTATCCCGCGCGGCAGTCGGCGACCAGCCTCCCCCGCTGCGATCGCGTGGCATCTGTTCAATGCAGAAACGTTCGACCTGGGGCGCAGCGAGATCGAGATCCCGGGTACGCCACTGAGTATCGGCCTCTACTCCCCGCAGCGCTGCATCGTCGATGCGTTTCGCCTGCGCGGAGACCTCGGATACGAACTCGGCCGCGACGCCCTGGGGGAATGGTTGCGACGTGGCGGTAAGCCCAGAGAACTGCTCGAGCTCGCCGACCAGCTTCCGAGGGCGATGACGCCGCTGCGCCAGACATTGGAGGCGATGGGATGAGCTCGGGCGAGGAAGTCTTTTTTCAGCTACAGCGGTTGGCGCGGTCGCACGCGGCGAGGAACGGAACCCAGGCGCCCACGTCGGAGTACGTCACGAGGCATGGGTTGGAGTCGTTCCTCGACCGCCTGATGCGGACCGAGCACGGTGGGGACTTCGTCCTCAAAGGCGGCATGCTGCTGGGCGTTTACGGAGCACGGCGTCCCACCAGGGATATCGATGCCGAAGCGGTCAACACGTCGCTGACCCCAGAGCACATCGCCCAGGTGGTCCGAGACGTTGCAGCCGTCATGGTCAACGACGGCGTCAACTTCGACCTCGACTCGATCACGGTTACCGAGATCCGCGAAGCAGCGCAGTACCCTGGCTGGCGGATGCGAGTGGCGGCCTCGCTCGGATCACAACGGATCGTCATCGCCTGGGACATCTCTACTGGAGACCCGGTAGTCCCACCGCCTCGACGTGTGAGCGTTCCCCGAGTGCTCGGTGACCCCATCGAGATGCTCGGCTACGCGCCGGAGACGACCGTGGCCGAGAAGGGCGTGACCATCCTCGAACGTGGCAAGTCGAGCACTCGCTGGCGCGACTACGTCGACATCGTGCAGCTCGCGGCCGCGGGGATCGACGACCAGCTCCTGCTCGAATCCATGCGCGCGGTGGCCCGGTACCGCAACGTGACACTCGGGCCAATCGCCCAGGTGGTTGCTGGGTACGGCGACATCGCCCAGGCCAAGTGGGCTGCGTGGCGTCATAAGGAGGGTCTCGAAGACGTCGCCGACGCGCTCCTCGACGACCAGCTGGCGAAGGTGGCGGCAGTCCTTGATCCCGTCCTCGCAGCCCTCGAAGCGGGAGCGGACTGAGACTCAACTCGGGAACGCTCCCAGCGCCCTAGCGCCCCCTGGCCAGCACGTCCTGCTGCCGCGCCCTGACCAGCTGTCGCACGAGTTCAGCAGACAGCGGTGCGTCGACGGCAAACCGCAGCGTACCCCGGCTGGTGATGTAGCCCACCAGTTCTGCCTCAAGTTTCCCCAGCACCGCACCACTCATAGGGAAATAGCTGCAATGACGCGTGTAGGCCGCGTATCCGGCGATTGACCGTCCCTCGACCTTGACCGTCGGGATGCCGTAGGTGATGCACTCCTCCGGCTGGCGGCCAGTCAACGAGTCCTCAGGATCGTGAAGCACGTCGAGAATCCTGGCTCGCACGATCATGAGGGTGCCCCGCTGAGGCTCTGGGACAGCGGCGAGATAAGCGTCGACCTCATCGCGAGCCACGGCATGATCTCCTTGCATCGGGGGAACATCGCACCATGTGCCACCCCTCGCAGCAGTGGCAGACTTCAGGGGGCGTTGGCGCACAGAGCCTCCAGTTATGCTCCCAGCATGGACATTGAGTCGACAACCCTTGCCCCCACCCCCATGGATGAATCAGGTGCCGCCGCCTTCGCCGCCGAGGCCCAGCGCATCTCCGACGCCGTGAACTCGTTCATCCAGGGCAAGGCCGAGGTGGTCTCCATGGTGCTCACCTCGCTCTTGGCCGGGGGTCACGTGCTACTCGAGGACGTCCCCGGGGTGGGCAAGACCTCATTGGCGCGCAGCTTCGCCGGGGCCCTGGGCACCGACTGGCAGCGCATCCAGTTCACCCCCGACCTGCTTCCCGGTGACGTAACAGGCGTCTCGGTGTTCCATCAGGACACCAACACGTTCGTCTTCCACCCCGGACCGATCTTTTCGCACGTGGTGCTGGCCGACGAGATCAACCGTGCCTCGCCCCGCACCCAGTCGGCCCTGCTCGAGGTGATGGAAGAGCGCACCGTCACCATCGACGGAACGCCACTTCCCGTTCCGAGCCCCTTCCTGGTGATGGCCACCCAGAACCCGATTGAAATGGACGGCACGTATCCCCTGCCCGAGGCCCAGCTCGACCGATTTTTGGTCAAGACCCGCATGGGCTACCCCGACCCCGCCGCCGAACTACGGGTACTCCATGGCGAGCACGCGGGCGCTCAAATCGCCGACGTCGAGAGGGTGAGCAGTCCCGAGAGAATCGGCGCACTCATCGCGGCCGCCCGCACCGTGCACGTGGCGCCCAGTCTCATGCAGTACATCGTGTCGCTCGTGGGCCACACTCGTTCGATGCCGCAGCTCCGACTCGGCGCCAGTCCCCGAGGAGCACTCGGGCTGCTGCGTGCCAGCAGGGTGCGGGCAGCCATGCTCGGCCGCCCCTTCGTGGTTCCCGGAGATGTACAGGCGCTCGCCGGTCCGGTGCTCGCACACCGGGTCATCCCCTCAGCCACCTTCGAGGTGTCGGGAGGTCTGGCGAGCGATGCCATCGACGAGGCGGTTGCGGCCGTCGAGGCACCCCCGGTCGATGCCCGCGCATGACCCCTCGAGGATGGACACTCGCGCTGGTCTCGGCGAGCCTGGTCGCAATGGGCTGGCAGTCACACTGGCCTGAGCTCACGGCGCTGGGGGCAGCCGGACTTGCCGCGATCGTGGCCATCCTGATCAGTCTGGCGTCGCGCCCGCGTGGCACCCTCACGGTCGACCAGGGCTCGATGCGCGTAGTGCGCACACACCCGGCCAGCGTGCGCGTGGGCCTGTCCGGTGCACGCCGGGGGGCACGTGGCGTGCGCCTTGTTGAGGGCGACCCACTCCAACCGTCGGGATCGATGCCCATCTCGCGCCACCAACTGACGAGTTCGACCACCCTTCGGTTTCCCCTCGACACGTCGACGCGCGGGCAGCGCCCCATCGGACCGTTCACCCTGCTTCAGGGCGACCCGTGGGGAATGGTGTCGAGAGTGGTCGACCGCACCGAGGGTGGACTCATCACCGTGCATCCACGAGTCTTCCCCGTGCGACGGTCACTCGCCGCCCATCGCATCGTGAGCGACTCGGAAACTGCCGACAGGCGCCTCGGCGATATGCACTTCCACGCGCTGCGCGACTACGTGATGGGCGACGAGCCGCGCATGGTGCACTGGCGGTCGTCGGCCAGAGCCGGACACCTCGTGGTGCGACAAAACCTCGCTGCCACGGCTAGCGGTACCACCGTGGTGATCGACACCGATGTCACTGCCTACGGATCTGACCAGCAGTTCGGCCATCGCTGGCTGCCCGAGCGCTTCGAGAACGCGATTGAGGTGATTGCCTCCATCGTGGCGTCGCTGCCCAAGAGCTCCGGGCAGGTGCACCTCACCACCACGGCAGCCGGCAGTTCGGTGACCTCGTCCGCCCCTGGCGCCATCAACGGACTTCTCGACCGACTCGCGGTGGTTGACTCCAGCCCTCCTCTTGAGGTCGTGGCCGAGCAGATGGTTTCCCTCGTCAGGTCAACCCGCTGCTCGCGCCTGATCGTGGTCACCGGCACACCGTCGCGAGCCTTGGTGCGCGCAGTCGCCGCAGCCAGTCGGGTGGTTCCCGGGGCCCTCGTGTTCCGCGTCGGCTCCTCCCAGCGCACTCCACTCGAGCTTCTCCGAGTCGTCGATATCGACTCAGCCGAGGAGCTCGTGTGAGCCTCGCAACCAGTAGCGCTGACATCGAGCTCGCGTCCTCGACACCGACGTCGCGATGGGCCGTGCCGTCAGTGGTCATCACGTGTGTCATTGCGTCGCTGTGCTACGCGGGTGCGGTCAGCGTCGCCGCACTTTTCCTCTATGTCATTCCAGGGGTACTGATCGGCGCTTTCACCTCCTTGGCCGGTTCGCGCACCGGTCCTTGGTGGCGGGGCGCGTTGATCGGAGTCTTGGTGGGGCTCGCCTGGGCCGAGATGGTCAACATTGTGGGGGGCGACGCCGACGGGCCCATCGCCCGCAGCACCTTTGCGGCAGCGGCTGCCACCGCCATCGCGGTAGCGCTCGTCGCCAGTCCTGTGCCTGCCGCATTCTTGATTGCCGTGGCCGCGATCGTGCTCGAGTCAGCTGTCCTCGGGGCAGCCGGCGAGGTCCCCGCGGTCGCCCTCGTCACCACAGCGTCTGCCCTGGTGTCACTGGGACTCGTCGAAAACAGGCGTCGACGGTGGCTGGTGCCACACTCCTTCCGCGCCGCGACCGCCCTGCTGCTGGCGGTGATGACGCTCGCGGCCGGAGCGATCCTGCTCACCCAGCAGGCGATCCACCCAGGTGCCCCCCTCGTGGTGGCACCGGATTCAGTCGACCCAGCAGCTCGGCCCCCGTGGGAACCGCCCCCGCCGACGCCTACCCCGACACCCAGTCCCAGCTCGACTCCCAGTCCCAGCTCGACTCCCAGTCCCAGCTCGACTCCCAGTCCCAGCTCGAGCGAGGCACCCCTCCCGCCTGAGTCGCAGGACGTCTCTGAGCTTCCCCTGCTAGTGCGCCTCCTTCTGCTTCTGCTCGTCCTCGCCATTCTCGCTTTCGTGACGTGGCGGCTGATTCGCTGGTGGAAACTGCGCCAGCTCCGGGCACGACTGCGCTCGGGAACTCCTGCCGAGCAGGTCGTCGGCGCCTGGCTGTGGACCCGCAACAGACTTCAAGCCCGCGGCCTCCCGCTCGACCCTCGTATCTCGCCCGACCTCATCGAGGAGTCAGAGTTGCTCGCACTGTTGACCCCCGCTGCTCAGGCTGGCCTGCATGACTTGGCGCAACTCGTCAACGACGCAGCCTTTGCGGGTGGCGCACGCACATTCGATCCCGAGGCCGCCTGGGAGGCCGCCGACCGAGCGCTCGCAACCTAGCTCACGAACGAGGGCACAGACGGCGGCGAACTGCCTACGACCTCACCTCAGTCGGCCGACCGCGGTGGCAGAGCACTGGGCAGCAGTACCCAGTCGGCCACGTACTTCAGCGAGACGGACTCGTGAAGCCCGCTTGTCCGCACGGCCTGGCAGCGCCGGCGAAAGTCCTTCATCGCCTCGGGATGCTCGAGGACGAAGGCATCCCAGCGAGCCTTAAGCGCTGCGTCAACCCTGCGGTACAAGGCCTCGTCGATTCCGGAGAGATCGGCCGAGAGCGTCGTGTCGGCTGGGACGAGTTCGCCCCTCGCTGCGTTGTGCACGATTCCGTACGACCCGTCGAAATCGATTCCCAGGGCGGCGAGCCGGTGCTCCAGCAGGATCATGCTTTCGTCGAATCGTTCGACCACGCCGATGAAGAGGTCGTCGCGCTCGAGGTCGATCAGGTCGGGCAGCAGATCCCAGCCCCAGTCAGGCCTCAACTGCGGGGGTCCCTGCGGCGACAGATGACGCACCTGGTACGTCAACAGGCCGCTTCGCTCAACTCGGGTGAGGTACTCGGCGAACGTCTCATCCCCCACCGTCACAGCGCCGGTGGCCTGATCATGTCGGTAGGCCGAGAGGAGTCGCGCCCGCGGTTGACGCACGAACGCAACGGTCAGTGTCGCGACGCCAGCACCCACCGGGGGAAGCGTGCACAGGTGCGACGACACCGCTCGAGCTCCTGTGAGCGACACCTCGTCAGCGACGCGCTGCCACGCCAGCCGCTCACCTGGGTGCTGCGACTCCGCGTAGACCACCTGGTCTGGGAAGTTGCGCTCGAGAATCCAGGCAAACGTTTGGCCGGCGCACTTGAAGCCGTGCAGGTGTAGCAGATCGACGCGATCGGTCGAGGGCGTGACTCGCGGCGGGGCGGCTCCTCGTGCTGCTGTCGCCACCACCTGACCCACCAACGCGTCCCTTCGGTCGAGGCCGGGCGCAGCCGGGGCGAGCGCATCCACGCCGAGGACACCTCGGACCTGCGACTCGCGGTCGCGCCTGATCGCACCAGGCCTCAGCGCGGCCTGATGAACGATGGGGCAGACATC
>CALQEM020000115.1:0-10551 GCA_943329595.2 Bifidobacterium breve
CACCGCTCTGACGTATCCTTCACCCTATGACCTTGACGCTCGAGATCGTGCTGGTGATCACCAGCATCCTGCTGATCCTGCTGATCCTGCTGCACCGCGGCAAGGGCGGCGGACTGTCCGACATGTTCGGCGGTGGCGTCAGCAGCAGCGTGGGTGGCTCCAGTGTCGCCGAGCGCAACCTCGACCGCATCACGCTGGGCATCGGCCTCGTGTGGGCAGCCTGCGTGGTGGGCCTTGGCCTGCTGCTGAGCACTGGTCGCTGACGCACGCTCCAACGCACCATCCCCTGAACGCTCTCAACACCGGAGGCACCTGTGGCAAGTGGAAGCGCAATTCGCGGTAGTCGAGTAGGCGCAGGGCCGATGGGTGAGGCCGAGCGGGGAGATGCGGCACCTCGCATTCGCATGTCGTACTGGTGTGCCAAGGGCCACGAGTCGAAGCCCTCGTTCTCGAGCGAGGCGCCGATCCCCGAGGAGTGGGACTGCCCCAAGTGCGGGCTTCCCGCCAGCAACGACCGCGAGAACCCCCCGCCTGCTCCCAAGGTTGAGCCGTACAAGACGCACCTCGCCTACGTCAAGGAGCGTCGCAACGACGTCGATGGCGACGCCATTCTTGCCGAGGCAATCGAGAAGCGTCGCGCCACCAAGCGCTGACAGCGCTGACAGCGCTGGGGGCCGCTCAGGCTACGGGGGCTACGGGGGCTACATGGACTGCGGCCTCGCGGTCGAGCAGCGCCAGTGTGCGGGTGCTACCCCGCACCAGTGCAGCCGGAAGCAGTGAGGCCTCCCCGTCGTTCAGGGCGCGTCCCATGGCCTCTGACTTCTCAGCGCCCGAGGCAACGAGCCACACCTCGCGTGCTCGGGCGATCGTGGGCAGCGTGAAGGTGATCCGCGTCGGCGGTGGCTTGGGGGAGTTAATGACGCCACAGGTGACCCTGAGATCGGCCAGAGCGGCATGTGCCGGAAACAGTGAGGCCACGTGCCCGTCGGGGCCGACGCCGAGCAGCAGCACATCGAAATCAGGCACCGCACCGAGCCCCACGCGCAGCAGTTCGTCGGCGTAGGCTGCTGCCGCTGCGTCGACGTCGTTGGCCCAGCGCCCACCCGACGCGGGCATCGGATGCACGTGTGACGCAGTGAGAGCTACCTGGTCGAGCAGTGCTGCGCGCGCACCTGTCTCATTGCGCACGGGATCACCGGTGGGCTCGAACCGCTCGTCACTCCACCAGATGTGCACGCGCGCCCAGTCGACGGCAGCGCACGCGGGTGACGCCGCGATGGCCGCCAGGCTCGCCGTGCCGATTGAACCGCCGGTCAGACAGAAGTGGGCCTCCGGTCGCGCGGCTAGAGCATCGCAGAGCACTGCGATGGAGCGGGCTGCCACCGCGGCAGCGAGGGTGTCGTGATCGGGGGCCACTTCGACGAGGGGGCTGGACTTGCTCATGAGGTCCTCCTGCTGGGGCGCGCAGTGGTCGGCTTGGCTTGAGGGCGGGTGGCCGGGGCCACCGCCGGGAGGCCCATCAGGGCCTCGGCATAAATCTCGTCGGGGTCGAGGCGACGCAACTCCTCGGCGAGAAGTTCGGCCAGGCTCCGACGGGGGAGAGCCACGGTGGCCGGTGAGCGTCCGGTGCGGCTCAGCGTGGCCTTCACACCATCGGCGCGGTTGATCGCGATCTCGCCGAGTTCACCCACGATGCGCACCTCGCTGATGCCTGGCGCCTTCGCCGAGAAGGATCTCACCGGGGCTCCGAGTTGGCGGTGCAGCCACGAGGCCAGCAGTGGCCCGCTCGCGTTGCTCGACTCGCAAACGACTTCGATCGAGATGATCGGTCCCACCGGCTGGTCGAATGCCGCCGCAAGGATCGACCGCCATGGTGTCAAGCGGGTCCATGCGAGGTCGGTGTCGCCCGGCTGGTAGCCGCGCTGCCTCACGTCGAGCGACCGTACGGGGCGAGTGACCGCGCTCGCATCGGTAATGCGGCGCACAGCATGCCGGCCAATGGGGTCGTCGGCGAGGTCCTCGGGCGCGGTACCGGGCCACCACGCCACGACAGGGGTGTCAGGGAGCAGAAGCGGGATCGCGACCGAGCCAGCGTGGTGGGCGAGCTTCCCGTGCAGCCTCAGAACCGCCAGTTCGCCGGGACCCTGGTCGCCTCCGACACTGATCTCAGCGTCGAGGTGGGCGGGCTCGCGGCCCGTGCGGGCCACGAAGACCAGGATGCGCATGGGGTGCTCGCGCGCGGCCAGGCTGGCCGCCTGCACGGCGTCAGCTTGAGTCTCCTCCGAGGCGAGCACGAGCAGGGTGAGCACCATCCCGGTGGCTGAGGAGCCCATACGCCGACGCTCGTCGGCGATTGCTGTCGCCACAGAGTTTCCGGTCGTCTCGTCGAGGCGAATCACGGTCTCCTCCAGTGGCGGCCGTCGCGCGCGAGCATCTCATAGGACGCCTGGGGTCCCCAGCCGCCGCTGGCGTACTGCTCGGGGCGTCCGTGCGTGGCCCAGTGTTCGAGTACGGGGTCGAGGATCTCCCAGGCCATCTCGACCTCGCGGTGGTGCGGAAACAGGGGTGGGTCACCGAGCAGTACGTCGAGGATGAGTCGCTCATAGGCCTCGGGACTTGCCTCGGTAAAGGAGTCGCCGTACTGGAAGTCCATGGTGACGTCGCGCAACTCGAGCGCGGTGCCCGGCACCTTCGACCCGAAGCGCACGGTCATGCCCTCGTCGGGCTGCACCCTGAACACCAGGGTGTTGTTCGACATTTCGGAGACGTCTCCCGCGGCGAAGGGTTGGTGCGGCGCCTTCTTAAAGACCACGGCCACCTCGGTGACCCGCCGGCCAAGACGCTTGCCGGTGCGCAGATAAAAAGGAACTCCTGCCCAGCGACGAGTATTGACGTCGACCCTGATCGCGGCGTACGTCTCGGTGTGCGAGGTCGCCGGTACCCCGGGCTCCTGCAGGTAACCGACCACCGGAAGTCCCCCCTGCCACCCCTCGGCGTACTGACCGCGCGCGGTGTGCAGCTCGAGGCGGCGGGGCAGCGACACGGACGACAGCAGCTTCTCCTTCTCACGCCGCACCGACTCAGCCTCGAACGACACCGGCTCCTCCATTGCGGTGAGGGCCAGCAATTGCAGCAGGTGGTTCTGCATCACATCGCGCGTGGCGCCGATTCCGTCGTAGTACCCGGCTCGACTTCCGATGCCAATGTCTTCAGCCATGGTGATCTGCACGTGGTCGACGTAGTTGCCGTTCCAGATCGGCTCGTAGAGATTGTTGGCGAATCGAATCGCCAGCATGTTCTGCACGGTCTCCTTGCCGAGGTAGTGGTCAATGCGAAAGACCGACTCGGTGGTGAAGACGCTGTCGACCACCGCGTTGAGTACCTGTGCGCTCGCGAGGTTGTGGCCGAACGGCTTCTCGATGACCACGCGCCGCCACGCACCGTGGGGCGATCGCGACAGACCGCAGCGCTCGAGCTGCTCCACGACGACGGAGAAGAAGCGCGGCGGGATCGACAGGTAATGGGCGATATTCCCCAGCGTGCCCCGGTCGGCCTCGAGGTCGCTGAGCACCGTTGATAGAGCGTCGAATGCAGCGCCGTCGTCGAAGTCGCCTCGGATGAAACGGAAGCCCTCGCTCAACTGCTGCCACACGTCTTCGCGGAACTCCGTGCGCGCGTAATCTCTGACCGAGTCGTGCGCGATCTGCCCGAAGTCCTGCGATTCAAAGTCGGGCCGGGCAAACCCCACGAGAGCGAAACTCGGGGGCAGGAGCCCGCGGTTGGCGAGATCGTAGATCGCCGGCATGATCTTTTTTCGTGCGAGGTCGCCTGTGACGCCGTACACCACCAGCGTGCACGGGCCTGCAATGCGTGGAAGTCGCCGGTCTCGCGGGTCGCGGAGCGGGTTGACGGGCGGCGCCGTCACTGCCCACCTGCCGCCAATGACCTCTGGAGGTTGTCGAGCAACTGCTGCCAGGACGTGATGAACTTGTCGACACCCTCGTCCTCGAGAAGCGTGACCACGTCATCCTCCTTGATTCCGAGCGCCTCAAGCGCCTCCCAGACGGCTCCGGCCTCAGCGGAGGTGCCGCTCACTGTGTCGCCTGCGAACACCCCGTGGTCGGCGACGGCGTTGAGGGTGGGCTCCGGCATCGTGTTGACGCATCCGGGGGCCGCAAGGTCGATCACGTAGCGAGTGTTGTCGTAGGCCTTGTCCTTGACGCCCGTGGAGGCCCACAGCGGTCGCTGGGGCTGGGCTCCGGCCTCGCGAAGGGCGGCCCAGCGGTCCGAGGACATCGCCTGCGAGTACGCCTCCCACGCGAGCCGCGCGTTGGCAATCGCGGCCATCCCGCGCACCGCGGCCGCCTCGGGAGTTCCGAGTGCGTCGAGGCGCGCATCGACCTCCGTGTCGACCCGACTCACGAAAAATGACGCGACGGACGCTATGTCGCTGATGTCGAGGCCCGACGCGAGGGCCGCCTCGAGGCCGCTCATCCAGGCGTCGAGAACATCGCGGTAGCGGTCGACCGAGAAAATGAGCGTCACGTTAACGCTGATTCCTTCACCGATCACGGTCGTGATGGCGGGAAGACCCTCGACAGTGGCCGGAATCTTGATGTAGAGGTTGGGCCGATCGACGGCCCACCACAGTGCCCGAGCCTCGGCGACGGTTTCGGCGGTGTAGCGCGCCAGCCTGGGGTCGACCTCGATCGACACCCGACCATCGCCCTCGCCCTTGATGTCGGCGACCGGTCGCAGCACGTCACACGCGGCACGCACATCGCGCGTGGTGATGGCCCGCACGGCCTCGCCGACGTCGACTCCACGCACCCGAAGGTCCTCGACCTGCGCGGCGTACGCCGTGGCACCGGTGCTAATCGCGTGATCGAAGATCGAGGGATTGGTGGTGACCCCCACGACCTGCTTTTCGGTGACGAGGTCGGCGAGCGCACCGCTGGAGATGCGCTCCCGATCGAGGTCGTCGAGCCAGATCGAGACTCCGAGGTCGGTCAACTGGGCGAGAACGTCGGTCATGGGGTGCCTTCCTGGGGTGGATGAAGCGAGGCCTGCTGCCTACCGCGAACGTGATGCGGCAATGGAGTCGCGCGCCGCCGCGACGACTGCGTCGACGGTGATGCCCACCTTGCCGAAGAGGTAGGCGGGGTCAGCGGACTCGCCGAAGTGCTCAAGGCTGACACACCTGCCCTGCGAGCCGACGTACTTCCACCAGCCCTGGGCGATGCCAGCCTCAACCGACACCCGAGCACGCACCCCGCTGGGCAGCACCTTCTCGCGATAGGAGTCGTCTTGAGCCTCGAACCACTCGAGGCACGGCATCGATACCACTCGAGCCGCCACACCCTCTGCTGCCAGCACCTCATGAGCGGCCACTGCAAGCTGAACCTCGGATCCGGTGGCGAGCAGCAGCACGTCAGGAACGGCCGAGGGTGAGTCGATGAGTACGTAGGCGCCTCGGGCCACACCCTCGGCGTCTGCCATCACCGAGCGGTCGAGCACCGGAAGGTTCTGACGGCTCAGCACCAGGCCCGCGGGCGCTCGCCGCTCGAGCACCGTGCGCCAAGCAACGGCTGTTTCAGTTGCGTCGGCCGGCCGCACCACGGCGAGACCCGGAATCGCGCGGTTCGCCCAGAGGTGCTCGACGGGCTGGTGGGTGGGTCCGTCCTCGCCGAGGCCGATCGAGTCGTGCGTCCAGACGAAGGTGACCGCTGTTTGCATCAGGGCAGCCAGACGCACCGCGCCGCGCATGTAGTCGCTGAACACGAAGAAGGTGCCGCCGAAAGGCTTGAGCAGACCTGACAGTGCCATTCCGTTGAGGGCAGCACCCATGGCGTGCTCGCGAATGCCGAAGTGCAGAATTCGGCCGTAGGGGGACTGACCCTTGGCGAAGGGGGAGTCGCTCTTGAGTTCGGTGCCGGGGGGCAGGAACGACAGACCGCCCTCGATGGTGGTCAGGTTGCTCTCGGCGAGGTCGGCCGAGCCGCCCACAAACTCGGGCAGCTGCGCTGCGAGGGCCTGAATCACCACGCTGGAAGCCTTCCGGGTGGCCATCGACGTTCCAGCCTCGAAGGTCGGCAACTCGAGAGCCGGGACCTCACGGCTCAGCACTCTGTCGAGCAGGGCTGCCCTATCGGGCTGGTCGGAGCGCCAGCGCTCGTAGCCGGCGTTCCAGTCGGTGCGGAGCGAGGCGCCTCGTGTGACGACTGCCCGAGCGTGGTCGAGCACCTCGGGCGCAACCTGAAACGTCTGCTCGGGGTCGAAGCCGAGCGCCGTTTTAACCGCCGCAACCTCCGCCGCTCCGAGCGCGGAGCCGTGAGCCTTGTAGGTGTTCTGCAACGTGGGTGCGGGCCAGCCAATGATGGTGCGCAACTGAATGAACGACGGGCGCTCAGTTTCGGCCTCGGCGGCGGAGAGAGCAGCGGCCAGCGCCACCACATCGACCGCGCCATTGACGCCGAGCTCGACGCTCTGCACGTGCCAGCCGTACGCGGCGTAGCGCGCCAGCGGGTCTTCGCTGAAGGCGACGGCGGTGTCATCCTCGATCGAGATGTGATTGTCGTCCCACACCACGATGAGGTTGCCGAGCCGTTGAGTTCCGGCGAGCGAGCTTGCCTCGCTGCTGAGGCCTTCCTCGAGGTCGCCATCGGAGGCGATCACCCACACGCGATGGTCGAACGGGCTGGTGCCGGGGCTCGCGTCGGGATCAAGAAGCCCGCGCTCGTAGCGCTGGCCCATGGCCATACCGACCGCGGTGGCGAGTCCCTGGCCGAGGGGACCGGTGGTGGTCTCAACGCCGCGCGTGTGGCCAAACTCGGGGTGACCGGGGGTGAGAGAGCCAGCAGTGCGGAACTGCTGAAGATCGGAGAGTTCAAGGCCGTAGCCGCTCAGGTACAGCTGGAGATACAGGGTGAGGCTTGAGTGCCCGCACGAGAGTACGAATCGATCGCGGCCGAGCCAGTGCGGGTCGCTGGGGTCGTGGCGGAGGAATCGCTGGAAGATCAGATAGGCGGCCGGTGCCAAACTCATCGCGGTGCCGGGGTGACCATGGCCGGCACGCTGCACGGCATCGGCCGCTAGTACGCGCGCGGTGTCGACGGCTCGGGCGTCGAGGTCGGTCCAGTCGAGTTGGCTCACAGTTCCTCATTTCGCATCAGGTGTGGGCGCCAGCCTAGCGACGCGCGGCACGGGTCGGATGCAGGTACGGGTAGTCTGGGACCACAATTGAGATCAGCGTTGGGCGCTGTTCCGCTTCGCGACGAGGGGTGAGATGTGACCGCACTCGATCCGCTGCCATCGCCCTCGGCCGAGTCGGGCCCTGTGGGCATGTTGGGCACCGCCAAGGCCCTGGTAGCGCTCACTAAGCCGCGCATCATCGAACTTCTTCTGGTCACCACCCTGCCCACGATGTTCCTCGCGGCCGACGGCCTGCCGCCGCTGAACCTCGTGCTCGTGACACTCGCGGGCGGAGCGCTGGCCGCGGGGGGCGCCAACACCCTCAACCAGTTCCTCGACCGCGACATCGACATGCTCATGCGGCGCACCGAAAGACGGCCACTCGTCACGGGCGAGATCACCCCGCTGGTGGCCCTCCTGTGGGGACTGTTCCTGTCGTGCCTGTCGGTTGCACTGCTGTGGTCGGCGGTCAACCCGCTGTCGGGGCTGCTCGCCGCTGCAGCCATTGCGTTCTACGTGATCGTGTACACCATCGTTCTGAAGAGACGCACGTCGCAGAACATCGTGTGGGGTGGCGCGGCCGGCTGCTTCCCGGTGCTTATTGGCTGGTCTGCGGTCACCGGCACCCTGAGCTGGGCGCCCGCAATTTTGTTCCTCATCGTCTTTCTCTGGACCCCGCCGCACTACTGGCCGCTGTCGCTTCGCTACGTCGACGACTACGCAGCGGCCGGAGTTCCGATGCTGCCTGTGGTCGCCTCCACGTCGGTCGTGGCCAAACAGATCATCATGTACTCATGGGCCATGGTGGTTGCTTCGCTGGCGCTCATTCCAGTCGCCCACACCGGCGCGGTGTACTCGGTGTCGGCCGTGCTCCTCGGGGCGTGGTTCCTGCGCGAGGCCTACGCGCTCAGGTCTCGGGTCGGCCGGGGCGAGGCCGACCTGAAGCCCATGCGCCTCTTCCACGGTTCGATCACGTACCTGTCGCTGCTGTTCCTCGCGGTGGCAATCGATCCGTTCGTTTTCTAAACTCGACCCTTGCACGCCCGAGCGCTCACCATCTCAAGTCAGTGCGGCGCCCGCTCACGGGTTGCCAAGAGCAATCTGATCACTGCGATCCACACGAGGCAGGCCCCGAGCTGGTGCACCAGCACGACCGCCCAGGGCAGGCCGGTGAAGTACTGGGTGTAACCCAGCACTCCCTGAGCCACTGAGATCGCTAGCACCCACGAGGCACTGACGCGGGCAGCCCGAGGCGCACCGGAGGCCACAAGAGCGATGAGCAGGCCAACGGTGAGTCCGAGGAAAAGCAGCACCACGTCGGCGTGCAACCAGGCAATGGTGCGGGGGTCGATGGGAATGCGGTTGGGAGTCTCGGCGTCTCCCGAGTGTGGCCCGCTGCCGGTCACCACCGTGCCCAGCACCACCACCGCGCCGGCGACTGCCACCAGGGCCCACGCCAGCGGACGGATCGGCGGTCGCACGAGCGAAGTTACGCGACCGTCGCCCGGCTCGCCGCCGCGCACGTACAGCACCGTCGCTCCGGCGATGAGGCCCATCGACACGAGAAAGTGGCTGGCGACGGTCCAGGGGTTGAGCCCGGTGATGACCGTGATGCCGCCGAGCACCGCCTGCGCCATGGTTCCGAGGAAGGGCACAGCCGCCAGCAGCAGCAGGGCGCGCCGACGCGGGCGGTGCCTGAGCACTGCGACGAACGTGGCAATGGTGATGATCACGAGGGCGAATGTCAGCACGCGGTTGCCGAACTCGATCAACGCGTGCCATTCCTCGGCTTGGTAGGGCACCGGGGTGTAGGAGCCTGGCACGCATTCAGGCCACGTGGGGCAGCCAAGGCCGGAACCAGTGAGGCGCACCAGCCCTCCGGTGACCACGATCGCGGTTTGGGCGATGAGATTGACGAGCAGAATCGCTCGCGTCGCACGTGAGACCACCGCTGAACTCGCGGGGGCCACCGAACTTGGCGGCGTGGTGGCGGAGATCTCAGACGAGGTCATGCTGCGAGTCTAGGCAGCGCTGCCGTTCACTCCCACTTGAAAGTTCGGGCCGCAACCACGGACCCGACCACGGCCCACGCGACGAGCACGAGCACGCTCGACACTGGCAGCGGCGCTCCTACGACCAGCACCTGTCGCAGCGCGTCGGCGAGTGCGCCCGACGGCAGGAACGAGGCGATGGCGGCCCAGGCCGAGGGCAGGCGTTCGGTGGGGATCACCACGCCGCCCCCGAGCAGCAGCAGCAGGTACACCCCGTTGGCGATGGCCAAGGTTGCCTCGGCGCGTGCCACCCCGGCGAGGGCCAGACCCGGTGCGCTGAAGGCCGCGGTTCCGACCAGCAGCAGCAATACGACTGCGGGCAGGGAGCCCTGAGGGTGCCAGCCGAGCGCAACTGCGACGACGCAGATCAGGGCAGACTGCAGGATTTCAATCACCACCACCGCGCCCGTCTTAGCGAGCAGTAGTTGTCGACGCGTCAGCGGAGTTGAGCCCAAGAACTTCAGAGCGCCGTAGCGGCGCTCAAATCCGGTGCCGATCGCCTGTCCCGTGAAGGCGGTCGACATCACCGCTAAGGCGAGAATTCCCGGAGTCACCACATCGACGCGACTCCCGCCTCCGAGGTCGAGCACGGGCAGCAGGGTAAGCGTCACCAGCAGCACTAGGGGGATCCCGAGGGTGAGCAGCAGTTGCTCGGGATTGCGCAGCGTGGAGCGCGCTTCCAAGACAATCTGGCTGCGCACCCTCTGCCCCGGCGGCGCTGCTCCCGGCGAGGGGGTGAGGTCGAGGTCGCGGTCTGCGGTCATGTCCGCAACTCGCGACCGGTGAGGTCGAGGAACACGTCCTCGAGGGAACGGGCCCTCAGCCCGAGTTCTAGTGGCGCTACGCCCTGCTCGCGGCACCACTGGTCGACCAGCTGGGTGGTGCCCATGTCGACTGAGCCGTCAACCACGTACCGTCCCGGAGTCGATTCGGTCACGGCACACCCGTTCGGGAGCATGTCGATCAGCGAGCCGAGTGCGAGGCCGGGCTCGGTGCGTAGAACAATCTGCGAACCGCCCGACGCCTCCACCAGTTCGTTAACCGAGCCGGCCGCCACCACACGGCCGTGGTCGATGATCACCACGTGGTCAGCCACCCGCTCGGCCTCCTCGAGCAGGTGGGTGGTGAGAACGATGCTCACTCCCGCGGCGCTCAACTCGCGCGCGAGGTCCCACACGGCCGCTCGAGCCTGCGGGTCGAGGCCGGTGGTGGGCTCGTCGAGAAATACGAGCTCCGGGCGGCCGATGATCGAGAGAGCGAACGCCACACGACGCTGTTCGCCGCCCGACAGGCGACGGTAGGCGGTGCG
>CALQEM020000116.1:0-10516 GCA_943329595.2 Bifidobacterium breve
ATGCGACGGAGAGACCCGGTCTGCTCGTCGAGCGGTTCGACCGGGTGAGCATGCCCGACGGGTCAGCGAAGTCGTTAGCCGTCGAGGACGCAGCGCAGGTTCTTGGCCTTTACCCCGCCGACAAGTACGTGGTCAGTTCTGAACGAGTCGCTGAGGCTCTTTCCCGGCACTGCGCTGCACGTCTACTTGCCTTGCGCGAGATCTACCGACAGTTCTGCTTCGCCTGGCTGACCGGCAACGGAGACCTTCACGCGAAAAACCTCTCGGTCGTGCACGAGGAGGGCGAATGGCGTGTTGCGCCGGCCTACGACCTCCCGTCGACACTCCCTTACGGAGACAGCACCGCAGCACTCACCATCGACGGGACAAACTGTGGGTTCTCCCGAAGACGCCTGCTGCAGTTTGGCGCAGCGATTGGCCTGCGCGAGAAGGTCACCGAAACCGTACTCGACGAAGTCCTCGCAGCCACATCATCGGTCGAGGAGGATTGGCTGAGCGGAGGATTTCCGTTCGACAGTGAAACCGTGCGCAGGGTGACGCGACCATTGCGCCGACGTCGCAAGGATGCCGAAGGAATGTAGCGGCCTGTCAGATTTTCAGAAATTCAGAAATTCAGAAAATCCGATGACGTTGAAGGGTGAGGCCTACGACTCAGCCGTTGGCTCGACATGGGGTCATCGTGTGCACCGATCACAAGGGTCATTCACTCGTCTGTTCGAGTTTCCGCGCGCGCGCCGTATGAGCGAAGTCGCGGGCGTTCATCATGAGATTCGCCGACGACACCATTCCGGCCACACGCTCTTTGACCGACAGTCGAAGTTGGGCACGGATTTGGCCGAGGTCGACTCCGCGCTCGTCTTCAAGGGGCGATGCCGACTCCATGGGTCCAAGTGTATGGGCGACACCTGAGAGGGCCGGGCACATCAGCCATCACTGTGCGCACCCCCGACTCCGTCATCCGAGCGCCAGCACCACCAGCAGCGGCCAGATCGTCATGGCACCGGCCACGATCCGCTCGGTGAGGCCCACCACGGCCGTGTCTCGCCGCAAGTTCACGAGGAACACTGCCAGCAGAACCAGCAGCAGGGCCGAGCTCGCCGTCGCTCCTACGGGAGTGAGCAGCCAGGGGGCTCCCTCAGCCGTCACCATTCCGGCCACGGGCCACAGCGCCATGGCCACACAGTGCGCTCCGGCGACGCCGGAGTGAGCCGCCGAGCTGGCGTCGGGCGAGGGCAGAGGCGCGGCAGCCACGCTGATCAGTGCGATTCCGCCGGCCGCCAGCAGGATGCGCCCCAGCGTGCCGAGATCGCTGATAGCGATCGCCGACACGACGTAGCACAGGCCCGACACCACGAAGGCGGCCGTCTCGAGGTAGCGGCTCGGAGCGCCCCGCGCGGCGAGGGCGCTGATGGTCTGGCGCTTCGAGTTGAACTGCGGCCACATCATCGGGGCGACGATCCAGCTTCCGATCGTCACGATGGGGGCCAGCAGCGCTGAATACAGTGCAACGCTCATGGCTGGCGGCCGGGATTCATTCAAGGTCCGTGGTGAGGGTCGCGTAGCCGAACCGCCAAATCGGTGTGAGTTGGCGGTAGAAGTCGTCGAAGGAATACTGCGCGTGGTCCGGCCCGGAGAGCGAGCGGATCGTGCGCTGCGCCTCGTGTACCTCGACCCCCCACTCGAGCAGCAGGATTTCGATTTCGATCTCGTCGAGGTAACCACTGCCATCCATGTCGAGGAAGTCGAAGACAATCCTCGCCTTCTGCTCGTTTGTCAGGCTCGCGTCGACCGGCAGCGTGAGCGACCCCTGCAGGCGGGAGGGCAGCCACAGCGTCGCGAAGAAGGCATCGAAACCGACCACGGTGCTGTCGCGGTGCGCGTGGTGATGGCGGAACGAGTCCTGCAGGCGTGGTGACACCCCCAGCTCGACGAGGAGAGGCTCCATCTCGTGCAGGTCGAGAGTTCCGGACCCATCAGAGTCGAGATGGTCGAACGCGAGCCGCGCCTCCTCTCGCGGGCTGAGGCCCGTAGGAATGACGACGCCTAGCCGAGGCCACGCCTCCTCAAGGCGAGGGACCAGTGAGCGTCGGAGGTGCTCGACGAATAGCGCCGACCATTCTCGCTGGGTTGGGCGCATCACCAAGAAGTACAGCGCGAGGTACATGATGACGATGCCCACGAGGAAGTAGGCAGTGATCGGGCCGAGGACGAACGGAAGCGTTATCGCGCCGCCGAGCACGACGGATACCGTGTAGCCCGAGCCTCGGAAAGCTTGGGTGCGGCCCAGCAGGAAGAACACGATGCGCACGTAGGCGTAGGTCTGCAGCGCGATCCACGTGCGTTCAAGCCAGGCGATATCACCGGTGGCGACAAGGTTGACCGCGCAAAACAGGTGCACGCTGATGCCGGCGCAGTAGAGGGGCACGGTGACGCCCTTCATGCCGAACACGCCGGGCGTTTGGTAGTACGCCGCCGCGATCTGAACTAGGGCGAACACTCCCGTCGCGATCGCCAAGGTCGACGACTGAGTCACCCACGCCACCACGCCGAGGATCGTTTCGATACCGCCTGCGATGGCGTGGGCCCGAATGCTGAGGCGGTGGTCCCAGGTGAGCAGGAACTTGGGGTGCGGCGGCCGCACCGCGTGGACGTACAAAATGGCGACGTCCGCCAGGGCGGCGGTTCCGGCCACGATGAGGAAGGCCACCCCCAGCGAGCGCTCCCCGAGGTTGAGCGGATTGTTGGCGTTGTTTGTCGTCACCTGACACACGGCCAGCGTGGCGAGTGAGGCCACGATCGCCAGCAGAGTGATCGTGGCGCGACTTTTCACCAAAGCTCCAGTGGGGTGCAACTTGAATTGAGTGCCCCCGAGGGCTCGTGCGGTCGCCACCTGCTCGGGCGACCGAAACGTCAGGTTATCAACTGGACCGATGGAGAGGCGGCGGGTGGGGGCGGCCCTCGCTCAAGTCGCGAGGAAGAAGACACTCATATTTTTCGACTGTCAGAAATTCAGAAAATCAGAAAATCAGAAAGTCTGCCTAGGTTGACGGGCGATGGTGTCTGCTCGGCCGCAGGCGCGACGTGGGGTCATGTCGCGCAGACTTAACCATGCGGCCTAGTCGTCGGTGTACTTCTTCACGGTCGCAGTGATCAGGCTCCCCTTGGCAACCTTGGAACCGCCCTCCAGATCCTGTGAGACCACGTACCAGTTGGAGTCGATTAGTGGGAGGCGGTTGGCTCCGGTCGCATCATCGGCGGGAGCGACCACAAGGCCTGCGGCACGCCAGCGGTCCTGTGCGTCCTGGTAGTTTTCGCCAACCATGTCGGGTACCACGACCCGGTTCGATGTCGGCTTTGGCTTTGGCTTCGGCGTTGGTGACGCTGCTGACGGCTTGGGTGTCGGGCTCGGTGGCGAGGCGGTCTCAGTGGGCGGAGGTGCAACGGTCTCAGTGGGAGGAGGCGCTACCGTTTCGGTCGCGGTGGCGGTCGCTGTGGCGGTCTCGGTCACAGGAGGCGCGGTCACCGTGATAGGCGCCGGAGCGGGGGATGCCCCGCAGCCGGTGACCAGCAAGACGAGGGCTGAAGCGCCAAGGGCAGCGGTGAATCTATGTTTCATGGGACCTTCTCCGGGATTATCGTGCGCCTATGGGGCCACAACGAAAACCCTCCCGGCGAAAGAGTAGGGCGGATGTGAGGCAGGCGCCACCGAATCGACACACTCAGGTGAGGTTCGCGCCGACCCGGACCTGACGACCGGTGGACCCGCGGGTGAGGGTGGCGACGACTCCGGTTGCGTCGGTGGCCCAGGTCACTGAGGTGCCAGACGGCACGATGATCAGGCCGAGGGTGGCTCGTCGGCCGGTCGACGACTGCACCATCGTGGTGAGGGCGCGAGTGGTGGTGTTGGTCACGTACTGCGTGGCGGCCGCGACCGATAGGCGGCGACCGGCAGGGCCGAACGTGTAGCCGACGAACCGGGTGATGCTGCCTGACTTGATGCGGAAGATGTTGCCGGGGCCCACGGTGACTCGGTACCCGGCGGCGATGCGCAGGTTTTGGCTGGTGGTCACCGAGTGGCGGTCGTTGTACGTGTAGTCGCGCACCACCACCGCGTCGAGGTCGGGCACGAACCCCAGTTCACGTTTGTGCACTGTGTGAGTCCAGGGATTCGGGTGGCTCATGCTGTAACTCGGCCCAAACGTGGCGGGCACTGTGGTGAGCGTGCTCGCCCGAGAACCCTCGATGCCGGCGTTCACGCCGGTGATGGTGATGCCGTTCTGATACACGGCCGATTGGTAGGCGCGGCGCGCGGCGTCGGAGAACCCGGGGTAGCCCGTGTCGACCACCAGGGGTCGACCGCTGGGCCACCAGGTGACTGACGTGGCCTCGCGCTGGCCGTGGAAGTTGCGCGCCGGGCCGAATCGCACCGTATAAAAGTCGCCGTCGAACGTACCGGTGGGCCGGCCGAACACGTAGCCAGCGGTGTAGACCGCTTCCTTGGGCGGGGCTTGCCCGGTGGCACCGCGACTCTTGGCCCACGCGAAGCTCGCGTTGTCGGGAAGTACTGCGTACGACGACACCTGCGATGTGCTTTCGCCCAGCTGCTCGAGGGTGCCGTCCGGCGTGGTGCCTGCGGTCATGAAGGCGGCGAGCAGGTCGAGGCGTTCGCGCAGGTTGGCGGGGGCTCCCAGCATGCAGCGCTCGTACTTGAGCTGCACGCGGGGCCACAGTCGCAGGTTGTAGTTCGCGTATCCGAGGGACTGCTCCACGGTGGCGCCCTCGGAGTCGATATTCGTCAGCGACACTTCGTCGAGCAGCCGCGTGGCGGTGTCGGTCCAATCCTGATTACCGAGCAGGCAGCCGGCGGTCAGCACCGGCAGCATGTCTTCCACGGTCTGATTCCAAGGGAGCCTTCGTTGGCGGCTGATCAGCGTGGCGAGCTCGGTGCCGATCAAACTCGTCAGCCACGGACGCACCGACCCGTTGAGAATCTCGTCCTGCTCGGCGAGGCACACGATGGCCAGCGCACGGTGGCCGTCGGTGGCCTGCTGTGCGGCAATCTGGGCGGCAGTGCGCGGGCCACTGCTGAATGCGGCGTACTGCGCGGTGATTGACAGGGCCGACTCAAGGAAGGCGATGCGCTCGGCATGGGTCGGTGTGTGCATGTCGATACCCATGCGGCCCGCCGACTTGTTGTAATAGTCGCCGAGCCACTTGAGGCTCATGAACCACGCCTGCCACTTGGCGTTCGAGTAAGGGTTGGCGCCCCAGTCGACGCGCCCCGCGAGGATGACCCGCACGGCGGGCTTGCCATAGACGCTCACATAGCCGGCATCGAGGTGCCGCCACGGGTTGGCGTTGGCGGGTCCGCCCCAGTCGTCGCCAGCGCAAAGGCGGGTGGGTGCCACGGTGGCTGCGTACGCAGTGGGGAAGGCCGGGCCAGAGGCCGCCAACGCTGCAGTGAGCGAGGCAGTGACGGCGACCGCGGCTGCGAGCCGAAGCGTGACGAATCTGCCGTGTCTTGGCATGGTCATCACCGCCGACAGCGTGGAGATCCGCTCGTCGCACCGAGTGCCTCGGGCGGTTCCTGAGGAAGGGCGAGAGTCAGCCCTTCATCCTCTCATCGGCGTGCCTAGGCAGCGCGGGTAAAGGCCTCTGCGTAGACAACCACCGGCGCCGGGACGATTTTCAACTCGGCCTGTACGGCCCGGGCATGGGCCTCATCCTGGTTGGCCGACAGGAGCATGCCGACGATGGCAACGCCCAGCCGAAGCGTGATGAGCAGGACCGGAATGAGGACGAGTGCCGTGACCATGGGTGCTCCTTGGTGAGGTGGGCGTACCCCTTCATCGGTCACTGGCCCCAGAACGTGAGCGCTTCGTGCCGCACGTCACCCGTTCGGGTGAACAAACTCTCTCCCAGACCAGTAGCGAATGAGGAACGACATCGGCCTGACCACGGTTCAGCAGTGGTCAGGCCGATGTCGTGCACATCGTCGTTGCGGTGAAGCGACTAGGCCTCGGGAATGAAGGCCACGAGGAAGGCGCCGATCACCGCGCCGTCGGAGTCGAGGATGGGCTCGTAGTACGTATCGTGGGCTTCGCCGAGGATGTCCGCGGGGCCGCGGTAGGACGAACCAGCTTTGATGGGGCCAATGACAGGTCCTGTCGGATCAAGGTCCGTGTTCAGCGCGCGGTGGTGATCGCGGAAGACATTGGTCGTGGCGCGCACAAACCCGTCGCCTTTCGCAACAAAAATCGAGGCATGGCACCCGAAGTCGGACTGCACTTGCGTCACAATTTCATAGTCGGGCTTGGGGATCGCCGTGGTTCCGAAGGAGAGAACGCCATCCTTCAGTGACGGGTCTCCGAATCGCCCGGCGCGACCTTGAATATCTAGCATGGCCGCGTCAAGTGCCAATTCGCGTTCCTGTGACGGCATGTCTCTTCACTCCCTAAGTTGCGATTGAATGCAAATAATTGTTGCAAGAGTGGCGAGCGAGGCCCAGATTGTCAAGCGCTAGCGACAAGGTCAACAACCGACGGCACGTGTGGTCAGGAAGTGCCAGACAGGCCGCGGGCCACATCGGCGAGAAACCTCGAGGCGGCGGCGCCGTCGAGCACCCGGTGGTCGAAGCTGATCACGAGCTGCATCACAGGTCTCGGCACGATCGAGTCGCCTACCACCCACGGCCGGGGACGTGCCTGACCCATGGCCACGATGACCGACTCGCCGGGGTTGAGCAGCGGAAGTCCGCCGTCGATGCCGAACACGCCCACGTTGGTGATGGTCAGGGTGCCGCCGCTGAGGTCAGCGGGGGAGAGGCTGCCGGCCCGGGACGCCTCGATGAGCCGGGTGATCTCGGTTGCGAGCTCGGGCAGGGTGCGGCCGCCGGCGTCGGCAACGACGGGCACCACCAGTCCCCGAGCGGTGTCGGCGGCTATGCCGAGGTTGAGGAGAGGGGACTCAACGATCTCGGCCGACCCGTCGGGCAGCTCGTGCCAGCGCGAGGTGACAAGCGGGTGATCGCGCGCAGCTGCCAGCACCGCCGAGGCGACGAGGGTGAGCATCGTGACCCGCGCCCCTTCGAAGGCGGCGTCGGCACGCAGACGCTCAAGCGTGCTCTGGCTCGAGGTGACGTCGACGTCGACCCAGAGAGAGGCCTGCGGAATGGCGGCCGAGCGGGTCATGGCCGCGGCCATACTGCGCTGCACTCCGCGCACGGGGGTGCCCCCGAGCGACGAGGCTGACTCGCGGTGGCGGGCGAGGTCGGCCCGGGTGACCTGGCCGCGATGGCCGGTGGCCGACACGAGCGCGAGCTCAACCCCCCACTCCCGTGCCAGCACCCGCACCAGCGGAGAGGCGAGCGGCCGAGACGCAGCGGGGGCAGCAACGGGGGCAGCAACGGGGGCGGCAACGGGGGCAGCAGCCACAGTCCGCTTCCGCCGTCGAACGCTCGCGGTGGGAGCCACTCCGTAGCCCACCAGTACAGCCTCGCGCTCGGGAACAGCGGGCGCGTCACCGACGTCACCACCGTCACCACCGTCGAATGAGATCAGCGGAACCCCCACGGGCAGCACCTGCCCGGCGGAGGCGTGCAGCGCCAGAACGCGTCCCGCAAAGGGTGACGGCAGTTCAACTGACGCCTTCGCAGTCTCGATCTCGACGATCGGGTCGTTGACCGCCACCTCGTCGCCCACCGCGACCAGCCAGCGCAGCACCTCGGCCTCGATCAGACCCTCGCCCACGTCGGGCAGTCGAAATACGCGCGGCTCAGTCATGCGCCCTCACCTGAAGGTCCGGTCGACGGCGTCGAGCACGCGGTCGAGGTCGGGAAGGTAGTGGTTCTCGTGCTGGGTGGGCGGGAACGGGATGTGGAATCCGCCCACCCTCTCGACCGGCGCCTCGAGCGAGTAGAAGCACGCGTGCGCGATCGCGGCCGCAAGCTCGGCCCCGAGCCCCACGAACACGGGGGCCTCGTGCACCACCACAAGCCGCCCGGTGCGTCGCACCGACTCGGCCACGGTGCCCACGTCGAGTGGAGAGAGTGACCGCAGGTCGATCACCTCGAGCGACCGACCCTCCTGCTGTGCCGCCTCGGCCGCTGCGAGGCACACGTGCACGGTGGGCCCGTAGCAGGCCAGGGTGGCGTCGGTGCCCGAGCGTGCCACGCGGGCCTTCCACGGTGAGCCGGTGACAGACTCGCTGGCGGTGTCGACGTCGAGGTCGACCTCCCCCTTGTCCCAGTACCGACGCTTGGGCTCGAGGAACACCACCGGGTCGTCGCAGTGAATTGCCTGCTGCAGCAGCACGTACGCGTCGGCGGGTGTCGAGGGGCTGAGCACCCGCAGCCCGGGGGTGTGGCAAAAGAGCGCCTCGGGAGACTCGCTGTGGTGCTCCACGGCGCCGATACCGCCGCCGTAGGGCATCCGAATCACCATCGGCATGGCCGAGTAGCCCCCGGTGCGCGAGCGGTAGCGGGCGACCTGCGTGACGATCTGGTCGAAGGCGGGGTACACGAACCCTTCGAACTGAATCTCAACCACCGGGCGATAACCCCGCAGGGCCAGCCCCACCGCCACGCCCACGAGGCCCGACTCGGCCAGGGGCGAGTCGACCACGCGCTGCGGTCCGAAGTCGGCCAGCAGCCCATCGGTGACGCGGAAAACTCCGCCGAGGGCGCCGATGTCCTCGCCCATGAGTAGCACGTGATCGTCGTCGGAGAGGGCCCTGCGCAGCGCCGCATTGAGGGCTCCGACCATGCTTAGCTCAGTCATGCCAGCCCGTCCTCATCGACGGTCTCGAACGACTCGAGGTACTCGCCGAAGGCCAGTCGCTCGCTATGCGAGCCCTCATGGTGATGGCCATGGGCGTGTTCAAACATCGTGAGCGGGTGGCCCTTCTCCATGGCGCGCACCTCGGTGCGGATGTGGGTCGCCAGCTTCTCGGACTCGTCCTCGACCTCGGCGAGGAACTCGGCGTCGGCCGCTCCCTCGGCCTGCAGTTGCTCGAGCAGGCGCTTGATGGGGTCGCGGCCAGCCCACTCCTCGGTCACGGCGGAGTCGCGATACCTGGTGGGGTCGTCCGACGTGGTGTGGGCGCCCATGCGGTAGGTGGTGGCCTCGATCAGCGTGGGTCCGCCGCCGTCTCGGGCACGCTGCAGCGCCTCGCGGGTGACGGCGAGCACCGCGAGCACATCGTTGCCGTCGACCAGCACCCCCGGCATGCCGTAACCCGCTGCCCGATCGACAATGGGAACCACGGCCTGGCGGTTCACCGGCTCGGAGATCGCCCACTGGTTGTTCTGGCAGAAGAACACCACGGGAGCCTCGAACACCGAGGCGAACACCATGGCCTCGTGCACGTCGCCCTCGCTGGTGGCGCCGTCTCCGAAGAACGCGATAACGGCGTCGTCGGTGCCGTCGCGCTGAATTCCCATGGCGTAGCCCACCGCGTGCGGGCACTGATCGCCGATGACGATGGTGTACGGGGCCACGCCGTGCTTGGCGGGGTCCCAGCCACCGTTGCTGAGGCCGCGGAAGATGCGCATCATGTCAATCACATCAACACCGCGGTGCCACACGACCCCGTGCTCGCGGTAGGTCGGAAAGGCAAAGTCGCCACGGCGCATGGCGTGCGCAGCGCCGATCTGTGCAGCCTCCTGGCCGAGCGAGGGGGCCCACAGCCCGAGCTCGCCCTGGCGGCACAGGGCCACGGCCTCAGAGTCGAGCCGGCGCAGCAGCACCATGTCGCGGTACAGCAACCGCATCTCGTCATGAATCATCTCGGTCACTGATTCTGACTCCGGTCGGGGTCGAATGCGCCTCCCAGCACCTGCATGGCCCGGCTCAGCTCGGCGGGCAGAATCCACACCTTGCTGGCGGTGCCGTTCGCGATGGCCGGAAGCCTCTGCAGGTACTGGTAGGCCAGCACCTTCTCGTCGGGATTGGCCGCGTGCACGGCGTCGAACACCTTCTGGATGGCCGAAGCCTCACCGGTTGCCCTCAGCACCGCGGCCTGTGCCTCGCCATCGGCGCGCAGGATGGCGGCTGTCTTCTCGCCCTCGGCGTTGAGAATGGCCGCCTGCTTCGAGCCCTCGGCCGTGAGAATCGCGGCACGCTTGTCGCGCTCGGCGCGCATCTGCTTCTCCATCGACTCCTTGATGCTCACGGGAGGATCGATGGCCTTGAGCTCAACCCGGTTCACGCGGATACCCCACTTGCCGGTGGCCTCGTCGAGCACTCCTCGCAGCCGGGTGTTGATCTGGTCGCGCGAGGTGAGCGAGTCCTCGAGGTCCATTGAACCGATCACGTTGCGCAGCGTGGTCACGGTGAGCTGCTCGATGGCTTGCAGGTAGTCGGCGATTTCGTATGAGGCCGACTTCGCGTCGGTTACCTGAAAGTAGATGACCGAATCGATGTTCACCACGAGGTTGTCCTCGGTGATGACCGGCTGGGGCGGGAACGACACCACCTGCTCGCGCATGTCGAGCAGCGGCTTGAGCTTGTCGACATAG
>CALQEM020000117.1:0-10484 GCA_943329595.2 Bifidobacterium breve
ACGGTGTCGCCGACAAGCACCCTCTCTGGGCGTTGCGCTCGATCGAGGTAAGCCCAGACGAAGCCGCTGTCGTCCTCGTTGTGCAGGTCAGCAGCGATGTCGACGTTGTCGGCAACAGCACTCATGTTGGCTCCTCCTCACGGCTGGTAGTACCGATTCTGAAGCAGGGGCCCAGCGACGGCAAGACTCTGAAACCGGTCACGTGAAGCCCACCGGCAGTCATCCGGTGGTAGCGAGGAAAGCCCACGAAGGGAGGACTGAAGAGGGTCGTGCCCCGCATTTCCTGCGGTGTTGAGCTTGCTAGGCAATCTGTGCGATTGGGCGGAGACTCCTGTGCATGGGAACCGCCCTAGGGGTGTGGAAACACGGCCTCGACGCGTGGCCCGGCCGACGTCCAGAAGACCTTGAAGGGCGGGTGCCCGGACACCGGGAGTCGAAGAATGGTGGCGCCGTCTGAGGTGACAATCGCGGAGGAGAGCGACTGTGCTTTACCTGGCAGGCGGAAAATCAGATCGCAGGCGTCGAGCACCGCGAGGTAGAGCGTGTGGTCTGGGCCGCTCTCGAGTGCGTCGAGCTGCGCGTTGGCGACCTGCGAGTAGGAATCGGCCGCAGCCACGGTTATCGCCGGCGCCGGGCGCGCCGAACCGTGGGCGACTGAAGTGCACGCTGCAGTAGGTCTTGCAGCTCGGGTGTCACGTCGTACTCGTGCTGCGCAGCGCTTACCACCAGGGCGGGCTCCAGCAGAAGGGTGCCGTCGGACTGCTCGATCATCAGGTACCGCTGGTTGGGGTGGCCAGGCAGCACCACTCGGCTGCGGCCGTCGGTCTCCACGAGCATTCCCATGCCCGGCTCCTCTCGCATGATGTGAGGTTATGCCCCATTGCCCATTGTGGGCAAGTAGGAATTCGCCACAGCCGCGGCATCATCGGTACCTGCACCCTCATCGCCCGCGATGGGCGCCTGGGTGCCCGTCCCTACGTAGGCACCGAGCTCCCGTGCGAGGCAGCACCACGTCACACCGGTCGTGGGCGCGGCCGGCCAACACCCGGGTGAGGTCTCCGACGTCGACCCCAGCGCGAGCCCTGCGAAGCGCAGCCCTCAGAGCTGCTGTCGGATCGGGCCCATCGTTATCCCAGCCAGCCGTCATGGCCGCTGTGATCTCATCGCTAGCGAGTAGTCGGGCCGTTGCCTCGTTGAGCACCCCGCTAGCCACCGCGGCCCGGATCAACCCTTCGGGCGCGGCCGGTGGGCGGTAGTCCCATCCGTCGAGTCCGACCTGCTCAGCAATCACGTCGAGCAGTGTCAGCGCCTGCCAGATCTCGATCACCTCGTCGTGCGTGAGAGCACCCGACGCCACGAGCGCGTTCGCCAGGTCGTAGGCGGCGCTTGCTCGTCGCGGCCCGGCGCAGAGCACCTCAATCAGTCCGACGCCATTCACAATCCTGCTGGCGAACACCACGCGGTGCTCCTGGTTGAGGACATCAACCGCGTTCCAGCCGGCGAGCCGGTCGGTTGAACCACGATTGCTCAATGGGTGGCTGCCCGCAGGATTCGCGCACAGGGCCACAACCTCCGCCAGCACTTCCTCGCACTGCCCAAACGTGAGGCTGGACTCCAGGTACTCCACGAACGGGTCGCTGAATACGATCTGCGCCTGATCGTTGGGGAAGCGCTCCCCGCGCCTCACGGCGCGGCACTCATCCGTACCGCTACCAGAGCCCGCACGTGATCGGCGCTGACGCCAAGCCGGGCGCACACCTCGTCGAGCGAGAAACGTGGGGTGCGCTGTTCGACGAGATCGGCGGCGGCGTCGAGAACCGCGAGGCTCGCCTCCCTCAGGAGTCGAGCTGATGCCTCAACCTGGTTCGCTCCCTCAACCAGGGCTACGGCGCGTCCGTGGTTGGTCAGCACCACGGTCTGATCCTCGGCCGCGGCCACCACCCCCGACACCCCCTTGCGTGAGGCGCTACTAATGGGCATGCGCAGTGAACTCATGCTTGCAAGAGTACACAGATATGTGTCGTCGTGAGAGTAGCCGGAACTTCAGGCAGTGGAGTGACGAGTGCATGCGCCGACTGTAGGGCGCTCAGCAGGAGCATTGTCGAGATCGCGGGTCGCCTGTGGACAGTGGGCTGGTGAGCGCTATGGCTGCGGTCGCGTCGGAGGCCGGCATCGTGTGCGGCATGCCGCGCAACACAAGCGCGAGGGGGTGAGCCGACGAGTTGGCCTAGAGTGCGGGTATGTCCGAGTTGCGGGCCACGACCTTTGTCGGTTGCAGGTGCGAAGACTGCTGCTTCGGGCGGGCGCAGGTAGCGACCTTCAGCGCCCACGTACTCGGCGGATGATCGAGTGACTGACGAACGAGTTGCCTCCGAGGAGGTCAACGCGCCGGGCTCTCACCCGCCACGACCAATCGACACTCCCTTCGGCGCGCTCGACGCACCAAAAGTCTGGTCGGTGGAAGAATGTGTTCGATTCCGTGAGCGACGTGGTGGCCGAGTCCGCGACTTCCGTGGTCGGCCCTGGACGGGTCGCAGGTTCTGGACGCCGCTTCTAGCCTGGGATCCGCTTCCGGCAAGCGACATCAGCTGGCCCTCACGAACGGCCCTGGGCTACCAAGCAGTGGTGGATGACCCGAGTTCGGCGACGGCAACCACCGACTTCCTGATCGTGCCGTCGCTGTCGGAGTACGGGCCAGCCCGAATCGCTAAGAGCCGGCGCGGGGAGGTTCACGAGGGTGTGCGGGAGAACGATTTCGCGATCCTCCACGAACCGGGCCTGCTCCTTGCTCAAGGGTGGGGCGCTCTGTCTGCTGCCGCGAAGAAGACCGGACAGTTGGCGCCGCGTGATGAGGAGGCTTATCGCGCTGAATGGACCACCGTGTACTCGGGCTCGCCCCCCCTCGTGATCGCTGCAACGCAGAGAGGGCGTCTCCTCGGATACGTCGTCTCCTACGGTGTCAGCGGACACGCCGCCATTGAGGAAGTCGTGATCGCCCCGTGGGCGCGCCAGCACGCTGTGGGCGCAGCCCTCTATTGGATCCACTTGAGGATGTGGGCCTCAACTCCCGGCATCGGCTACGCCTCCCTCGGTCGCAGATTCCCGGAGCGAGAGTCTCTCGACTACTTCAAGACCTCAATGGGAGCTGAGGTGACGTCACTTCCGGTGGTGGGTGCGATGCGTGCCCCCGCGCGAGCATTTCTGCGTGTTCGACGGCCTCACGCGCACTCACGACTTGTGGGCGCTCCCGTGGTGGCGTCTTTGCCAGCGGCCGTTCAGTGAACGGGTCGTGCCGGAACACCCATAACCGTAACCCCTGGCGGCACGTCGTGCGTGACGACTGCGCCAGCACCCACCACTGCGTCGCGGCCGATTCGCCTTTCGGGGATCACGCGCGTGCCTGAATAGAGGGAGGCCCCGGCTTCGATGGTGACGTCGCCGGCAAGAGTGACGCTGTCGCCAAGAAACGCGTAGTCACCGATGGTGGTGTCGTGGGAGATCACGCACGCGATGTTCACCTGCACCCCCTCGCCGATCCTGACGTTGGTGGTGATGACGCCGTTGGGTCCTACGGTGGTACCTGCACCAATCTCCACGTCGTCACCGATGATCACCGACGGGTGAATGAGGGTCGCTGGCTCAAGCCCTTGCTCGACGAGTCGCAGTGTGAGGTCTCGCCGCGCACGGTTGTCTGCGATTCCTACGACGAACGACCAGCCGACGACCTCGGGCATGCGGGCAGCCAGCGTTTCGGGATCGCCGAGGTAGGTGACGTTGAGGCGCGTGAGCCTCTCGGGATGGGACACGTCGCGGCCAACCATGCCCGTCAGGGCCCAGGTGTTGGGGGACTGCCTTTCGATGGCTCGAATGATCTGCAACGTTTCTCGGCCAGACCCGCCTGTTCCCACGATGACGATAGGGCGAGCGGGCATAGTGGGATGCTATCGAGATTGCGCTGGTGGCTTCCGGCTCGAGCTGCCGCCCCGGCCGCCGATGCCCGCCGACCCACACGCGCGGCTGCTGTGGCGGGCGTTGCGAGCTGACGGCGAGGGCTACGCGACAAGCAGGAAGTCGAGCTCGTGGGCGGCTCTCTCAACGGCCCCGCGCAGCGCCGGGTCGATTAGCGGACGCGAGAAGAGCGGCCGTGGTGGCAGGCATGACGCGCGCCGACGCCAGAGGCACACTCCCGTGGCAGCCGGGTGCACACCGGGGCCACCGATCAGCGCGCTGGGGTAGAGCACGCCGTCGGCCGCGCGCGTTGACGCGAACGCTTCGCGCGCCCACTGCTGGGTGGACGTCCGGGCCAACGTCGGCTCGAACGTGCTGCGCAGGTCGAGCAGGGTGGTGTCACGAGCGAGCTCGAACAGCGTGAAGGTAGGGGTGGCGCGCTGGAGGGTGATGGTGCGGTCGCGCTGGAACACCTCGGCGAGGCACTGCGTGAGCGGGTCGACGCGACGCTCGCTGGCGAGGGCCGCGTAGATCACCCCGTGTCGCGGGTGGTCGCCCGCGGGCGGCGGGTGGTGGTCGAAGCGTCCGATGGCCAGCGGCCCGTGGGTGCGCCAGGAGTTCCATGCCATCGGGTGGGCGCCGGTGGTGAGGTGCAGCCGCGCGAGGAGGGTTCCGGCGGGCAGCTCGCGGAGCGGGGCGACGGAGGGTGTCACAGGCCGATGTCGAGCTGGCTGGCCAGGGCTGCCACCGGCCCGGCGTCGCGACCCTCGCTCAACCACGCGAGGGGTGACATCGGCGCGCCCGCCATCGCGAGGTCGTCAGTGGGCTCGGCCAGGAAGCGCTCGATCGCGACCGGGGGCCAGCCCCGGGGCACGGCCGCGAGCACTTCGGACAGGCCGGGAATCGTGTGGCGGCCGTGGAACTGCCACCGGGGCAGGCGCCACTCCCCGCCCGGTCCCTTGACGGCGAACAGCAGGTCGGCCGCGATGCGCTGGCGGATGCGTCCCTCGGTGAGCCGGAGCAGCGCGGCCGCCTCCTTCGTGGTGAGGCCGTCGAGGCGCATCTGGATGAGGTGCTCGAGCGTGCTCGCAGAGGCGCGGTCGTGCAGCGCCGGCACGGGCGCGACTCGCACTCCGGCGCGCGCGAGCGCCCGCGCCTCAGGCTCGCTCAGCGCGGACTGTGGATGGTGGGATCCGGCCGGGGGAGCCAGGGCCTCCCACTCGTCGAGCAGTTCCTCTGCGCTGGCGCCGAGGAGCGACGCGACGCGATCAAGGCGTTCAGCAGCCGACGTCATGGTGTCTCCCTGATCGTGATACTCCGATACTAACGACAACATGCGACAGATGGTTGCGATAGCACGGATCGTCCCACGAACTACTCGAAGGTCGCGTTGTGTGCGTGCAGCACGGGGACGAGGGCCTCCAGCCCCTCGGCCGACGTGAGGGCGATGCCGTCGTCCATGGCACGGATGGCTCCTCGAGCACGGACCTGGTCCGCGTCGGAGTCGTCGTCGAAGAGCACCCACGCCATTCGATCCTCATCGTGCCGGCATCGGTAGCGGAATCCGGCAACCTCCGGAAACCATGCCCGGAGCGACCGGGCCCACGTGCGGGTGACCCCGTAGCCATCCGCCTCACACGTGGTCAGGGCGAGAATTGTGCCCACCTGTGTGAGCGCGGGTCCGTGAAGAACGAGGATCGCGAGGTCACGAGTCACGTCGACTGTGCTCAGCCGACGTCCCTCGAGCGCCTTGCGAGGAACGAGCCGCGGCGCCCCCACCAGGGGAAGGTCGCGGCACACGGTCTCGGCGATGGCAGCATCAGGGCTGTCGCCCAGGTACGTATAGCCGTAACTGCCGTCGTGGGAGTCGAATCGCCCGCCGCTCAGCACTAACGGCTGCGCTCGACGTGAGAACGAGTCGCTCGGCGCGACACCATGGACGCGGAAGAGCCGGGTGCCGGACGCCAGCGTGTCGATGACGGGCTCACCCGTCGGGCGGTGTCGAGGGGGATGCTTCAGGCCGACCATCCGGGTCAGTCGGTGACGCAGGACGCGAGCTCACGTAGGTCGTCGTCACGGTCGGCACCCACGAGATCCTTGGGGGACGTGCCGCCGATGCGGGTCGAGGCTGAGACCCACCACGACGCGATCCCCCACGGATCATCGGCGGCACCGAGTCGGGCGTTGATCTCGGCGACCACCGGGTGGACCCGCTGGCTGATGAGGTCGAACTGGAAGGCTGGGAACAGGTAGCGATTGCCCTGTCGGACCCCGACCACGCTGCCACGCCGGCGAAGGTCACTGGCCGCTTCCCGCGGGTTTGCCACTCCGAGTCCGAGGGCATCAGCGACACCGCGAGAGTCGAGCAGGGGCTCGTCGAGGACCGCACGATGCGCCTGACTGCGAAGGAGGGCGTCGCGGCGCATCAGGTTGACCTGGCTCATGACCAGCCGCGGATCTCCAGCCACGCTCGCGACCTCGGACTCCTCTCGCATCGCGCTACGCAGGATGAGCGAGAGCCAGCGGGAGCGCTCGGGCGAGACACGCCGGGTAAGGAGCCCCTCAACCACCTGAAGCACGCGCTCGTCGTCGAGCATGTCGAGGTCAGCGAGCGCCGTGGCTACAGCGTCGTCGGCATGAGTGCTCATAGTGCCTCCTACGTTTCCTACATTCGCATTATACGTCCGAAACGTCGACGCGGCCGACCACTACTAGCCTCGCCCCGAGGTTGAGCAGTATGCCCGGAATTCGGCCACGCCCGCGGAAGGGCTGTGGACGACCCGCGCTCCTACGTGCCCACCGCGGCGCGCATCAGCCCCAGCACCTGCTGGGCGAGGGGGTCGCGCTCCAGCAGGAGCATCTTCTTGAAGGCCCACCTCACGATCTGTGGGTCGTGGCGGTTCAGGGTGCGAAGGTCGTGGAAGGCAGCCTCGGTGAGGCGCACGTAGGCGCGCGGACCTCGGGTGGAGCTGCTCACCCGCGGGTGAGGTCGGCTTCGAGCTCTGCCTCGAGCTCGTCGCGGGTATAGCCGAAGGAGCTGATGGCATCGTCGAGCGAGGTTCGGGCACCGGTGTCGGTGGCAGCGCGCGCGAGCAGCAGGGCAACGTCGCGCAGGTCGGACTCGAGCTCGTTGAGCCTCTCCCAGTGCGACACCCCCAGCACGTAGGCAACGGGCACACCACGTCGCGTGACCATGAGGGCCTCGCCATGCTCGGCCTCGCGCACCAGAGCCGGAACACCTCGGCTCGCGGCGTCGATGACCGACAGGCTGTGCTCGACGGACGGCCGATCAAGGGTCATGCTCAAACCAAACATATTTCTGTGCATACAACGCTCCCCCGAAGGTGTTGGTAGTCAACCATCGTGGGGCAAACGCACGGGTGGTGTTGGCGGCCTGTGGACGAAGCGGGCACGCTCCTAGTAGCCCGAACTTCAGGCAGTGGAGTGACAAGTGCATGCGCCGACTGTAGGGCGCTCAGCAGGAACGTCGTTGAGATCGCGGGTCGCGTGTGGAACTGCCGGGAGAGGTTCAGGGCCTCATGTCGCTGATGCTGGCCAGGACCCTGTCCGAGGGTTGCGGCACACCGAAGTGCGGTGTCTGCGTTTCGTCGATCAGAATGTCTGGTTGGGGGTCCACTATGAATCGGAGTTCGATGTGTCAGAGGCCCTGCCCGTAGTGATCGTCGGCGGCGGCGGTCACTCGCTGACCACTCGCCGCACTCTGCTTGAGTCGAACGAGGCGGTAGGGCCGCGCTGCGACATCATCGGGTACATCGATGACAACGAGGGTGATCTGCCGCTGCGGCAGCTGGGCGTGCCCTACCTCGGCCCCATCGACGGCCCCAATGCATTCGACGCCTACTACGTGCTCGGGTTGGGCTACCCCTGGAGCCGCGCTGCGATGCGGCCGAGAGTAGAGGGTCGATTTCTAGACGCCCTTCCGGCAGTAGTGCACAACGCTGCATACATTGATGACGGCCTGATCCTGGGCGAGGGGGTCACGGTCGCTCGGACGGCTCTCCTCCAACCGCTGGTGACGATTGGGGCGCACGCCCACGTGTCTGGCCAGACTGTGGTGGCACACGGCTGCGTGCTGGGCAACTACGTCTCAGTATCGCCCGGTGCGATGCTGGGCGGTGACGTGGTGGTGGGCGAAGGAGTCGAGATCGGCATGAATGCAGCGGTGCTACCCGGTGTGAAAATTGGTGAGGGTGCGCGCGTCGGTTCCGGTGCCGTGGTGACGAAAGATGTGGCGGCGGGTGTCGTAGTAGTGGGCATACCCGCTCGGCCCGTGGGGTGAGGGCACAGCCCCATCGCTGATATGCGCGCGAGCGCGAGGAACGAGCGTTGGAGTTCAGGTCGTGGCCTATCGATCGCCGCTGGGTACGTAGATCACCTCGAAGAGCCACTTCGCGTGGCTGGTGCTCACTGCCACAGGCTCGACCGTCCACCCGTGCTGTGACACGCAGTCGATGAGCACGCGATGCTCGCCGTGCTGAAACTCGTCGAAGTACAGCAGGTCGCCCACTCGCACGTGGCGGGCGAGATGTGTGAAGACGGTGGTGGTGCTGGAGGCTACGTCGGCGTCGAGATTCATGAGCAGGCGGTCATGCTCAGGCACAACGAAGGTGGGCAGCGTGTCCTCGAACCAGCCGACGACCAGCTCTACGCGTGGGTCGTCGAAGCGAGGCGGCGGGGTGGCGAGTGCTCCCTTGCCGAAGTCGCCGATCCAGTCGTGCGGAAGTCCTGCGAAGCTGTCGAACCCGATGAGCTGGGCATTGGGCTGCATCAAGTGCGACGACCACCACCTCAGTGAACGGCCCTGGAACACGCCAAACTCGAGGTAGAGCGGCCGGGAGGCGGTGGCCATCCGCTCAGCCGCGACGAGGTACACGTCGAACTCCTCGCCAACGATGAGTGGCGTGCGTGAGCAGTGATCGCGCATCCATGCGCCGATCTCGTAGAGGCCATACACCGACGCGAGTTGCTGGCTTCCGTGCGGCCCAACGATGCGGCCGGCGCCGAGAGCGGCGCGGCGTAGGTGGATCTTTGCCTGCTGCACCAGTGCGCGCATGCTCACGACCCCTCGATTGACGCGATGCAGACGGGGTCCGCGTAGTCGCGGGCGTCGTGGGACAGTGTCGGAACCAGAAGGAGGCAGGGTCGTCCGGACATGACTTCCCCGCGCGCCCAAGCGACGGCGACATCGGGCTCGTCGGACACCACCATGGAAGAGATGCCAAAGGACCGAGCGAATGTTTGCCAGTCGATCGGCGGAAGTGCAGCCAGCACGCCGAGTGGTGAACCATCGCCACGCGCGCCAAGCGTGCCATTCACTGCCAACACCACCACAGTGCGCGGCGCCATACGCGGCAGCCACGCGAGGTCAGAACCGCTCACCGCTGCTGCACCGTCGCCCATCACGACGACCACGGGCACCTCTGGATCAGCGACGCCAGCCCCGAGGGCTGAAGGAAGGGCAGACCCCATCAGCGTCAGACCGTCGTCGACGATGCTGAGCCGCCCCTCATTGGCCGCCCATCGCGCCACCACGCGGTGCGAGGCGCCCGCATCGGCCACGAACACGGCGGTGGGCAGGGCGTTCGCGAGAGCCCGCGTGACCGACGCGAGGGGTGAGCAGCCATCGGCGGGCACGCCCTCGGACGCGCGGCCCCACCACGGCGATGCATCGGGCGTGGCGAGTGATGCTAGCTGGCCGAGGTCGCTGCTCAGCACCTCACAGCCGATCCACTCGGGCACCACGGCGTCAGGTTCCGCGGCCAGCGTGACCCCTGGGCTGGCTAGCAGCGCGTAAGCGCTCGCCGAAGGGAGGAACCCCACGCGCCCAAGCCATCTCTCACCGTGCGAGCGTGCAGCCGGCTCGACGCCGGTTGTGGTGACGAAAGGGAGGCCACTCGCAAGCACTGCGTTCCGGGTAGCTGTGCCACGGGCGGGGAGTAGTGCCACGATTCGATCACTGCTGGCACGGGCTACCCGATTTCGGTGGTCCGGTCTCGAAGAATCGACGTGGTGTGACGTAATGAAGTTGTCGGGCACTGAACTGCCGAGGATGACCGTTGGCCCAGTGGGCGCGAACGCGCTCGCTGCGTCAACCAGCGCCAGTACGTCGACGTTGGGAATCACGAGTTGAGGTCGTGGCCGACTCGATGAGGTGCCACCCGCGACAACGACGACCACCGGCAGGCAGTGACCTGTCGCTCGCTGCAGCGCGGAGGAGATGGGCGCCAGGGAGAAGTCCGCGTCAAGAAACACACACGTCGGCCTTCCAGATAGCTCGGCGCACCCCGTAGCCGCCCAGGCTGCGCTCTCCTCCGAGCGCATGATGTGCAAACGAATGTCCTGAGCTACTGCCAGTTGCTCGAGATCAGCATCGATGGACCGTGAGGGGACGCTGAAGACGTTGGTGACCCCCCACCGCCTGAGAAGATTCGTGTAGCTCAGCCCATCCATGAGCCGCCGTTCACATCAATCGTGGCGCCAGTGATGTACGAGGCGCGAGGGGAGGCAAGGAAGCT
>CALQEM020000118.1:0-10386 GCA_943329595.2 Bifidobacterium breve
ATGGGCTACTTCGCGGCCGCCAACCCGGTGGTGCGCGCAATCTCGTTCAGCATCGCCGGCTTCTTCATCATCATGTCGCTGGTGTACATGGCCTACATCGGAGTGCGGGCAGTGATCCGACGCCAGCGCAATGACGCGGCCGGTGAACACGACCCGACTCCGTCTAGCCTCGACTCATGACCCCCCTCGCGCTGGTGGCGCTCCTTGACTGGCTCAAGCCCGAGAACATCCTCACCTCGATGGGCCCCTGGGCACTCGCTGGCGTGGCGGTCATCATCTTTGCCGAGTGCGGACTGCTGCTGGGCTTCTTTCTGCCCGGCGACAGCCTGCTCTTCCTCGTCGGCCTATTCGTCGGAACCGGCGCCATCGCGCAGCCGCTGTGGCTGGTCTGCGTGGTTCTGGCCGTGATGGCCTTTGTCGGCAACATCGTGGGCTACTGGATTGGCGCTGCCGCGGGACCGAAGCTGTTCAACAAGCCCGACTCGCGACTGTTCAAGCAGCAGTATGTCGACCGCACCCACGCGTTCTTCGAGCGCTACGGAGCCCCCGCGATCATCCTCGGCCGGTTCGTGCCGATCGTGCGCACGTTCATCACGGCGATCGCCGGCGTCGGACGTATGAACTTCCGCAAGTTCGTCGTGTACTCACTCGTGGGCGCGGTGCTGTGGGCAGGCGGGGTGACGGTGCTGGGCTACGTACTCGGCGGGAACGAGTGGGTCAAGGGCCACGTCGATCTCGTGCTCGTACTGGTGGTGCTCGTCAGCATTCTCCCGCTGATTGTCGAGTACCTGCGGCACCGCAATAACGCCTCACTCAACGACAACTCCGACCCCGCCTAACCGGCCGCCTCAGCGGGAAGTGCTCAGGCTAGGCCAAGGTCTTCCAGCGAGTAGGCCGCGAGGTACGTGAAGCCAGCCTCCACGACCTTCGGGCCGGCGCCACGGTCGACAATCACCACCACCGCCACTGTCTCGGCGCCGTCGTTGGTCAGTGCCTCGACTGCTGTGAGCACCGAGCCGCCCGTGGTGGAGGTGTCCTCGACGGCAAGCACGCGACGGCCCGCCACGTTGGGCCCCTCGATTCGTCGCTGCAAACCGTGGTCCTTCTCGCTCTTGCGCACCACGAAGGAGTCGAGTCGACGGCCCTGTGCGTGCGCCACGTGCATCATCGCGGTGGCGACCGGGTCGGCGCCTAGCGTGAGTCCACCGACAGCGTCGTAGTCGAGGTGCGCCGTGGTCTCGAGCATGACCTGCCCGACGAGCGGCGCGGCCTCGCCGTCGAGGGTCACTCGCCGAAGGTCGACGTAGTAGTCGGCCTCACGGCCACTCGACAGGATCACTGTGCCGTACACGACGGCCTTGGCGAGGATCTGCTCGCGGAGGGCGAACCAAGCGGGGCTGTGGTCGGCAGAGTCAGTCATGCGGGGAGCCTAGCCGTGCCGACGGCCGGTGCGGGAGGCTGGCCCCATGAGCGAGACGATCGCGGTGCTATGCCCAGCCGGGCCGGGCGACGTGCTTCCCGAGTGGGTAACTAACTTCCGTGGCGTGGTGCTGCCCCCCACCGACCCTGACTCTGCGGCCTCATGGGTCGCACAGGCCGCGCTGTCGCTGCACGCCGCGATCGAGTCGCTCGCGCCTGCCCTGTCTGTAACTCTGGTGGCGGTTGGCACCGCCACGACGCTCGTGCCTCAACTCGGGTTCGCGGCGCGGGCGGCTCGGCGCCCGATCAGCTGCTACGTGCTGGTCGACGGTGAGCTGCCCTCGGCGTCGACCCGCAGTACCGACTGGCCCGACGCCGCCGTGGTTGTGGTGTGCCGGGCGGAATCGATGGCGGCCCAAGCCTTGCTGCGCGGGTGGGAGGTGCTCGGCGGCGACCCCGCCGACATGATCGCCGAGCTCGCGCGTCGCTGACCCTAGCCCTTCTTGCGGCTGCGCTCGTTGGGTCGATTGCCGCTAACCGCGCGAACTACCGGGCGCGGCAGGTACTTCACCAGCGTCGACAGCGCCTTGTACTGCAGCCCCGGAACGGTAACCGGCCTACCCCTGCGCACGTCGCGCAACGCGTCGGCCGCCACAGTGTCGGAGTTGAGCCACAGCCACTCGGGCAGGCCGCTCATGTCCATGTCGGCCCGCTGGTGAAACTCGGTGCGCGTGAAGCCGGGCGCCAGCGCGTTGACGTGAACCCCGGTGCCCGCGAGTTCGCGGTTGAGTGACTCACTGAACACGGTGCACCACGACTTCGCTGCCGAGTACGTGCCCCCGGCGATCCAGGCGGCAACACTGCTGACGTTGACGATGCCACCCTGACCCCGTTCGACCATCCCCGGAACCGCCGCGTGGCTCAGGCGCATGACGGCGGTAACGAGCACGTCGAGGAGTCGCTGCTCGTCGACGATGGGCGAGGTCGAGAAGGGGTCGTTGAGCCCGAAGCCCGCGTTGTTGACCAGCAGGTCGATCGGGCGCTCGCGGTTGGCCAGCCGAGCCTCGACCCGCTCGCTGTCAGATCGCACCGAGAGGTCGGCCGGTAGCACCTCACACGCGATTCGGTGCTGGGCGCGAAGCCGCACGGCCAGTTCCTCGAGCCGCGTGGCGTCGCGCGCCACCAGCACCAGGTCGGTTCCCTCGGCTGCGAGCAGGGTGGCGAACGAGAGACCGATGCCGGCGGTGGGCCCGGTGATGAGCGCGGTGGTCACAGTTCGATCAGCACCTTGCCGAGAACACCAGCCTCGACGGCATCGTGCGCGTCGGCGATCTGATCGAGCGTGAAGCGATGCTCGGGAAGAAGCGCCGCGAGCGCACCCGCCTCGAGGGCCTGGGTGATGCCGCGGGTTGCAGCGGCAATCTGCTCGGGGGTGAACACGTACACCAGGGCGAACCGCAGGGTGGCGTTCATGGTCATGAGCGTGCGAACCGGAATCTCAGGATCGGTGAGCTCGTTGGCATAGGTCACAATGACGCCGTGAGGCGCGAGCACCGCGAGATTGAGTTCCCGGTTGGTGCCGAGTGCGACCTCGATGATGCGTGATACTCCGCCGGGCGCCGCGGCGCGGATCTGCTGCGCGGCGTCGGCATCGCGGTAGTTGACCACCACGTGAGCGCCTGCAGCAGTGGCGAGGCGCCCCTTCTCCTCAGAGCTCACGGTGGCAATCACGCGGGCACCGCCGTGCACCGCGAGCTGAATCGCCGCGTTTCCGACCGCGCCGGCTCCGCCCGCCACGAGGATGGTGCGCCCCTCGATCGGTCCGTCGGAGTAGAGGCATCCGTGCGCGGTGATGAACGGGATGCCGAGCGCACCTGCGAAGCTGAGGTCGACGCCATCGGGCACCGGCACGGCCTGACCCTCAGGCAGCACGACGAACTCGGCAGCTGTACCACCGGTTCGCTGCCACGCGGCATGGAAGATCCACACCCGCTGGCCGACTCGCGAAGAATCGACGCCATCACCAACGCTGTCGATCACGCCGGACCCGTCTTGGTTGGGTGTTTGCTGGGGGCCCACCATCGGGGCCTCGGACACGCGCATCTTCCAGTCGGTGGGGTTCACCGCCGAGAAGCTGATACGAACGCGCACCTCACCCGCGCCTGGCTGGGGGTCGGGCAGCTCAACCACCGACAGCACCTCACGAGCAACACCCTTGCGAGAGTAAACAGCAGCGCGCATGTCACCCACCTCCTGCGACCACCCTACTGACGATCGGCCTTCGATACGGTTGCCCCATGTCCGAGAACCAGTGGCAGCGTCTCGTGCCGCGTCTGCACCCCCATGGCCCCACAGTCTTCGGCGAGATGGGGGCGCTCGCCGCCCGCACCGGAGCAGTCAACCTCGGTCAGGGCTTCCCCGACGAGGCGGGGCCGGAGGAGCTTCGGGCCATCGCGATGGCCGAGGTTTCAGACCCGCTCGGCAACCAGTACCCCCCGGCGCACGGACGTATCGAGTTGCGTAAGGCCATCGCCGAGCACCAGCGCGACTGGTACGGCCTCGACTACGACCCGCACACCGAGGTCGTCGTCGGCACGGGTGCGAGTGAGGCCATCGCGAGTGCGCTGCTGGCCCTCATTCACCTCGGCGACGAGGTGTTGGCCTTCGAGCCCGCCTTCGACATCTACGCCGCCCAGACGGCACTCGCGGGCGGAGACTTCCGCACGGTGCCGCTCGGTCCCGGATTTCGCCCCGACGTCGCGGCCCTTGAGGCTGCGATCGGACCACGCACCCGCATGCTCCTGCTGAACTCTCCGCACAATCCCAGCGGCGTGGTGTTCACGCGTGCCGAGTGCGAGGCCATTGCTCGCCTAGCCGTCGAGCACGACCTGCTGGTGCTCAGCGACGAGGTGTACGAGCACCTCATTTACGACGACGCTGAGCACATTCCGTTCGCCACACTGCCCGGTATGCGCGAGCGCACCATCAGCGTCGGCAGCGGCGGCAAGTCGTTCTCGTTCACCGGCTGGAAGGTGGGCTGGGCGTGCGCCCCCGCCGACCTGATGGCAGCCATTCGCGTGCCGCGGCAGCACCTCTCATACGTGAGTGGCGGCCCCTTCCAGAATGCGATTGCCGCAGGCCTGCGCCTGCCGAGGCCCTACTTCACCGACTTCGCAGCAGCGCTGCAGGGAAAGCGCGACCACCTCATCGAGGGCCTGCGCTCGATCGGCCTCGACCCGATCGTCCCGAAGGGCACCTACTTCGTGGTCACCGACGTCTCGCCGCTCGGCACCACCGACGGGGCCGAGTTCGCGTGGGGGCTGCCCGAGCGCGCCGGAGTGGCCTGCATTCCGGTGGGGGCCTTCTGCCAGCAGCGCGGCGACGCCGATCGCTATGTGCGCTGGACCTTCTGCAAGAGGTACGAGGTGCTTGACGCCGCCATTGAGCGTCTGCGCGCCGAATTCAACTAGTCGCGCGTCCGTCGTATTCGGATTCCACCCCCCCACGAACTTGTGTCAGATTCGGACCTCACCCCACCTCTGACTCGAACTTGTGTCAGATGTGGACGAACAATGTCCACTTTTGACACAAGTTCAGGGAAAGGGGTGAACGGGGAAGGTTGTCGAGCGCGATGGTGCCCGGGACGCACCGCCCTGGATGCTCGAATGAGTTGCTAGCGGTCGTCGCGGCTAAGGCTCACCACGTCGATGAGGCCGGCCTCGCCGACGTCGAGTGTGGAGAAGGTGAGGGTCGCCGACACGGTGCCCTTCGGCGCGTTGCACAGGAGCTCGCACGGCTCGAGCTCGGCGGCGACGATGCTGCCCGTGTAGCGGGCCGTTGAGGTGCCCTTGCGGTCGAAGAACTCGACCGTGTAGGTGAGAATGCCCAACGCGCTGAAGCCGACGGTGTAGTGGCCGGGCTTGAGACCGCGCACCTGCTGGCTCATCGACGAGTTCACGCCGAGCGAGGCGAGCCGCGCTCCCGCGCCCACGGGCGGGGTGATGCCCTCATCGGCGTAGGTCACCACACCGGTGACGGGCACGAGGGTCAGCAGGTGAAGGACCGACTCCTTCTTGATGTCGTAGTCGCTGAGAGTGCGACCATCCTCAAGGACCTTGCCGCCGTAGATCAGGGTCTGCTGGTCGGGCGGGAAGCCTTCCTTGTCCTGGATCTTCTGCTTGACGTTGTCGATGGTGTCCGACGGCTCGACCTCGAGGGTGATCATCGTCGTTCTCGTGCGGATGAAGATCTGCATGGAGGTGCCTCTCGGCTTAGGCGCTCGTCAGGCTCACGACATCGATAAGGCCCGCCTCGCCCGCTTCGCGCGTGGAGAAGGTGAGTGTGACCGATGCGGTGCTCTGAGGCGCCGCGCACGGCAGCGTGAAGGGGTCGAGTGTGGTCGACGTGACGTTGCCCGTGTAGCGGGCGGTGGAGTTTCCCTTCCTGTCGAAGAACTCCACCACGAACGACAGCGAACCCTGAGAGTAGAAGCCCACGGTGTAGCGTCCCGATTTGATGTCGCGCACGCGCTGGCTCATGGAACAATTCGGACCCAGGCAGGCCAGCCGTCCTCCGCCGGTCTCGGGCGCGGTGACACCCACCGCCTCGTACGTGACCACCCCGGTCTGGCGCACGAGACGCACCAGGTTAAGGGTCGCCTCCTTCTGGATGTTGTAGTCGGCCAACGTCAAGCCGTCCTGCAGCACCTGACCGGCGAAGATCAGCGTCTGCTGCTCAGGCGGAATGAACAGCGTGTCCTCGATCTTCTGCTTGACGTTCTCGATGGAGTCGCTCGACTCGACATCGAGGGTGAGAGTGTCGCCGGTCTGCGTCTTGACGAAAATCTGCATACCGCTCATGCGGGCACCACCGTGACGACCCAGTCATCGATCTCAGGCCCTCCGAGCGGACCCTTCTCGAACGACCCGTTCCGAATCAGGTTGCGGCTCGAAGGGCGCTTGCGCGCTTCGCTGGCAGGCGGCACGGCGGCCTGAGCGGCACCTGCCCCCACCGCGCTGGCTGCAATCAGGGCTCCGAGGGCCCCTACTCCCCCGAGGAACTGACGTCGGACTATGTCCATCCTTGAAGGTAACACGCACCGCTCGACGGCACGAGGATAAGTCGGCTGCGCCCGCACCCTCCCCTCCTTTCGAACTTGTGTCACATTCGGACTCCTCCTGTCCCTTTCTGACACAAGTTCGGTTGAGTGACGCCTCCATCAGTACTGTTGCGCCCATGCCAGCACTCTGCGTGGGATGTGGGCTGTGCTGCGACGGCACCATGTTCCACGCCACCGACCTCGCGCCCACCGACGATCGCGCCGCGCTCGAGTCGCTCGGCACGGTGTTCGTCGCCGACATCCACTCCACCAGGTTCGAGCAGCCCTGCCCTGCCCAGGTCGGAGGTTGCTGCACGGTGTATCCAACGCGACCCATGATGTGCCGCGACTACAACTGCGCCCTGCTGTTGAAGGTCGAGGAGGGCGCCATCGGAGAGGCTGATGCCCGAGTGATTGTTGACTCGGCCACTACGCTTCGCGACCGCGTGCACGCAGGTCTCGCCGAACTCGACGCCGGCTGGCCACGCATGCTGGGGTCGCAGCACCTCACTCAGAGGGTGATCCGTGCCCACAAGCGGCACGGCAGTTCCCCCGAACTCGAGCACGTTGTTGACGACGCGCTCAAGCTACAGGCAATGATCTCCGAGCACTTCACTGTGCGACCGGACCCCGACAACGCCCCCTGACAACAACCTCACCCCACCTCTGACTCGAACTTGTGTCAGATCAGGACGAACAATGTCCACTTCTGACACAAGTTCAGAGGAAGGGGGGAAGGAGTTACGGGGCCGACACCACCGTGAGCGCGTCACCGTCGAGGTCGACCATCACAGTGTCGCCGTCGCGCACGTCGCCCGACAGAATGGCCTTGGCCAACTTGTCGCCCACCGCCGACTGCACCAGCCGCCGCAGCGGGCGCGCGCCGTACACCGGGTCGAACCCTCCCTGCACCAGCCAGTTCTTGGCGGCCTGCGTGACCTCGAGCGTGAGCCTGCGGTCGGTGAGCCGGGCCTGCAGCGCACCGAGCTGCAGGTCGACGATGTAGGTGAGCTGCTCCTTACCGAGCGCGTTGAACATCACCACATCGTCGAGTCGATTGAGAAACTCGGGCTTGAAGTTGGCCCGCACCGCGCCCATAACAGCCTCGCGCTTGGCAGCGTCGTCGAGCGTTGGGTCGACCAGGAACGATGACCCGAGGTTCGACGTGAGGATAAGAATCGCATTGCGGAAGTCGACCGTGCGGCCCTGACCATCGGTGAGGCGTCCATCGTCGAGCACCTGCAGCAGGATGTCGAACACCTCGTGGTGGGCCTTCTCAACCTCGTCGAGCAGCACCACTGTGTAGGGCCGCCGGCGCACGGCCTCGGTGAGTTGGCCGCCCTCCTCGTACCCCACGTATCCGGGTGGCGCACCCACGAGCCGCGCCACCGAGTGCTTCTCGCCGTACTCGCTCATGTCGATTCGCGTCATGGCCCGCTCGTCGTCGAAGAGGAAGTCGGCGAGCGCCTTGGCCAGCTCGGTCTTGCCCACGCCGGTGGGCCCGAGGAAGAGGAACGATCCGGTGGGGCGGTCGGGATCGGCCACTCCCGCGCGCGCACGACGCACGGCGTCGGCCACCGCCTGCACCGCGGCTGACTGACCCACCACGCGGCCGCTCAGCACCTCTTCCATACGCAGCAGTTTGTGGGTCTCGCCCTCGAGCAGACGCCCTGCCGGAATTCCGGTCCAGGCCGACACCACCTCGGCGACGTCGTCGGGGTCGACCTCCTCCTTCACCATCGCCGTGCGGGCGTTGGTCTCGGCGGTCACCCTCGAGAGCTCGTCCTCGAGCGCGGGCAGGTCGGCGTAGACGATGCGCGACGCCTCCTCGAAGTCGCCCTCACGCTGGGCCCGCTCGGCCAGTGACCGAAGCTCGTCGATCTCGACCTTAAGTTCACCGATGCGGTCGAGGCCTCGCTTCTCGGTCTCCCACCGGGCGCGCAGGGCCTGCAGCTCCTCCTCCTTGTCGGCGAGGTCGTCACGAATCTTGGCGAGCCGCTCGCGCGTGGCCTCGTCGGTGGCCTTGGCAAGCGCGAGCTCCTCCATCTTCAGGCGGTCGACGACGCGCTGCAGGATGTCGACCTCCACCGGCGACGAGTCAATTTCCATGCGCAGACGCGAGGCAGCCTCGTCGACAAGGTCGATGGCCTTGTCGGGCAGGAAGCGTGCGGTGATGTAGCGGTCGGAAAGGGTGGCGGCTGCCACGAGCGCAGCGTCGGAGATGGCCACCTTGTGGTGCGACTCGTACTTCTCCTTGATGCCGCGAAGGATTCCGATGGTGTCTTCAACACTGGGCTCGCCCACGAACACCTGCTGGAAGCGGCGCTCGAGGGCGGCGTCCTTTTCGATGTGCTTGCGGTACTCGTCGAGGGTGGTGGCGCCCACGAGCCGCAGCTCGCCGCGCGCCAGCATCGGCTTGAGCATGTTGCCGGCGTCCATGGCCGAGTCGCCGGAGGCGCCCGCCCCCACCACGGTGTGCAACTCGTCGATGAATGTGACCACCTGGCCCTCGCTCTGCGAGATTTCCTCGAGCACGGCCTTCAGGCGCTCCTCGAACTCGCCGCGGTACTTGGCGCCAGCCACCATGGCGGCGAGGTCGAGCGACACCAGTTTCTTACCGCGCAGCGAGTCGGGAACGTCGCCGTCGACGATGCGCTGGGCGAGGCCCTCGACCACGGCCGTCTTGCCCACGCCGGGCTCGCCAATGAGCACCGGGTTGTTCTTGGTGCGGCGCGAGAGCACCTGCACCACGCGGCGGATTTCGGTGTCACGTCCAATGACGGGGTCAATCTTGCCGGCGCGAGCGCGCGCGGTGAGGTCGACGCTGTACTTCTCGAGCGCCTGAAACGAGCCCTCGGGGTCGGGCGACGAGATGCGCCGCGATCCGCGCACCTCAGTAAGCGCATCGACCAGCTCGATGGGCCCGGCGCCATTGCGCCGCAGCAGATCACCCGCGGGACTCGGCTGGGCCGCGATGGCCAGCAGCAGGTGCTCGGTCGACACGTAGTCGTCGCCGCGCTCACGCGCAGCCTCTTGAGCCGCACCCAGCACCTTGTACGACGCGTTGGAAAGCGTGGGCTGCGACACCGTGTTTCCGGAGGCTGCCGGAAGTGACTCGATCTCGCTGCCGACCGCGCGAATCAATGTTTCGCGGTTGGCCCCCACATTGTCGAGCAGCGCGGTGGCGATGCCCTCGCGGTCCTCGAGGAGGCCGGCGAGTAGGTGCGTGGGCTCAACCTGCGCGTTGCCGCGCGTGGCGGCGCGGCGCACTGCGGATGACACCACCTCTTGCGAGCGGGTGGTCAGCTGAAGATCCATGAGTGGTCCTTGTCAGTTGGCTGCGAAGACGGTCTGCGCCTAGCGCGTGCGTCGTTCCGACTGCGGTCGCCACACGACGAGCGCGGTGCTGTTGCGCTCGCCCTGCACCTGGTCGAGTCGTCGCCGCACGTCGAACAATTGCCGCTGCAGGTCGAGGATTCGCTGGATGCCGGCGAGATTCACACCTTCGGCCGAGAGTTGCTGCACCTCGCGCAGCCTGGCGATGTCGCGCAGCGAGTAGAGCCTGTTGCGTCCGGTGGAGCGGCCGGGAGACACCAGGCCGAGGCGGTCGTACTGGCGCAGGGTCTGCGGGTGCATGCCCGACAGCTGCGCCGCGACGGACATGGCGTACACCGGAGTGTCATCGTCGAGGCCATACACGCCGCCGTCGAGAGGGCCGCCGGAGGGGTACGCGGTGCTCATGACACACCACCCGATCGCGACATGATGTCGGCGCGGGGGTCTTGCGCGCCCATTGCCGCGCGATAGGCCTCGAGGGCCTCGCGTGCCTCAGGCGTGAGCACCTGCGGCACGGTGATCTGCACAGTAAC
>CALQEM020000119.1:0-10374 GCA_943329595.2 Bifidobacterium breve
ACACCTCATCGAGGCGTTCGAGTTGGCAGCTCGAGTCGCAATCGCCGATGGCGCGAACGTGATCGTTCCCGGCGAGGGACCGCTCAACATCTTCCTCGCCGACCAGGGCATCCACCGCGTCGACGGCGTTCCGGTCATCGACTCCCTTGGCACTCTGGTGTCGGTGGCCGAGATGCGCGCGGCCGCCTACCGTCGCACCGGCCTGCACCCGGCGCGCACGGGCTTCCACTACGCGCAGCCGCCCGAGGACGCAATCCGCCAGACGCGCGCCTTCTACCAGTCGCGGGGAGACCGGTCGGAGTGAGCGAGGTCGACGTTGCCATCGTGGGGGGTGGGGCGGCCGGCATGGTGGCCGCCCTGCGCGCGGCTCGCAATCCCAACCTCACGGTGGTGGTCTTCGAGAAGAGCACGGCCGAGTGGTGCAACACCCAGGTGTCCAGCGGCAGCCTCGCGGCCGGCGGCACCCGGTTCCAGCGCGAGGCGGGCGTCGACGACTCGCCACGGCGCCACTCCGACGACATCGTGTCGGTGAGCAAGGACGAGTCGACGCGGCATCTGGTCGACGCCGTGTGCCAGGTGGCTCCGCGCTACGTCGAATGGATTGCCGACGAGCTCGGCTACCCGATGGAGATCGGCCTCGACATGCCGCGCGGCGGCCAGTCGGTGCCTCGCCTACACACCGACGTCGCACGCGAGGGCGGGCAGTTCCTCGTGCGGTTCCTGCGCAATGCCATCGCGGCCACTTCCAACATCGCGTTCGTCGACCGCACACCGGGCATCGGCCTCCTGCACGGTGACTCCGGCGTGGTGGGCGTCAGGGTGCGCGAGAGTTCCGGGGAGGCGGAGGTCACTGCCCGCGCCGTCGTCCTGGCCGCCGACGGCTTCGCGGCCAACGTAGCGATGCTCGCGCAGCACTGCCCCGAGGCCACAGATGACTACTTCAGCGGTGTCAGCACCTCGACCGGAGACGCGCTGCAGTGGGCGATCGAGCTTGGGGCAGCGACGCGCAACATGGCGTCATTCCTCGGCCACGGCCTGATCGTGCCCGGCCATGGCACTCGCCTGAACCCCTCGCTCCCCCACCGCGGCGCCCTCCTCGTCAACGCCCGGGGCCAGCGCTTCGTTGACGAGCACGCGCACGGGTACTCGTCGCTCGGAGCCGTCATGCGCGGACTACCCCAGAGGCGAGCCTTCATCCTGTGGCCCACCCACCTGCACGACGACGTGATGCAGTCTGAGCTGATGCGCCAGTCGGCCGAGGCAGGCGCCTTCGCGCTGTACGAGTCGGTCACGGCTGTCAGCGAGGCGCTCGGGATTCGGGTCGACGAGTTACGTCGCACCCTGGCCGACTTCGTCGCGCACGACTCGGTCACCGGCCGCACCTTCGCATTGTCCTTCCCCCTCTTTGCCGCGCCCATCACGACGGGCATTCTCGTCACGCAGGGTGGCCTCGAAGTCGACGCCATGGGGCGGGTGCTCAACGCTGGTGGAGCTGCGATTCCCGGCCTCTTCGCGGGTGGCGGCACGGCCATGGGCATCTCCGGCCCCGACAGCCGCGGTTACTCGTCAGGAAACGGCCTGCTGAGCGCGTTCGGCCTCGGCTGGATCATCGGCAACGGGCTCGCCGAGGCCTGAGCCCGCCATCGCGCCGCCGCCAATGCCGTGGCAACAGGCCGCGCACGGTGGCGCGGGATGACAGGATCACCTCATGGCCGACCTCGCTGACCTCGGAGTCACGATCGGAAACCTGCCACCCGGGCCCACCAACTCGATCCTCGACGTGCCCGGCGTGGGAGTGGGCCACGCAACCGTGACCTACGACGAGCCCGAGCCCCCCACCGGCCGCGGCATCGCGCGTACCGGCGTGACGGTGGTCGACCCGGGCGGCGACTGCTGGGCCTCCCCCGTGCCCGCCGGCGTCGCTGTACTCAACGGGGCGGGCGAGCTCACCGCCCGCGCGCAGATCGATGAGTGGGGAGTATGCGAAACGCCGGTGTTCCTCACCTCCACGATGCAGGTGGGCCGCGTGTACGACGCCGCGTGTCGCTTGCTGATGGCCGAGCAGCCGCGCATCGGCATCGACGACGTGATCATTCCCGCGGTGGGCGAGTGCGACGACTCGTGGCTCAGCGACGCGCGCGTGATGCACGTGCACGACGAGCACGTGGCCACTGCGCTGTCAGCGGCACGCGCCAGCGTGGGGTCGTCGGCGCGACCACCTGAGGGCGGAGTTGGGGCTGGCACCGGCATGTCGTGCTTCGACTGGAAGGGCGGCATCGGCACGTCGTCGCGGGTTGTTCCCGGCGGCTTCACCGTAGGAGTGCTCCTGCTCACGAACTTCGGATCGTGGGAACGGCTGACTATCGGTGGTGCAGCCGTGGGGCGTGCGCTCGGAGTGCCCGACCACGTGACCCCGCCGCCTGCCGGCTCGTGCCTCGGCGTGGTGATCACCGACGCACCGCTCGACCACCACGGCTGCGAGCGGCTCGCGCGCCGCGTGGGCCTCGGACTAGCGCGCGTAGGGTCGACGGCAACCCACGGGTCGGGCGAAATCTTCCTCGCGATGGCCACCGGACTGCGCGCTCGGCGGGGCGCCTCGGCTGCGCAGGCCCCGCTTCAAGGCGCCGACCTCAATCCGCTGTTCGAGGCGGTGGTCGATGCCACCGAGGAGTCGGTACTGCGATCGATGCTCGCGGCGAGCGACACCACCGGCGTGGGCGGTCGATTGGTGGCCGCACTTCCGGTCGATCGTGTGCGCGAGATTCTCGAGCAGGGCGGTGCTCGATGAGCGAGGGAACGCGGGTCGACGCCTGGATTCCGATGCCCGACGGCGTGCGACTGTCGGTGACGCTCTACCTGCCCCCGGTATCCGCGGGGCGCAACCCCTGCATCATCGAGGCACTGCCGTACCGCAAGGACGACCAGACGTCGTCATACCGGCCCGAGTACACGCGCCTGCGCGACGACCACCACTACGCGGTGGCGCGCATCGACGTGCGCGGCACCGGCAGCAGTGAGGGCCGGGCCACCGACGAGTACCCACTGAGCGAGCGCACCGATCTCGCGGCGGCCATGACCTGGCTGGCGGCCCAGCCGTGGTGCGACGGAAGCATCGGCATGTACGGCACGTCGTACAGCGGCTTCAACTCGCTGCAGATGGCCTGCGAGCGCCCGCCCGAACTCAAGGCGATCATCGCCATTTACGCCACCGACGACCGGTTCACCGACGACGTGCACTACATGGGCGGGGTGCGCCGGTGGCTCGACCAGGTCGACTACTGCCACTACATGACCCCCATGAATGCACTGCCGCCCGTTCCGGCCATCTTCGGGCCCGGCTGGCGCGATGAGTGGCTCGCACGCATCGCCGAGCACGAGCCGTGGATTTTCAACTGGACCGAGCAGCAGCGCGACGGCCAGTACTGGCGCGACGGGTCGGTGCGCCCCGATTACGCGCGCATCGTCACCCCCACGATGATCATCGCCGGCTGGGCCGACGGATACCGCAGTAACTCATTCCGAACGGTTGAGCAGCTGCGCGCCAACGGAACCCCCCACCGACTCCTCGCCGGTCCGTGGTCGCACGCATCGACCGCCACCTCTATCCCCGGGCCGCGCATCGACTCGGTGCCCGAGATGGTGCGCTGGTGGGACCGCTGGTTGCGAGGAATCGACGATGGAAGCGACGCAGACCCCACCTGCACGTGGTTCGCCATCGAGTCGCACGCGCCGGCGCCTGACCTCGATACGGTTCCGGGCGTGTGGCGCGCCGACACCTGGCCCACCGAGCGAACGTCGTGGTCCACGTACCCGCTCGAGGGAGTCCGCAGCCTCGATGTGCGGCCCGACGTCGGCATGGCTGCCTGGATCAGCTGTGCCGGGCACCTTCCCTACGGCCTACCCCTCGACCAGCAGAATGACGAGCGCGCGTCACTCACGTGGGATGTCGCCGAGGGCCCCCTCGAGATCGCCGGCATGCCGCGGGTGACGCTCACCCTCACGTCGTCGGAGCCGGTGGCGAACGTGTCGGTGAAGCTCTCCGACGTCGCGCCCGACGGCGTGTCGACGCTGGTGGCGCGCTGGACCCAGAACCTCAATCGCGCCGCCGACCTCGGCTCGCCTGTGGCTCTCGTGCCCGGCGAGCCGATCGAGGTCGTGCTCGATCTCGAGGCGTCGGCCTGGCGCTGGCTTCCGGGCCACGTGGTGCGGGTCAGCGTCGCGGGCACCGACTGGCCCAACACCGCGGCGCCGCCGCGCCCCCTCACTCTCACCGTGCTGCGCGGCGAGGTGTTGCTGCCCGTTTACGATCCCACCGGCGCGCCAGCATCGCGCGACTTCGAGCCCGGAGCCTCCAGTGGGGCGGAGGACCTCGCCGGCATCGAATGCGCCTACGCGCGCGACGTCGTCAGGCGCATCAGCTCGGCGAAGGTGGCCAGTGGCGGCGAGTTCTACGACACGCCCCACGGCCGCTCGAAGGAGCGCTACGAGGGGGAGGTCACGGTAAGCACCCTGACGTTCGAGCAGACCGCGCACGCCCGCACCAGCATGACCCTGGAGATGGTCGACGACGGCGAGGGCAACCCCGTGACAGTCTCGTCAGATAGCAGCATGTCGGTCACCGCGACGTCGAGCCATTTCGAGGTCGCTATCGATCTGGTGTGCCGCGAGGGCGATCGGATTGTCGGGTCGCGTGAGTGGCTCCGCAGCGTCCCGCGCGACTGGGCCTAGGTTCCGCTGATGAGCCGACGCAGGGTTGAGGTGCGGCGCGAGGAAATCCTCGAGGCAGCCGCCGCCGAGGTAACCAAGCGCGGGTTCGGCCACACCAGGGTGGCCGACGTGTCGACCGAGCTGGGCATCAGTCCCGCGCTGGTCTTCTACCACTTCGGCACCAAGGAGCAGCTGTTCGCTGAGGCGCTCGCCCACGCCGTGCGCCGCGACCTCGACCGCCTCGACTCGACCGTGGCCGCGGCCCGCGACCCGCTCGACGCCCTACGCCGCATCATCGCCCTGTACGCGCCCCAGGGCAGCGCGCCTGGCTGGACCGTGTGGGTCGATGCCTGGGCCGAGTCGCTGCGCGAGCCCGCGATGCGCCGCATGATGGCATCGCTGGCCAGCCGCTGGAACGAGGTGTTCACCGAGCAGATCAGCGCCGGGGTCGAGGCTGGCCTGTTCGACTGCCCCGACCCCAGGGGCTCTGCGGCGCGACTCATCGGGCTGCTCGACGGCCTGTCGATTCAGGTGATGGTGCACCGTTCCCTCACCCGCACGCAGCTCGGAGTATGGGCGCGTGCGGCGGCCACCCGCGAGCTCGGGCTGTCGGCCGAGCAGCTCACCTGACGCTGCTCTGAAGTCGGTGCGGTGCGACGAGGCCCCCCGCGGCTTGTCACAATGGGCCTGCCAACAGCCGCCACGAGACCCGTGGTGAGCCTGCGACCGCACCTGCCCCCGACGAAAGGCCGTACGCCATGACCCTCACTCTGAGCGATGCCCGTGCCCTGGCCGACCACGTCCTAGCTTCGGCCCTCGACCGTGACCTCACCGTGAGCTGCTGCGTCGTCGATGCCTCGGGCCACGAGCTTCTCACCATTCGCATGGAGGGAGCTATGTGGTTTACCCCCGGCATCGCCCGCTCGAAGGCCCAGACCGCGCACGCGATGCGCCAGCCGTCTGCAGACCTTGGGGCACTGGCCGCGCGAGTTCCCGACGTCATCACCCAGATCAAGGCTCAGGTGGGCTTCCCCTTCACCACCCTGGGCGGGGGCCTTCCCGTGGGCCCGACCTCGGCACTCCTTGGGGCCATCGGAGTGAGCGGCGCGTCCACCGACGAAGACATCGAGCTGGCAGCGGCTGCGATCGCGGCACTCGCACTGGGCTAGCGGGCGAGTTCCTCGATGTGGGCGCCGATCGAGGCCGCGCACTGCAGCAGCCCGGCGACCCACTCCTCAATCTGCGCGCCTGACGCGGGGTGGGGGAGGCTTACCACGCGCAGCAGCAGCATGGGGCGCGCGTCGGCGTCGAGAACCGGCACGGCGATCGAGTGCACGTCGTAGAGGGCTTCCGGCTCGATGGTGCCCGGCGCGTCGTCGATCGACCATCTCTCGATGCGCTCGTGGATGTCGCGCTGTTCTGCCGGGCTCACCTCGCCGTCGGAATACTCGCGCAGCACGTCGTAGAGTCCGAGCTCCTCCTCGGGAGCCATGTCCGACATCGACCACCCGCGCTCACGTGCGGAGTCAAGACGGGCTCGCAGCACGGCGCGCTCGTGGCTATCGGTGATTCCCGCGCGGCTCATCCACTCCTCGGCAGCCTCTGGGCCGCACCACGCCACGTACTGCTCGCCGAGCGGGGCCATCAGCGGGATTCGGGTGCCGAGGGTGGATCCGCTCGGGTCAGCGTTCTCGGCGGCCGCCGATCCCACGAAGACGAGGTCGCCGCCCACTGCGGCGACCACGTCGCACGCAACACCCAGCCGAGCCGCCAACCTCTCGATGTCGCCCCGGGCGGCCTCCGCCATGCGAATCGCGGCGATGAGTTCGGGCGTCGAGGCAGCCACCAGTGACGACTGCGTAAACCGCCCGTAGCCGCCCTGGAAGAAGACGAGAGGTGTGACCGGACTCTGCACGCTCAGGTCGCGCACGCGCCCGATCACTAGGTAGTGGTCGCCCGCCTCGGTGATCGATTCAACGGCGCATTCGATCCAGGCCACTGCGTCGCGCAGGATTGGGTCGCCCGAGGCGGAGGCATGCCAGTCGACGCCAGCCCACTTGTCGTCAGACCGCGACGCGAAGGTGCGACAGAGACCCTCCTGCTCAGCCGACAGAACGTTGATCACGAAGGTGCCCGACTGACGGAGCCGCGCAAACGTGCCCGACCCGATGGCTGGCAGGAAGGCCACGAGCGGGGGGTCGAGCGACACCGAGGTGAACGACCCCACCACCATTCCGACCGGATCGCCCTCGGGCGCGAGAGCTGCGACCAGGGCAACTCCGGTCGGGTAGTGGCCAAGCACCTCACGAAATCGGCGGTCGTCGATGCCGGTCATGCGTCTACCCTAGGCAACCTTGTTCCGGTGAGGACACCCACGGGTCGTCACGCAGCGCGAGCACCTGACGCACCCGTGAGGGCCGGGCCATCGAGCCGCGAGAGCGAGTACCTGCCGCGGAGTCTGCCTATCACCACGCCGAAGCCCACCATAAGCAGTCCGGCCGTGACCACGGTTGCGTGTGGGCCGACGTGGTCGGCGACCCACCCCTGTACGAGGCCACCCACCGAGACCGAGAGGGTGAACACCATGAGGCGCACCGCCATCACGCGGCCGCGGAAGCGCTCGTCGACGAACAGCTGCAGCGACGTGTTCACGCTGCTGATGCCCGCAAGGAAGGCGCCGCCCACGAACACCAGGGCCACCATCCCCACCACATACGACGTCGAAGCGCCGAACACGGTGATGCCCAGGCCGTACACCACCATCGCCCAGCGAACGGTTCCCGACAGTGCGCTCGTGCCGCGGCGCGACACGATGGGGGCCGCCATCACCGCCCCCACTCCGGGGGCCACGTTGAGGAAGCCGAGGGCCGCGGGGCCAACAAGGTACACGGCTCCCGCGAACACGACCGTGAAGGCGAAGACCGGGTTTCCGAGCCCGCCAAGTAGACCCGACACGAGGAAGGTCAGCAGCAGCCCCGGCTCGCTCCGCGCATAGCCCAGCGCGGCGCGGAACTGCCGGAACACCCCGTCGGTGTTGACGCTCGGCACGTGCACGCGACCCCGCACCAGCAGCAGGGCCACCAGCACGAACACGAAGGAGGCCGCGTTGAGCCCGAACGCCCACGCGGGGCCGAAGAGGGCGATCACCACGCCCGCGATTGCGGGGCCGATAGCCCGGGCTCCGTTGAACTGCAGCGAGTTGAGGGTCACCGCCGAGAGAAGGTCGTCACGCGGCACGAGGTCGCTCACGAACGCCTGCCAGCTGGGCAGGTTGATGCCGTTGATCACCCCGCCGATAACGAGGAAGGCGAGGAGCACCACCGGCGAGCGGACGCCCGAGACCCAGGTGATCAGCAGGCCCAGCGCCGTGAGCGCCATGCCGCTCTGGGTGGCCAGCAGCACTCGGCGCCGCGAGCGACGGTCGGCGAGCGAGCCGCCCAGCGGACTCAGCAGCACCATCGGTAGAAACTGTGCCACGGCGGCGAGGCCCACCCACAGCGCGCTTCCGGTGATCTGAAAGAGCACAAAGGGCACCGTGAGCGATTGAAGCCAGGTGCCGGAGTTCGAGATCAGGCCGCCGGCCCAAAAAATGCGGTAGTCGCGGTGGCGGAATGCGGCCATCGCGCGAGATGAGGGGGACATCGCAGCTAGGCCGCCGAGGCGGGTGCAGCGGAGGGGGGAAGGCGCACGTCTTCATTGTCTACCGTGCGCGCGGATGGCCGCCTCAGGCCACGATGATGGCCACGCCGTAGCTTGCCATCGCGCGATCGCTGGTGACGAGGGTGAGTGACTCGCCGAGCGCCTGGGCCACGAGCATGCGATCGAAGGGGTCGCGGTGGTGGAGCGGCAGGGTGGCCATGCGATGGGCGTCTCGGCTTGTCACGGCGAGCAGTCCGAAGCCCAACTCTTCGAGTTCGCCGTCGGTGGGAATGGCGAGGTCCAGCTTGCGCACGCCTTGCTTAATGGCCATCTCCCACAGGGCGATCACCGATACAACGGCGTCATTAGTCGGGTCAGCAATGGCCCCCCGGGCCTCGGCCGAGAGACGACGATCAGTGAGCCAGGCAATCAGCACATTGGTGTCGAGCAGGAGTCTCATTCGTCGTCCTGGGCGAGGCTCTCCTCGAACATCTCGAGGACGAGCTTGTCTGACTCGGCCCATAGTTCCTCCCAATTGTCAGGGAGGTTGTACCGGCCCTTCCAGGCTCCCGGCACGCGCGGCTTGCGCTCGGGCGGAATCGGCACAAGCTTGGCCACGGGCACGCCCGCCCGCGCGATGACGATCTCCTCCCCCGCCTCGACGCGCGCGAGAAGAGCCGACAGTTGGGTCTTGGCCTCGAGAACGTTCACCTGCTCCATGCTTCCAGTCCAGCACAACTGGTCAAGGTTGGTCAAGGTGGCCTGTGGATACCTGGGGGCGCCGCGGCGCGATAGGTAGGGGCTTGGGTGCCCCCGATGCGATTAGGTGCGGAGGAGAGCGCCGCTGGGGTCGTAGGGGGGTTCGGGCAGGATGCGCGCGGGACGCCGATCTCCGACCACCGACACCAGCAGCGGCCACTCACCCGCACCACTGCCACCAGTGCCCGAGCCGCCCTCACCCGCACCACTGCCACCTGCCAACTCCGCATCGACGTACGCGAGAGCGAGGCTCATGCCGACGTGGTGCCCGTACGAACCCGAGGTCACAAAGCCCGCGAGCCGGTCGCCCAGCCACACCGGCGCATCGCCCATGGCGTCGGCGCGGTCGGCATCGACGTGCAGCAGCACCAGCCGCTGGCGCGGCCCGACCTCCGACTCGCGCAGCGCGGCCTCGCGGCCAACGAACTCGCCCTTGTCGAGCGCGACGAACCGGTCGAGCCCCGACATCGCCGGGGTGTACGCCTGGGTGAACTCGGTCGACCAGATTCCGTAGGCCTTCTCAAGCCGGAGGCTGTCGATGGCCCGGTCTCCCACGGGACGCAGCCCGAGGTCGGCGCCCGCCTCGCGCAGCCCCACCCACAGGGCCCGCTGCGCGTGCGCCGGCACCGTGATTTCGTAGCCGAGCTCACCGGTGAGCGACAGCCGGGCAACCACGCCCGCCGACCCCAGCACCTCGCGCGACGCGATCGACATGAAGGGCAGCGCGGCGTTGGACACGTCGCCGGCAACCACCCGCGACAGCAGTTCGCGCGACGACGGGCCCGAAATCGCGAAGCCGAGCCACTGGTCGGTGACGTTGGTGAGCGTGACGTCGTGTGCGAAGGCGTGCTGCTCGAACCAGCGCTGGTGCCACTCCTGCAGGTAGTACGAGCCCACCAGCCAGAAGCGGTCATGGTCGAGCCTCGACACCGTGAGGTCGCCGACCAGCCTGCCGTTAGGGCGCAGCATGGGGGCCAACCGCAGCCGACCAACCTGCGGAATGCGGCACGCGAGCAGCGAGTCGAGCCACGCCTCGGCCCCCGGGCCGCTCACCTCGTAGCGCGCGTACACGCCGGTCTCGTAGGCGCCCACGGCCGACCGCACCGCGGCGACCTCGTCGGCCACGAGCGAGAACGCGTTGGGCCGCAGCAGCGAGGGCACCTCCACGAAGTCGGCGGGGGCGAAGTACTGCGGCACCTCGAGTCCCCACGTGGCGTTGGTCCGGGCACCGTCGACCGCCAGCTCGTCGTGCGCGGGCGTGGTGTGCAG
>CALQEM020000120.1:0-10334 GCA_943329595.2 Bifidobacterium breve
CACTTGATGATGCTGCTGCCGCGGCTGGATCATCAGCGGGTAACTCGATGATCAACGGCGCCAGCGACCTTGCCGTCGACGCTGGCCACCTCGCGAGCGTTCTGGGGTAGGGACATGGCACAGTTCTGCGCATGACCCATGTCGTCCGGAGCGATTGTCGACGTACGGCCATCGTGGCTGTGGGCGCCTTGGTGCTCGCGTCGGCGTTCGCCGTGGGCCTGATGCCCGCCGCTGAGGCGGGCGTGCAGCCGCTGACGTTAGCCGCGGTAGTGGCGCCGGCACTGCCCCCGGTGGTGTACCAGATCAAGACCAAGGACCCCGTCTTCTTCATCACCATCGACGATGGGTCGTTTAAGCAGAGTGCGGCGGCGCGATATGTAACCCAGCACAAGATCCCGGTCACCGTGTTTCTCACCAAGTCGGAGGTGGGCGGCCGCTGGTCGTTCTTCAAGGCCATCGGCGCCTTCGACTCGGTGCAGAACCACTCGATGACGCACAAGGCGCTGGGCAAGGAGAGCACCGACCGCACCTACGAGATCTGCACCACGCAGAAGGCCTACGCGAACAGGTTCGGCGTGCGGCCCTGGCTGCTGCGCCCGCCCTACGGCGACGGCTGGTTCTCGCGGCGCTACGCCGGGCCTGACATTCAGCGCACCGCCGCCACGTGCGGCATTCGCTATATCGTTCTCTGGAACATCGTGGTGCTCAAGAACGGCAGGGTGCTGTTTGTGAAGGACCTGAGGTTCGAGCCCGGCGATATCGTGCTGCTGCACTTCGAAGGCGACCTCAAGTCGAACATCCAGCGCATCATCGCGATGTATGCCCGCCATGGCATCAAGCCGGCTCCCCTGAGCAAGTACCTTCCGGCGGCGACCGCCACTGTTCCGACCCGGTAGCCTCGGGGGTGTTCGCCCCCTCAACGTAGGAGTTCCCGTGGCCACGATCACCCTCACCGTCGGACCCGCTGGAGAGCAGCAGGAACGAGCGGTCGAGACCGGCACCACGGGCGCCGACCTCTTTGCCGAGCAGCGCTCCACCGTGGTGGTGCGCGTCAACGGCGAACTACGCGACCTCGACCAGCCCCTTGCTGACGGTGATGTTGTCGAGCCGGTGTCGATCGACTCCGACGACGGCCTGCGCGTGCTGCGCCACTCCACCGCCCACGTGCTCGCCCAGGCGGTGCAGGGCGTGTTCCCCGGCACGGTGCTGGGCATCGGCCCGCCCATCAAAGACGGCTTCTACTACGACTTCGGAGTAGAGCGACCCTTCACTCCCGATGACCTCGCGCTCGTTGAAAAGCGAATGCAGGAAATCGTCAAGAGCGGCCAGCGCTTCAGTCGCCGAGTGATCAGCGAGGCCGACGCTCTGATCGAGTTGGCCAACGAGCCCTACAAGGTGCGCCTCATCGGTAGCGAGGGCGGGGCCGACGTGATGGAGGTTGGCGGGGCCGAACTCACCATCTACGACAACCTCGACCGTAAGGGCGAGGTCGTGTGGAAGGACCTCTGCCGCGGCCCGCACGTGCCCACCACCAAGATGATTGCGCCCAACGCCTTCTCGCTGATGCGTTCGGCAGCGGCCTACTGGCTCGGCGATCAGAAGAACGAGCAGCTGCAGCGCGTGTATGGCACGGCGTGGCCCGACAAGGAGGCGCTGCGCGCCTACCTCACCTTCCTCGAGGAGGCCGAGCGCCGCGACCACCGCAAGCTGGGCACCGAGCTCGATCTGTTCAGTTTCCCTGACGAGATCGGCTCGGGGCTCGCGGTGTTTCACCCCCGCGGTGGCATTGTGCGCCGCACCATGGAGGACTATTCGCGCAACCGCCACGAGGCTGCGGGCTACGAGTTCGTGTACACGCCCCACCTCACCAAGAGCGCGCTCTTTGAAACCTCGGGTCACCTGCAGTGGTACGCCGAGGGCATGTACCCGCCCATGCGGCTCGACGAGGAGCGCGACGACGACGGCCACGTCAAGCGCGCCGGCCAGGAGTACTACCTCAAGCCCATGAACTGCCCCATGCACAACCTGGTGTTCCGTTCGCGCGGACGCTCGTACCGCGAACTGCCACTGCGCCTGTTCGAGTTCGGCACGGTGTACCGCTATGAGAAGAGCGGCGTGGTGCAGGGCCTCGCCCGCGCCCGCGGCTTCACCCAGGACGACGCCCACATCTACTGCTCGAAGGAGCAGATGCCCGGCGAGCTCGACTCGCTGCTCACCTTCGTGCTGCAACTGCTGCGCGACTACGGCCTCGACGACTTCTACCTCGAGCTCAGCACCCGCGACCCCGATAAGTCGGTGGGCACCGACGACGAGTGGGCCGAGGCCACCGAGGCACTCCGCGAGGCGGCCCTTAAGCAGAACCTTGAACTGGTGCTCGATGAGGGCGGCGCAGCCTTCTACGGCCCCAAGGTGTCGGTGCAGGCCAAGGACGCCATTGGGCGCACCTGGCAAATGTCGACCATTCAGGTTGACTTCCAGCTGCCCCAGCGCTTCGAGCTCGAGTATCAAGCCGCCGACGGCACGCGCCAGCGACCCATCATGATTCACCGCGCACTCTTCGGCTCAATCGAGCGCTTCTTCGGCGTGCTGCTCGAGCACTATGCCGGCGCCTTTCCGCCCTGGCTCGCGCCGGTGCAGGTGATGGGCATCCCCATCAGCGAGGCTCACGTCGACTACCTGCACGAGGTGGCAGTTCAGCTGCGGGCCGCGGGCATCAGAGTCGAGGTCGACGACAGCGACGACCGCATGCAGAAGAAGATCCGCAACGCCCAGAAGCAGAAGGTGCCGTACATGCTCATCGCGGGCGACGACGATATGGCGGCGGGCGGGGTGTCGTTCCGCTACCGCGATGGCGAGCAGAAGAATGGTGTGGCCGTCGACGACGCCATCGCCGAAATCGTGGCCGCGGTCGAGTCGCGGGTGCAGGTCTGAGCATGGTGGAGATTCCGGGGGAGCTTCCCGTTCTCAACGTTGAGGGCATGCTCGCTGGCGGGGCCGATGTCGGCGACCGGTTGATGCGGCTGTGGGCCCCCTTTCGCATGGCTTACCTGTCAACTGACGCTCGCGCCGAGGGCTGTCCGTTTTGCCGCATCCCGTCGTTGAGCGTCGATGAGGGGCTCGTGGTGGCGCGCGGACAGACCTGCTACGCCGTGCTTAATCGCTACCCCTACAACCCCGGCCACCTGATGATCGTGACCTACCGCCACGTGGGCGAACTTGACCAGCTCACCGACGATGAGGTCACCGAGGTCGGCCTGATGACCCGTACCGCGGTGAAGGTAATCCGCTCTATCTCGGCGCCGCACGGCTTCAACACCGGACTCAACCTCGGCGGCGCTGCCGGGGGGTCGCTTAGCGACCACCTGCACCAGCACGTGGTGCCACGCTGGGGTGGCGACGCTAACTTCATGACGGTCATCGGCGGGTCGAAGGTGCTGCCGCAACTGCTACATGAGACCCGCGACCTGCTGGCCGAGGCGTGGCCCGTCGAGAGCGAGCCGACCTAAGCCGGAACGTCCGCGAGTCGCGGTTCGTCACTCGTGTCAGTGACCGGTGACAGACTCAGGTGTCCGGCACGCCAGCGCGACCAATAGGGGAGAGCCAGATGGCCGAAGGCCGACGCAGTCCGTGGGCACTCATCATTGCTGCCCTGGTGGGGCTTGCCCTCATCTTCGGCGTGCGTGCCTGGACCGGCCGTGAGACCGGCCCAACCAATGTCGCGAGCGCCGGCGTCGATGCCTCCTGCCAGGTCATCACCGTGGTTGCCTCGAGCGAGAAGGCCGCGCTGCTGGGCACGATGGCGGCCGACTACAACGGTCAGCGCCGCACCGTGGGCGCGGGGTGCGCCCAGGTCACCGTGGTCAGTAAGGCCAGCGGTGGTGCCGAGGCAGCGTTGGCCCGCGGGTGGGACGACACCACCGACGGCCCGCGTCCCGACGTGTGGACCCCGGCCTCCAGCTCGTGGGCAGGCCTGCTGCAGCAGGGCCTGGCCTCGAACGACACCCCCAATATCGTGCCCAAGGACCTCCCCAGCATTGCCCAGACCCCCCTCGTGGTCGCTATGCCCCGGCCGATGGCCGAGGCCCTCGGCTGGCCCGCCAAGGAGATCGGGTGGGGAGACCTGCTCACGCTGTCAAAGAACCCCAAGGGCTGGGGCGCCTACGGCCACCCCGAGTGGGGCAAGTTCAAGCTCGGCAAGACCAACCCGCACTACTCCACCTCGGGGCTCAACGCCACTGTCGCGGCCTACTTCGCGGCCACCGGCGTGTCGAGCGACCTCACGTCAGCACAGGTTGCCGACCCCGCCGTGAAGGCGTACGTCACCAGCATCGAGCAGTCGGTGGTGCACTACGGCGACACCACCCTCACCTTCCTCGACAACATGTCGCGGGCGGCCGCTGCCGGCAAGGGGCTCACCTACGTGTCGGCGGTGACCGTCGAGGAGAAGTCGGTGCTCGACTACAACAGCGGCAACCCCACCGGCGACCCCGCCAAGGCCGGTCAGGCTCCCCCGCCGGCCGTACCGCTCGTGGCCGTGTACCCCAAGGAGGGCACGCTGCTCTCTGACAACCCGTGGATCGTGCTCGACGCCTCGTGGGTTGACGCGCCCAAGAAGGCGGTTGCGGCCGACTTCCTCTCCTTCGTGCGCGAGCCCGCACAGCAGCAGCGCTTCCAGGCCGCCGGCTTCCGCAGCTTCGAGGGGGTTGCGGGCGACCCACTCACCGAGGCCAACGGCATGCTCGTCAACCAGCCCGCGGTCGTGCTTGCCCCTCCCGCGCCCGCTGTTCTCGAGCAGGTACAAAAGTCGTGGGACTCGCTGCGTAAGGGTGCACGGGTTCTCGTGATTCTCGACGTCTCGGGCTCCATGGGTGAGCCGGTACCCGACGCTGGCAAGTCCAAGCTCGACCTCGCCAAGGAGGCCGCCGAGCAGGCGGTGCAGGGCTTCGCGCCCAACGACGAGCTCGGCCTTTGGCTGTTCTCCACCGGCCTCGGCACCGGCGGCGAGCCCTACCTCAAGTCGGTGCCCATCGGCCCCGTCACCACCACCCTGCCGCAGGTCACCAGCACCATTCGCGGGCTCGTGCCCGACGGCGGCACTGGGCTCTACGCCACGCTACGCGCTGCACAGCAGGAGATGACCGCCTCGCTCGACACCACCCGCATCAACGCGATCGTGCTACTCACCGATGGCCGCAACGAGTACCCGCCCGACACCGACCTCAAGGGCCTGCTCCGCCAACTCGGCGGAGAGAGTCTCGACACCAGTGTGCGGGTGTTCCCCATTGCCTATGGCGAAGGAGCCGACACTGAGGCCCTGAAGCAAATCGCTGAGTCGTCTCGTGCTGCCTTTTACGATGCCAGTGACCCGGCCACCATCGGCAAAGTTCTCACTAGCGTGCTCTCCAACTTCTGAGCCTCCGCCCTTCCGGTGCGTCGGCCCCCATGATTGGGCAGGATGGTGACATGTCGCCCGACCGTCGGTCTCCTCTGTCGCGCGAGCTTGCCGACCCCTGGGGCTGGCTGATCGCCGCGGTGGTGGGTGGCGTGGCCTGGGCGGTGCTCGACTCCGTGGCACGCGGGCTGCTCATCGGTGTCGCCGTTCTGGTGGTGAAGGTGCTGCTGGGGGCCCGTCGGTCCGAGCCGGCCGAGCCACGTGACGAGGTGGTGGGGGCCGATACTCTGCCCTTGGCGCACCCTACGAGCGCGGCAGGCAGGCTGCTCACGCGCGCCGAGTCGGCGGTTACACGGATGGGCCAGCTCAGTGTCACGTCTGGCGATCCATGGCTGAAAACCGAAGTCTCGTCGGTCGAGCGCGACAGTCGCGAAGCCCTCGAGTCGCTACGCGTACTCGCCGGACGTGTGACGCTCGTCGAGCAGTCCATCGCGGGGGCCGACCCCGCGCGCCTTACCTCCGAGGCTGTGCGGCTGCAGCGGCAGGCCGACGATGCCACCGACCCTCGCCTCGCCTCGGCGCTACAGGCTTCGATTCAGGCTGTCGGCGAGCAGCAGGAGGTGGCGACCCGGCTCGGCTCGCTGCGCGACACGCTGCTGGCCCGCATGGAGTCAGCCGCCCTCGGGCTCGAGGGCCTGGCCGCACGCATGGGCGAGGTCGTGGCGCTCGGGCCCACCGCGATCGAGGACGACCGCGTCAACCAACTCGTCAGCGGACTCACGGGCGACCTCGAGTCGCTGCGTGGGGGCCTCGACGAGGCCCAGCGACTCACCGACCGCGGGCTTCCCCCGGCGCTTGGCTGAGCCAGACGTCAGTCGAACGGATCGTCTAGCGGTTCGGCGAGGAGCGAGAGCCGATGGTCTGGCGAGGTGATCACGGTTCCGGCTCGCGCCTCGGAAAGCTGGCACCAAGCGAGTCGCCCGGCCTCCACCGACGTGTCTGCCGCCACCAGCACGCCTGACCACACCCGCACCAGGGCACCCTGGTCGGCCACGCACAGCACCTCGGCGAGCAGGGGACCGGCGGGATCGCATTCGAGCGGGGCCGCTGGAGTTCCCCGTGGTCCCACCACCGCGGGAAGGGGTAGCGATTCGGGCCCCGGGAGTGACGACACGATGAGGGCGATCGCCTCGGTGACTCCCAGGGCGTCGTTGGCACGGGTGGTCGGCAGAATGGGCTGCAGGTAGCCGCGGCTCACCGCGAGGGCGAGTTCGCGCTCGAGGGTGTTGGCATCGACGGTCTGGTTCTCTACCCAGCCCGCCACGAGCGAGTCGTCGTCGGTCACCGCAAGCACGGCCTCTACGAGGTCGATGCGGGAGTCGCGCGTGAGGCCAATGTGCTCGGCATCGGGCTCGCGCTCGGTGCGTTGGCCGTTTGAGTAGTCGATGATGCGCTCGTGCACGAGGTCGAATAGCCCGGCGGGTGCCGCGTCGTCGTCGTCGGCGAGCGGAAGGTAGCGCGTGACGACCGTGTCGCCCAGGGCCCGTTGTGCGATGGCAACCATGTCGTCGAAGTCTGCGCGGCCAGTGCCCACGTCAGTGAGCATGATGAGCCGTGGCACCTCACGCTCGTCGCACCACTGCCACAGTTCGGTCGAGGCTGGGTCGAGGCCCACGTCGCATGAGAGAACGAAGATCGCGCACCCCGTGGCCGACACCGCAGACTGGGCAGAAAGATCAGCCGAAGCGCCGTCGAGCAGGGCCACTCGGGTGTCGCCGACCACCATCTCGGTCAGGGGGCCGACCTGTGCCGGGCTGCCGGCGAGCATGGCCATCCGGGCGGCGAGGGTTGTGGTGGCACCTCCAGTCGCGCCCACAAGTGCCATGCTTCGAATGCTCACGCTCGCATCCTTGCCGAGCGGGCGCACGCCGCATCGAGGGGGGTTGACCTCACTTCGCCCCGGAGATCGTGCTCGCTGCGGATAGCATCGTCGAGTGCTGAACAATCAGGGCGTTCGCGCCAAGCTCGCGGCCGTGCTCGAGCCGCCGGCCCGCGGCCTCCTCAAGCTGGGTGTCTCGCCCGATGTGGTGACAATCGTGGGCACCGTCGGCATCATCGGGCTGTCGGTGGGACTCATTGCTCAAGGGATGTTCCTGTGGTCGCTGGTAGCGGCGCTCGTGTTCGCGCCATCTGACTCGCTCGACGGCACGATGGCGAGGCTGTCGGGCCGCAGCGGCCCCTGGGGTGCCTTCCTCGATTCCACGCTCGACCGTGTGGCCGACGGGGCGGTGTTCGGGGCGATTGTCTACTGGTACGCCTCGCAGCACGACCTCGTCACCTGCGCTGCGGCGCTGCTCGCCCTCATCGGCGGGTTCATCGTCTCGTACGCCCGGGCTCGCGCCGAGAGCCTCGGCCTCACGTGCACCGTGGGGTTCGCCGAGCGCACCGAGCGCATGCTCTTCATCGGCCTCGGGCTTTTGCTCACGGGCCTTGGCGTCACGCTGGCGCTGCCCGTGATTTTGTGGGTTCTCGTCGCGGTGGTGCTCTTCACCATCGTGCAGCGGCTCCTGCACGTGCGGGGTCAGGCGCTCTCGTCGGCGCAGACACCATGAGCGCGATCGTCGACCGCGCGACCGTCGCGGGGTTTGGTCTCGGCTGGTCGGCCGTGCGACGCATGCCCGAGCGCTCGGCCTACGCGCTGTTCGACCGCCTCGCCGACGCGTCGTGGTCGCGCCGGGGTAAGGGTGTGACCCGGCTCGAGTCCAACCTCAACCGGGTGCTTGGCGGTGATCTGTCAGAGAAGGAGTTACGCGAGGTTAGCCGCGAGGGCATGCGCTCGTACATGCGGTACTACTGCGATGCGTTTCGGCTGCCGGGATGGAGCACCGAGCGATTGATGAGCACCTTCGAGCTTGAGGGTAAGGAGAAGCTGCACGCGGCCTTCGCGGCCGGCACGGGAGCAATCGTGGCCCTCCCGCACTCGGGAAACTGGGACCACGCTGGCGCCTGGGCCGCTGAGGAGTTCGGCGGGGTTTCCACCGTGGCCGAGCGGCTCAAGCCTGAGGAGCTCTTCGCCAAGTTCCTGGCCTTCCGCGAGGCGCGCAATATTGAGGTCATCCCGCACGAGGGCAGTGGCGCGTCGGTGTTCTCCACCCTGAGCGAACGCGCCACGTCGGGCCGCCTCGTGGCGGTGCTCTCTGACCGCGACCTGTCGCACCGTGGGATTCCGGTGGAGTTCTTTGGGGCCACCACCAAGATGCCCGTGGGCATGGCGGCTATCTCGGTCGACACCGGCGTTCCACTATTCCCCGGCACGCTCTGGTACGAGCGCGACCGGGCGATGGGCCGCATTCACGAGCCCCTCCCCATGCCCACTACCGGCGAGCGAGCCGAGCGCATCGCGACCCTGGTGCAGGGACTCGCGCGCGTGTTCGAGCAGGGAATTCGTGAGCACCCCACCGATTGGCACATGCTGGCGCGCGTGTGGATCGACGATCCCGCGGCGGAGTCAGGCCCCTCGCCCACATGAGGGTGGGTCTGGTGTGCCCGTACGACTGGGACGTTCCCGGGGGAGTCAAGTCGCATGTGCGCGACCTTGCCGAGGAGCTCATCGTGCTGGGCCATGACGTCAGCGTGCTGGCGCCGATGCGCGGCGAGGCCGAGGCCAGTGTGCTCGAGCCCTACGTCGTGCCGGCCGGACGCACAGTGCCGGTGCGGTACAACGGGTCGGTCGCCCGGCTGAAGTTTGGGGTGGGTGCTACCCAGTTGGTTCGCCGCTGGATTCGCGAGGGTGAGTTCGACGTGCTGCACATCCACGAACCCGCGGCCCCGAGCATCGGCCTGATCGCGTGCTGGGTGGCCAATGGGCCGGTCGTCGGTACGTGGCACGCCTCGCAGGAACGCTCTCGGATGCTGCTCGCAGTGAACGGGCCCATTCAGACGGCCATGGAGAAGATCAGCGCTCGCATTGCCGTGAGCGAGGCCGCGAGGCGCACTCTGGTTGAGCACGTGGGCGGAGATGCGGTGCTCATTCCCAACGGGGTTCGCTGTCGAGCCTTCGAGGAGGGTCAGCCCATGGCGGGTTGGCCGGGCGACGGGGGGGCCCTCCTGTTCCTCGGCCGGCTCGATGAGCCGCGCAAGGGACTGCAGGTGCTCATCGACGCGATGCCGGCGATCATCGCTGCCAATCCGAGGGTGCGGGTGCTCGTTGCCGGCCCGGGTGACATCGAGTCCATCGAGGCCTCGCTCGACGCCGACGTGCGCGATCACCTGCAGTTCCTCGGGTTGGTCACCGAGCAGGAGAAGGTCGACGCTTTCCACTCGGTCGACGCCTACATCGCCCCTCACCTGGGGGGTGAGTCCTTTGGCATTGTCCTGCTGGAGGCCATGGCCAGCGGAACGCCTGTCGTGGCGAGTGACCTGCCGCCGTTCGTGCGCGTTCTCGACTCAGCGCGCGCGGGCCAGATGTTCGCGACTGCCGACCCGGCCGACCTAGCCCGGGCAGTGAACAACCTGCTCGCCGACCCGGTGCGTCGCAGCACGCTGGTTGAGGCAGGTCGCGCCCGTGCGCGCGAGTACGACTGGTCGAGTGTGGCCACCGAAATCGTCGAGGTGTACGAGAGCGTCACCATGGGCGCGGGTCCGGTTCAGTGCGACCTGCGGGGACAGCTGGTGGGGCGTCTCGCGCGATTCACCCGCGCTGAGGGAGGCGCTGAGTGAACTGGTACTGGTGGGTTGTCGCGGTGGCACTGCTGCTGCTGTTCGGTCTCTGGCTGTCGCAGATGGCCGGACGCCTCGACCGTCTACACCTGCGCATCGAGTCGGCGCGCAACGCGTTGGAGTTGCATCTCGCGCGTCGTAGTGGCGTGGTGTCAGAGATTGCGGGCTCGGGCCTGCTCGACCCGGCATCGAGCGTGGTGCTGGGGGAGTCGGCCGTGGCCGC
>CALQEM020000121.1:0-10325 GCA_943329595.2 Bifidobacterium breve
CGAGGTCTTCAGCCTCGATGGTGATGGCCCGACGGCCAAAACCGCGCAGGTCGTGATACCCCACCTGCGCGCCCACGGCGACGCCGAGGCTGCTGGCCTGGGCCACGGTTCGACGCAGGGTGGTGGGGTCACCGGCGTGGAAGCCGCAGGCCACGTTGGCGCTGGTGATGTGGGGCATCAGCGCGAGGTCGTCGCCGAGGGTCCAGCGCCCGTACGACTCGCCGACGTCGGCGTTGAGGTCGATGGTGGCCATGGTTAGCGAATCCCCACACCGCGACGTGAGATGGCGACACCCACCGCAACCCCCGCCACGAGTGCTCCCGCGGCCACGGCCCCCGCCGGCACCGCGCGCCGGGCCAATCGCTGGCGACGGAAGTCGCGAATAGGCCAGCCCTGGTCGCGAGCGTACGAGCGCAGGGCATGGTCAGGGTTCACGGCGCAGGGCTCCCCGACCAGCGAGAGCATCGGAAGATCATTAAACGAGTCTGAGTACGCGGCGCAGCGGTCGAGTTCGAGGCCGGTGCGGGCCGCGAGGGCCCGGACCGCCTCGGCCTTGGCGGGTCCGTGCAGGGGGTGGCCGACGAGCTTGCCGGTGTATGCGCCGTCGACGATCTCCGAGACCGTGCCCAGCGCGCCCGTGAGCCCGAGACGCTGGGCCATAATCGTGGCGAGTTCCATGGGGGCCGCGGTGACGAGCCATACCCGCTGGCCGGCGTCGAGATGGTTCTGGGCAAGGGCGAGGGTTCCGGGCCACAGCTTGTCGACCATGATTTCGTCGAAGATCTCGATGCCGAGCTCGACTACCTCCGACACACGGCGCCCGGCGACGAACCCGAGAGCTGACTCGGTGGCCGAGGCCATGTCGTCGATGTCCTCGGCGCCAGAGGTGACGAACTTGATCTGCTTCCAGGCGAAGTCAGCGACCTCGGGCACCGTGAAGAAGCGTCTCACCGCTAGCCCGCGGGCTAGATGGAAAATGCTGGCCCCCCGGACGATCGTGTTGTCGACGTCGAAGAAGGCGGCTGCGGTGGGATCGGCCTTGACGGGCTCAGTGGGCTCGGGGTCGGGGTCGGCGAGTGTGACGGCCGCTGCACTTGCCTCGCCGGCGACGCGATAGAGGTCGGCGAGTTCAGTGGGGCGCGCCGACTTCATGAAGTCAGTCTACGGTCGGGTCCCTATGCCACACTCGAACTCATGGTGCACACGGTTGCTGACGTCCTCGCGGCCACTGCCCGGCGCACTCCCGACGGAGTGGCCCTCGTGCACGCGGGTGCGCACATCACGTGGGCTGCTCTCGACACCCGAGTAAGCGCCTTCGCCCACGGCGCCCGCGAGCGTGGCCTGCGCGCGGGAGACCGCGTGGCCCTGGTCCTGGCCAACCGCACGGAGTTTGTGGTGGCCCACTACGGCGCCATTCGTGCCGGGCTGGTGTCGGTTCCGATCAACCCCCAGCTCACCTCCCACGAGCTGGCCCAGCGCACCCACGACACTGCGCCGTCGCTCGTGATCTGCGATGCCTCCAGCGAGGTTGCCGTGCGTGAGGCGCTCATGACCAACCAGATCGGAACCTCCGGAGTGATCGCGGTGGGCAGCCCGGGCTGGGGCGACCTCATCCGGCCCGATCGTGTAGCGGTGCCCGCCACGGCGCCTGCCCCCGAGTCGATTGCCCTGCTGATGTTCACCGCCGGCACCGACGGTCGTGCCCGGGCGGCCATGCTGAGCCACCGCGCCATGCTGGCGGCGGTCGAGCAGTTCGGCGCGCTCGACCCCCAGCCGCTCGCGCACGACGACACCATGCTGCTGTCGCTGCCTCTGGTTGACCCGCAGGCGCTGAACGGGCTGCTGGGTCTCGCGGTGTCGGTGGGCGCCACTGTGGTGCTCGAGCGTCGACTTGACCCCGACGACGCCTTCAGCCTGCTCGAGCGTGAGGGTGTCTCGGTGGTCGCAGCGGCTCCCTCGCTGTTCACCGACTGGACCTCGCGCCCCGAGGTAGTTCAGGCGCTTCGTGGGGTGCGACTCATCGCCTCGGGGCAGGCAGCCATGTCGCCGGCTGTGTCGTCGCAACTGCTGACCCTCACCGGGCAGCGAGTCTGGGAGGGCTACGGCATGGTCGAGGCGACTGCCCTGATCACCTCCACGTCTGGGCTGCCCTCCTCGGCCGGCAGCGTCGGCAGGGCGCTTCCCGGAATCGAGCTTCGCGTCCTCGACGTCGACGGTGACGACGTCGACGAGGGTGACCCCGGAGAGGTGATGGTGCGCGGCACCACGCTGTTCAGCGGGTTCTGGCCCGACGGAGTCAACGGGCCCGGTCCCGACGGCTGGTTCGACACCCGAGACGTGGCGTACCTCGACGACGACGGCGACCTGCACCTCGTCGACCGCCGCCACGACCTCATCGTGGTGAACGGGTTCCCGGTGTACCCGCGCGAGGTCGAGTCGGTCATCGCGATGCTCGACGCCGTGGCCGAGTGCGCCGTGGTGGGGGTTGACCATCCATCGTCAGGTCAAGCGGTCATGGCGCTCGTGGTGGCGGTGCCAGACTCGGCTTTGAGCGCCGATGAAGTGCTGGTCCACTGCTCGGTGCGGCTCGCCCGATTCAAGCGTCCCACGATCGTCGAGTTCGTCGACCAGTTGCCGCACGTGGCGTCGGGAGCCATCGAGCGTCACCGCCTTCGGAGCCTGCGGTGAATACCCCGGCAGTCCGCGTGACCCTCATCGGCCGTCCTGGGTGCCATCTCTGCGATGACGCACGCACCGTGATCTCGAGTGTCTGCTCCGATCTCGGTGTGCTGTGGGACGAGCGTTCGATCAACGACGACCCTGAGCTCTACGACCGCTACTGGGAGCAGATTCCAGTGACCCTCGTCGATGGCGCACCGCACGATCTCTGGCGAGTCGACCCCGCTCGCCTTCGACGCGCTCTGACGGGTGAACCAGCCCCTTCCCGCTAATTCCCGCTACTCCATGCGAAAGCGTCACACCACCGGGGGCGGATTGACGCTTTCGCATGGAGTAGCGAGTCAGTTTGAGCGTGTGTGGTGGCTTCCCGGAATGGGCTCGAGGGCGTGCCGCAGTGTCGGGCTCCGTACCTCCAGCCGGTCACGGGCCGGCCCCGAGAGACTCAACGCTGGGGAAATCCTCCGATAATCGGACGTGAGCGTCCGTTGTGTATTCGGGTGCACGTTCACAAGCGCCTAGGCTCTGGGTATCCGCCCACCACGTTCGGGAGCCTGTGTGTCAGTGTCACGCTCCGTCCGACCCGACTCCGACGGCCTGATGCCGCGCCGAGGCGGGCCGTTGGCCGTGGTTCCCGAGGCCACCGTGGCCCGTCTTCCCCTCTACCACCGCGCCCTGGTGGCGATGTCCGAGCGCGGTGCCACCACCGTGTCGAGCGAGGAGCTCGCCCTCGCGGCGGGGGTTACCAGCACCAAGTTGCGCAAGGATCTCTCGCTTCTCGGTTCGTACGGAATTCGAGGCGTTGGCTACGAGGTTGACTATTTGCTGTACCAGATCTCCCGCGAACTCGGGCTAACCCAGGACTGGCCGGTTGCCATCGTGGGCATTGGCAATCTTGGTCGTGCCCTCGCCAATTACGGCGGGTTCAGCTCGCGGGGCTTCCGCATCGTGGGGTTGCTCGACGCTGACCCCGAGAAAATCGGCGACAAGATCGGCTCCGGAGCGATGGTCGAGGTACGACCCCTCCACGAACTCGAATTGCTGGTCCGTGACAGCGGCGTGCTGATCGGCGTGATTGCCACACCCGCACATGCGGCGCAGGACATCTGCGATCGTCTCGTCGCCGCGGGCGTTCGCAGCATCATGAACTTTGCTCCCACCGTGGTCTCCGTAGCGCCCGGCGTCTCGCTGCGCTCTGTCGACCTCGGCCTCGAATTGCAGGTGCTCGCCTTTCACGAGCAGCGCAAGATTGGCCGCGAGAAGGTGCGCTCGTGACCACTCTCCCTGTCCACCGCACCGCATCACCATCACCAGCACGGGAGTGCATCCAGTGAGCACCCGTTCCCCCAAGGCACCGACCACCGTCAGCCGTCCGGCTGCGTCGTTGAAGCCTGCCTCCAGCACCACACGAACCACGTCCACGGCGAAGCCTGCGGCGGTGAAGCCTGCGGTCGAGAAGCCGGTCGCGAAGCCTGCGGCGGTGAAGCCTGCGGTCGCGAAGCCTGCGGCGGTGAAGCCTGCGGTCGCAAAGCCTGCGGCGGCAAAGCCGGTCGCCAAGCCTGCCGTCTCAGTCTCGCTTGCCGAGATCGAGGGGGCTGCTGCTGCGGCCGAAGCCCTGGCTGCGCCGGTGAGTGTCGCCGCTCCTGCTGCTAACGACACGGCAGCGGCGATAGCAGCCCTGCTACCCACTCCTCCGCGTCGCGCCGATGGCGTCTCCAGCCCGAACGAGTACCGGCCAGGACTTGGCTCGGTCGCCCTCGCCTCGGCGGGCCCCGGCGACCCCGACCTCGTGTCGGTGCGCACGGCGACCCTACTGGGCGTGGCTGACGTGATCCTGGCTGACACCTCAGCCCTGCCAGTCGCCGAGAGGTTCGCCGGCCGGAGAACCACCATCACGCCACTCGTCGATGCCGAGGGACTTCCGCTCGAGCCGGCAGCGCGGGTCAAGGCAGCGGTCGATTTGGCCCGGGCCGCCCTGTCGGTAGTGCGACTTCTGGGCAGCGACCCCACGACCGACAGCACCTGGGCGGTGGAGGCTGCCCTCCTGGCTAAGGCCAAGGTCCCCTTCGAGGTGAGTCCCGGGGTGTCACTCGTCAGTGGGGTCACCACGCACGCCGGTATCCCGCTCACCGGGGGTAAGTCTCGCGAGGTTCGCATCATCGATATCGACGACGCCGTAGTTACGTGGTCTGACCACGCCGACAGTCGGGTCACCCTCGTGATTCTCAATGCGGCCGACCAGGCATCTGATATCGCGCGGGCGCTCGTCGAGGCCGGTCGCCGCGACGACACGCCGGTTGCCATCACGCGCGATGGCACCACCGTTGAGCAGCGCACGATCTCCTCGACCCTCGCCGATCTACCGGCCGCCATCAAGGCCTCGCGTCAGAGTGGTCCCGGCTTGCTCGTGATCGGCGAGCCGGTGGCCCGTCGGGCAGCCCTCTCGTGGTTTGAAAGTAAGCCGCTGTTCGGCTGGCGTGTGCTCGTGCCGCGCACCAAGGAGGCGCAGCCTGGCCTCACTGACCACCTCCGACGCTACGGCGCTGTCGCGGTCGAGGTGCCCACGATCTCAGTTGAGCCACCTCGCACTCCGCAGCAGATGGAGCGCGCGGTGCACGGTCTGGTCTCAGGGCGCTACCAGTGGATCGTGTTCACCAGTGTCAACGCGGTGCGAGCGCTGCGCGAGAAGTTTGAGGAGTACGGCCTCGACTCGCGCGCGTACTCGGGCCTGCGTATCGCCGCTGTGGGTGCCGACACCGCCGAGGCGCTCGAGCAGTTCGGTGTTCGGGCCGACCTCATGCCCAGCGGAGAGCAGTCGACCAGTGCTCTGGTCGACGAGTTCCCTGAGTTCGACGACATCGTCGACCCGATCAACCGGGTCTTCCTGCCCCGGGCCGACATCGCCACCGAGGGACTCGTCGCGGGCCTCACCGAGCTGGGCTGGGAGGTTGACGATGTCACGGCGTACCGCACAGTGCGGGCCGCGCCGCCGCCCGCGGAGACTCGCGAGTCGATCAAGAGCGGTGGCTTCGACGCGGTCCTGTTTACCTCGTCGAGCACCGTGCGCAACCTAGTCGGAATCGCGGGCAAGCCGCACCCCACCACGGTGGTGGCCTGCATCGGCCCGCAGACCGCCAAGACTGCTGAGGAGCACGGTTTGCGCGTCGATGTGCGATCGGAGACCTCGCACGTGTTCGCGTTGGTCGAAGCTCTGGCTGAGCATGGCGAGAAGCTAAGACTGGCGGCGGCTGACGCGGGGGAGTCGACCTGGCGTCCCAGTCGACGCCGCGGCGGCACCCGTCGGCGCACCACCTAGTCGTGGGCCGAGGAGAGTTGCTGTGAGCGATCGCACCACGGTGCACCTGCTGCGCCACGGGGAGGTTCACAACCCCACGGGCGTGCTGTATGGGCGGCTGGAGGATTTCCATCTCAGCGACCTCGGTCGGGCCATGGCCGAGCGGGTGGGCGAGTACCTGTCCGGCCGCGACATCGCGGCCGTGTATGCCTCGCCGCTCGAGCGTGCGCAGGAGACAGCGTTGCCTATCGCGGCGGCGCACTCGCTCGATATTCGCACCAACGTCGACCTCATCGAGGCTGCCAATGTGTTTGAGGGGCAGCGTGTCAGCGTGGGTGATGGAGTGCTCAGGAAGCCCAGCACGTGGCGGCACCTGTACAACCCGTTCTCGCCCTCGTGGGGCGAGCCGTACGTCGACGTCGCCGGGCGGATGCGGGCGGCGATCGCGGCAGCGCGCGAGGGCGCACGTGGCCATGAGGCGGTGTGCGTGAGCCATCAGTTGCCAATCTGGATCGCCCGGCTCGACGCTGAGCAGCGACGCTTCGTGCACGACCCCCGTAAGCGCCAGTGCAGTCTTGCCTCGCTCACCTCGCTCACCTTCGACGACGATCGACTGGTGTCGATCACGTATTCCGAGCCCGTCGCCGACCTCGTCGAGCGGTCGTCCAAGGGCGTCGGAGCCTGACGGTGCGGTCGCTGCGGGGTCGGGGCCTGCTGGCTGCGGCCTGCCTGTCGGTCACGATGCTCGCCGCTGGCTGCTCGAGTCAGGGTGCTGCACGCGCCGAGGGCGATATCAGCTACGTCGCCGGTGATGGCTCGACCGTCATCGTCGCCAGAGCCGACCGCAAACCAGCTCCGGCCCTCGCGGCTCCCACCCTGCTCGATGGTGCATTCGACGGACCCGTCTTCGACCTCGCGGCCCAGCGCGGAAAGGTCGTGGTGCTCAACGTGTGGGCCTCGTGGTGCGTGCCTTGTCGAGCCGAGGCCCCGGCGCTCGCACGCATCAGTGGCAAGCTGGCGTCCGACGGAGTGGTGTTTGCCGGGCTGAACACTCGTGACACCGCGGTCGCGGCGCAGGGATTCGTTGACCGCTTCGGCATCCCCTACCCCTCGCTCGACGACACCTTTGGCCTGCTGCAGCTCGGCTTCCGCGACTCGCTCGCACTGGGGTCGATTCCGTCAACCGTCGTCATCGACAAGCAGGGCCGAGTCGCGGCGCGTGCTCTCGGTGAGATCGACGAGTCGCGTGTGCGCGGGCTGGTCGAACCACTACTGCGCGAACAGGGCTAGCGTCCGATGGTCATCCTCGCCTCGGTGACGCAGACGGTGGCGTATGGCTCGCTGTTGCTGGCCATCCCCATCGCGATCCTCGCTGGGGTTCTGTCGTTCCTGAGCCCGTGCGTGCTCCCCCTGGTGCCCGGCTACCTCTCGTACGTCACCGGACTCACGGGTGTTGAGCTCGCCGGTGAAGCGCTCGACGACGAGGGCAACACTGCCCGCGTTCCACGGTCGCGGGTGCTTCTGGGCACCGTACTGTTCGTTGCCGGATTCAGTGCGGTGTTCGTGTCGTACGGGCTTCTGTTTGGCAGCCTCGGCGCCTGGCTGATCGAGTACGAGACTTCTATCACCCGTGTTCTTGGCGTCGTGGTCATCGTCATGGGACTCGCCTTCATGGGCCTGGTGCCACGGCTTCAGCGCGAGGCGAGAGTGCACCATCGCCCGCCCGTGGGGCTGTGGGGTGCGCCGCTGCTGGGGGTGCTGTTCGGGCTGGGCTGGACGCCCTGTATCGGACCCACCCTCGCGGCGGTGCAGACGTTGGCCTTCACCGAGGCCAGTGCCGCGCGTGGGGCGCTACTGAGCTTGGCTTACTGCGTCGGCCTCGGCGTGCCCTTCATCGTGATCGGACTCGCGTTCAGACGCGGACTCGGAGCACTGGGGTGGGTCAAGCGCCATTACGGCCTGATCATGCGGCTCGGCGGTGCGATGCTCGTGATCATTGGGCTGCTGCTTGTGACCGGCGCCTGGTCTGAGGTGACCGTGTGGATGCGCAGCTGGGCTGCGAGTTTCACACCGGCGCTGTAAGTGTGAGACTGGGTTGGTGAGCGACGTAGGGATCGAGGTCGAGGCCACCGAGGGGCTGTCCACTCAGCCCATCGCCGACCCCACGGGAGGTCCCGCCGTCGGAATCGGGCTGCTGGGCTGGCTGCGCTGGGCGTGGCGCACCCTCACCAGTATGCGCTCGGCGCTCATCCTTCTCTTCCTGCTGGCGTTGGCGGCGATCCCGGGCTCAACCTTCCCGCAGCGCGGCACCGACTTGGTCGCAGTGCGCCAGTACATTGCCGACAACCCCACCTGGGGTCCACTCCTCAACCGGCTCGGCGCCTTCGACGTGTTCGCAGCTCCATGGTTCGCGGCGATCTACCTGCTGCTCATGGTGTCGCTCGCTGGCTGCGTGATTCCGCGGGCGCGGCTGCACTGGCGGGCCATGCGCTCGCGACCCCCGGCGGCCCCCTCGCGTCTGTCGCGGCTGCCCGAGCACCGCGAGCTCGACGTGGAGGCCGACCGTGCGGCCGTGGTGGCTGCGGCCGTGCTGGTGCTGCGAGCCGATCGCTGGCGAGTCGACGTCGGGCCGCCGGGCAGTGCTGAGCCCACCTGGGTCGCCGCCGAGAAGGGGTACCTGCGCGAGACGGGAAACCTGCTGTTCCACCTCTCACTCCTGGTGCTGCTGGTGGCGGTCGGCGCGGGCGCGATGTTCGGTGCCAAGGGGCAGGTCATCGTGCGCGAGGGGTCGAGCTTCGCCAACACGCTGACGCAGTACGACTCGTTCACCCCGGGCCGCCTGTTCGCCACCGACGACATGGTGCCCTTCACGCTCAGGCTCGACCAGTTCAGGGCCACCTATCAAGAGACTGGAATGCAGCGCGGTGCACCGCGCGAGTTTGCGGCCGATGTCACGGTGAGCTCCAGCCCCGGGGCGTCAGGGCAGTCCGCTGTCATCGGCGTCAACGAACCGCTCTCGATCATGGGCACCAAGGTGTACCTGGTGGGCCACGGCTACGCTCCCACCTTCGTCATCCGCGACGCTGCGGGCGCGACCGTCTTCGACGACGCCGTCGTGTTCCTGCCTCAGGACGGCAACTTCACCTCCGATGGCGTCATCAAGCTGCCCGACACCAGTCCGCAACTCGGGTTCACGGCGGTGTTCCTCCCCACCGCCGAGCGCGACTCGGTGCGCGGCGGCTTCTCGTCGTTCCCGGCTCCGCTTCGGCCCGAGGTATTTCTGTCGGTGTGGACGGGCAACCTTGGCCTCGACGACGGGTCGCCGCAGAGCGTCTATCGGCTCGACACCACACGCATGGAGCGACAGGGCCTCACCTCGCTCACTCCGGGCCAGACGTGGACGCTCCCAGGCAGCGCTGGCACCCTCACCTTCACGGGCGTGCGCGAGTACGCCACCTTCAACATCGCCAGTGATCCCGGCAGCCTGTGGGCCCTCGCCGCGGCCATTCTGGCGATTGCGGGTCTGTCGCTGTCGCTGTTCGTGAGGCGCAGGCGGGCGTGGGTCAAAGTGACCGACTCGGAAGATGGCCGTAGTGTGAAGGTTGAGATTGCGGGGTTGGCGCGCACCGAGGCCCCCGGACTCGAGGCCGAGGTTGACGCGCTCGCCTCCGCCCTTCGAGATGAACTGGAAAGGACGTCGCGACGTGGGAACTGACGAGACTCTGGCCGTGCTGAGCAACAACCTCGTGTACGCGTCGATGCTGGCGTACACGGTGTCGATGGTGGCCTTCGCGGTCTCCTTCGCGTCGGGCCGTGGCCGAAGCGACGGCTCCGCCGCGGTGCGGGCCGACGCAGCCGTGGCTCAGTCGGCGGCGGGCTCCGACCCCGGCGCGGTGGCAACCCTCGAGCGCACGGCGCCCGCGGAGGGCCGCGAACCTGGGCGTCGCGCGGGCAACGTAGCCATGTCGGTGATGTGGCTCGGGGCCCTGCTGCTCCTCGGCGCGGTCATCGCGCGTGGTCTGTCGGCTGGGCGCGTTCCGTGGGGCAACATGTACGAGTTCTCGCTCACGAGCGCCCTCGGAATCTCTCTCGCGTTTCTCGTGCTGTCGCTGAGGCGCGACCTGCGGTGGCTGGGCTTGTTCGTGGTGACTCCGGTCCTGCTCACGCTCGGCATCGCCATCGCGGTGCTGTACACCGACTCGGCGCCGCTGGTGCCCGCGCTCAAGTCGTGGTGGCTCCTCATTCACGTCACCGCGGCCATCATCTGCGGAGGCGCCTTCACGTTGGGAGCCGCCGTCACAGTGCTGTACCTCATGGTCGCTCGGGTCGACCGGCGCGTGGCGGCCGACATCGA
>CALQEM020000122.1:0-10281 GCA_943329595.2 Bifidobacterium breve
GCGGCACTGCGGTATCAGAGGCATCACGGCCACCCGCCCAAGCACCTGATCGGCGAGAGCCTGTTCAGGGTGACCACGGCCGACGGCATCCGCTGGGCTAGGTCGAGGAAGGGTGTCGAGGTGGTGGCCGTGGTTCCTCGATACCTGCCTGCCTGGGCGTCGGGGGTGGTGCGAATTCCCGGCATCCGTGAGGTGGCCACCTGGAATCTGCTGCTGGTGCTGCGGGTGACGGGCTCGTGATCGACCTCCTCAATCGGGTCCTGGTGGGGGGGCCCACCTACACAGGGGCGCGCATGCCGCGAGTCGTGTGGCGATTCCGAGTGGCCGTGACATGCCTTCTGCTCACCACCGCGTGCTTCCTTCAGGATCCGGGGCTCACGGCGGCCGACACCAAACTTGACCTCACGCAGAATCCGTGGGGTTTCCTGCGACGCGCGATCACGCTGTGGGATGACCAGAGCTTCTTCGGTCAATTGCAGGACCAGGCCTATGGCTATCTGTGGCCGATGGGTCCCTTCTTCGGCGTGGGTCACTCACTGGGCCTACCCCCGTGGGTGGTCCAGCGGCTGTGGTGGTCATTGATCCTGTGCGTGGCCCTGCTCGGAATGCTGCGGCTCACCCGGTTACTCGGTGTGGTCAGCCCCGGAGCCCGCATGGTCGCCGCACTGGGATTCGCCCTGGCGCCGCGCATGCTCTCCACGATGGGACCCACGTCGATCGAGGCCTGGCCCATGGCTCTAGCACCGTGGCTGCTCATCCCGCTGGTGATGGGGTCGAGGGGTGGGTCCCCGCGGCGCTGGGCCGCACTCTCGGCCGTGGTGTTCCTGTGCGTCGGCGGTGTGAACGCGGTGGCCACAGCGGCGATCCTGCCCGTGGGGGTGGTCTGGCTGGTCTCTAGGAGGGCGGGCCCACGTCGGCGGGCGCTGGCCCGATGGTGGGTGGCAGGCATCGGCCTTGCGTCGCTGTGGTGGGCCATTCCGCTCCTGCTGCTCGGCCGGTACTCACCACCGTTTCTCGACTGGATCGAGTCGGCCTCGGTCACCACGCGGCCCAATGAGCCAGGTGCCGTGCTGCGTGGAACCAGCGCGTGGGTGCCCTACATCGCTGGTGTCTCGGGACCAGAGTGGGGCGCAGGCTGGCAACTGGTGTCGACGCCGCTGCTGGTTCTCGCCTGCGCGGTCATCGCTGCGGCGGGCTTGGCTGGCCTCGCTCGACTCGATATTCCCGAACGAGGCTTCCTGCTGGCGACCCTCGGAGTCGGGCTGGTGCTGGTGTCGCTTGGGCATGTGGGCGCAACCTCTGGCCCCGTGTCCGCATGGGTTCAGACGCTGCTCGACGGACCCCTGGCTCCGATTCGTAACGTTCACAAGTTCGAACCCGTGGTTGCCCTAGCGCTCGCGGTGGGGCTGGGTCACTGCGTCGACCAGCTGCTGACCCGGCCGCGGCCTCGCGCACGCACGCGAGTGGTGTCGACCGCTGCCCTCGCCTGCGTGGTCGCAGCCCTTCTGGGCGTGGCATGGCCCCTTGCCTCCGGAGGCATCACTCGTGGACGAACCTACGAGTCAGTTCCCGGCTACTGGGCCGAAACCGCCACGTGGTTGGCGGCGCAGTCTGGAGACGGCGTCGCGCTCGTGGTGCCGAGCAGCTCCTTCGGCGTGTTCCTGTGGGGGCGAACGCAGGATGAGCCACTTCAGCCGCTCGCTCATTCGCGCTGGGCCTCCCGTAGCGCTCTCCCGCTGTCGGGCGCTGGGAACATCCGGATGCTCGACTCCGTGAACGAGTCGCTGGTGACCGGTCGGGGATCGGCGGCGCTCACCGAGGTGCTGCAGCGATCGGGCGTGCGCTGGTTGGTGGTGCCCAATGACCGCGACACGCGGCCCGCGGGTGGCTCGCTTCGGTCTGTGCTAGTCCAGCAGGCACTCCAGAATTCACCAGGAATCAGTGCCGCTGCCAGCTTCGGCCCCCTCATCACTCCCTTTGGCTACTCAGGAAATGTGGTCGACGCCGGCCTCGACACCACACTTCCCGCGGTACAGGTATACGAGGTCGCACCTGAGACCGGTGTGCTCGACGCCCGCGTCGTGCTGCGTTCGATGGCGAAGGCGGTGCGTGTTGCCGGCGGCGCCGAGTCGACGCTGGCGCTTGCCGGCGCGGGCTTGCTCAGGGGCAGGGCCCTGCTGGTCGGGCCGCCACCAGCGTCTGAATCGGTGGGTTCGTCGGTGCTGACCGACCAGCCGACCCGCACCGAGGTCGACTTCGGGCTACCCGTGGAAAGTCGAACGAATGTGCTCGGCGCTGACGACGCCATGAGGCGTAGTCGATCGGTGCACGACTACGCAGTGCGGAATGCGACATCTCCGGTGGTTGCATCGGAGGTGGGAGTTCGCGTCAGCGCGTCAACGTCACTCGCCTGGCCAGGAACTCCTATTGCGCTCGATCGAGGGGCGGCCCCATCATCGGCGGTCGACCTCGACTCCGAGACCGCGTGGTTGCCCCAGACCGATGAACTTGACGGCACGGCGTGGTGGGAGGGGCGCTGGGACGAACCCCGTGATCCTCAAGGGGTGACTGCCTGGGTCGCCGCCGATCCGGTCACCGGCCAGGCGCCCGAGGTGCTGACCGTGGAAACTGCCACGGGCACCGCCGTCACCCCGGTGACCTCCCACGATGGGCCGGTCGTAGTACGAACCCCTCCGGGCGCTACGTCATGGCTGCGCATCACCCTGGGCGCCGTCGAGGGCGGTCACATCGGGCGCAGGATCGGACTGCGGGAGGTGGCGATTCCCGGGGTGATATCGGCGCGGCCGCTCGTGGTGCCACCGGGGTCTGCGGTTGGAGGCATCGTTCTCTCCGCTCCGCAGGGCGACGTGGCCTCCTGCGTGTCACTGCCGCTCAGGGTGGTGTGCCCTCCGGGGCTAGGGCGGCCAGGCGAGGAGCGTGCGGGAATCGACCGGGTGGTCACCATCGCGCAGGGTGGCACCTACGTGGTGCGTGTGCATGCGCACAGCCGCGGAGGAGTGGCTCTCGATCAGGCACTTGCGCCCGCGGGTGAGGCGATCAAGGTCGCGGCCAGTTCTGTCGGCGTTGACTCCCCAGCGAGCCGTGCTCAGGCGGCGGCTGACGGCGATGGGTCCACCGTGTGGACGGCAGCTCGGGGCGACACGAGGCCCCGGCTGACATTCCGACTGCCCGAATCCCGACTCGTCTCGGGAGTGTTCCTGGATGTGCCCGATGATGCTGCGGTATCCCGACCGCTGGTCATCGACGTCACGATGCGCCCGGGCGCCACGCCCATTCGAGCCTTCGTCTCGGCAGATGGCTCGGTTGAACTGCCGCCCATGATGACTCAGCAGGTTTCCATCGACTTTGTATCAAGCTCTCCACTTCGCAGTATCGACACCCAGCGCGGCATCCAGACCCTGCTGCCTGTCGGGGTCGCCGAGGTGGTGCTTCGCGGTGCCGCCGACCTGAACGTTGCGGTCGACCGGACGAGCCGCACCGAACTGCCGTGCGGCACAGGCCCGGTACTCGAGGTCGATGGAACTGTCGCATCGGACACGCGCGTCGTCAGTACTGCTGGGGACCTGCTGCTCGGACACTCGATAGTGGCGTCGGGTTGCACCGGCCCGGTCACCCTCACGGCAGGGGAGCACCGCATCCGGGTGCGGTCAACGGATGCCCTCGTAGTCGAACAGGTGGACCTGCTTCCGCCTGGAGTGACTCTGCCCGTGCGTGCGTCGTCGCCCACCGTGACGTCGTGGACGGCAACCGACCGCTCGATGGATATTCGATATTCAGCGGAGCAGCGAATCCTCGAGCTCAGTCAGAACGTCAACGCTGGCTGGACCGCATCGCTCGACGGGGTTGAGCTTGAACCCGTGACCGTTGATGGGTGGCGACAGGGCTGGATGCTGCCCGCTGGCGCGACCGGAACAGTTCTGATGTCGTACCCCCCTGCTCGGCTCGCGACGGGGGGGCTCGTGGCGGGAGGAGCGACAGCGCTACTGCTGCTGATTCTCCTCGCTACTCCGACGACCAGACGACAGCGAAACTCGATGGCGCTGGCCGCATTGAGTCACCGCGACCCGGCCTTCGGGGCGGCCGTTGCAGGTATCGCCGTCATCGTCGTGGGCGGCTGGATCGGGCTCGCCGCCGTGGCAATCGGTCTCGCGTCACTCAGGCTGTCGCGCAACAGTTCCCGACAGGCCTTGGTCGTGTCGCTCCCGTTGGTGCTCGGGATAGCAGAGGTGGTGGCGCCCTGGCCGGCGACTCTCGAGGTGCCGGTGTGGCTGGCCTGGGCCTCAGCACTTGGTTGGCTGGCTGCAGTGTCGATTGCGGCAGCGGGAGGTCTCGGGGGCCGGTGGTTGATGTCAGGCGCGGACGGCACCGCGCAGCGTGAGCAGCGGTCGCTCGAGTAGGAACCACGACGCGGAAGCTACAACGACGCTCGCCACCAGTGTGAGCGTCAGTAGCACGATGAAGCCACCGTCGAAGGGTTGCCAGTGCAGCACGTTGAGCACGAACCACATGAGCGACAGATGCCAGAGGAAGATGCCGTACGAGATGGTGCCGAGGTACACGGGAATGGGCCCAGCGAGAACCCTCAGCCAGCCCGAGCTCCGCGCGGGAGCGAAGAACGCTGGGAGCAGAAACGCAGCAGCTGCAGCCCCGTACAGCAGGTGCCGCGCCACCACGGTGAGGGTCGTCCCCGGCTGCAGGGTGTACGGGCCACCGAGCGGTGTCGCGGCGAGGGCGAGGAGGGCCGCGGCGCTGAGAAGACACCAGACGGTGTCCGACGCGATACGCCGCAGGTTCGCGACTCCGAGCGCGTTGTGGCCGAGCGCGTGTAGCTCGCGGAACACCGCGCCCGCCATTCCGAGCGCAAACCAGTCACAGTGCGCGGGGAGCCAGAACCCCACGCCCGACACGGACTCCAGTGGCGGCACGGTGCGAGCCACGTTCCAGGCCAGCGATAGGAGGCCGACCACGAGCAGCACCCACAACTGCCAGCGGGCGCTGTCGACCGGCCGTCCTCTGGCGCGTCGACCCATCACCCAGGCGAGCAGGGGGAGCAGAGCATAGAACGAGACCTCGGTGGCGAGGCTCCACGTCTGGGTGAGGCCCTCGACCAGTGCGCCGGGCACGTAGATCTGGGCGAAGGACAGGTGGATTGGGATGCTTGCCGATGTGCGGGCCACCTGGGCCTGGGGCAGGGCCAGCACCACCACGACCACCACCACCGCGTAGGCGGGGACGATGCGTAGCAGTCGGCGCCAGCCATACCCCGCCAGCCGGGGTCCTCGAACACCGGTCATCGAAGCGCGGGCCCAGGGGGAGTAGAGGAGAAAGCCGGAGAGCAGGAAGAACAGGGTGACGCCGAAGTCGAACCTCGAGAGCGCGGCACCCCATGCGCCCTGGGTGTAGGTGCCGCTCACGAACGCGGTGTGCGTGATGACCACCATGATCGCTGCGATCGCCCGATAGCCGTCGAGGGCTCGAACATGTGACTCGAGGGCCTGCTCGGTGGGCGAATCCGACGATGCGCGCAGTGCGACGTCGCCGGTCACGGAGGGGATCCGTCGGTTGGCACGATCTGGCCGAGCACGAGACCGCCCACGCACACGGCAAGCCCGGGAGTGAGATCGGAGATCATCACCGTGTCGCCGCGGCCCGTCAGCGACAGGTTGACCTCATGCGCGCCCTGCTGAAGGGGCACGCGCACCGACTCCCCATCGCCGAGCCTCACGTTCGCGAAGCCGCTCTGAGTAGCCAGGTAATTGATCCGAGCGCTGAAGGTCCACGGAACCGCCGCGACCTTGAGTCGAACGGTTCCGCCGGAGTTGGGAATGGGCCAGCCGCATCCTGGATTCGGCCCGAGGTCCGACGGGATGAACGTGCTGACGCGCCCCGCCACGATATGTCCGTCGGATCGGACCGTGTAGAGCGTGTCGGTCGAACTTCCAAAGTGAGGCGCTCCCGGCAGTGGCGCGATGAGTGTCTCGGTTGTCCCCCATTTCCCGAAGAAGGGTCCCATCACCGTTGCGGGCGGGGCTTGGGCGAGAAGTGTCGTGTCAGGCGGCAGGGTGGGGATGTCAGCACGAAGGTTGGCGAAGTACCCCCGTGCTGGATTCCGCTGCCACTGCTCCACTGGGAACAAACTTGAGTACAGGCTCGAGAGCACCAGCGCGTTCACGCCCACGATCACCAGTGCAATGCGCGGCACCCGGTGCGCACCCAGCCATTCAGCAGCGGTGCGTCCAAGGTTGCGATAGGCAGTGCGTTCTTTAAGAATCGGCAGAAATGCGAACGCGAGGGCGATCGTGATCACAGGTGCAGCATCTGCCGTGTATCGATAGATGTGGCCGATGAAGGTCCAACCGGGCAGGAGGCGACCGACGACGATGGCCACTAGGGCGATGAGGGTGACTGCGACTACCGCCAACCACGCCCATACGGCATGTCGTCGCATCAGGATCGACAGCGCAACCAGGCCGGCCGTGACGTTCAGGCAGATCACCGCGACGAAGGTTATTGGACTTGCCGCGGCACCGAGATCACCAATCGGGTACCACGTCCATGGGCCGCCGAAAATGACGGGGATATCGGCGAGGACGTACCCCTCGACCAACACTCTCATCACATCGAAGGGCGACCGTTCAAGTTCATACACGACCAAGATTGACTTGTAATACACGAGGTACGCCACGCTGATGACTCCGACAGCAAGCCACACGGCGAGGTGACGGGCCACCACTCGCGTGATGAACTCCCGACGACTGGCCGGCGCCGCCACCGCCGCGGCCAGCGCGAGAAACAGCGGACCAAGAATGATGGCCTTTTCGAAGAAGGCTAGGGAGACGACAAAGCAGGCGACAACCATGAGCCCCGACAGCGCAGACCTCCGTCGAACCATGCGGACCGTGAACAGTGCTCCTACAATTCCGAAGAGTTGAACGGGTAGGAGGTTGATCGCTGCAGCCCACCACAGCGACGTGTCGAGGGTCATGACGGTAAAGCACCACCACGCCATCGGAAGCAGGATCGCGGCCCGGTATCCAAATAGTCGAGTCAACAACACCCACATTGCCACCGAGATGGCGCACTGAAGCAGCAAAATCGCAGCGACCGCGGCCTGGTAGGAGCCGGGGAACCAGTACTGATGGAACCAGACGTACAGGAACCCTGCGGGCATGAAGTGACCGTTGTAAAAGAGGAATAGGTAGTCGGCGCTCAGCTGAGTGAGACTCGCGAAACGCATAAACAGAAAGTCGTCCGACGTGAAGTAGCTACCTGACAGAGCAACCGCCCGGATCAGCAACTGACCGGCGATCATGAGGGCGGCCGCCCATCGAAGCCCACGCCTGGTGAGCAGGGGTGTCGGCTGCCCCCGTGGCACGAGATCGGCCGGAGCCGTCTGTTCAATCACCTCGCGCGCCGATGCATGCTTGAAGGGTAGGACAGCACACGACCCGACCGCGCCACGTGACCGAAAGTTCGACATTGTGAGATCACACACCCGATCTCCTGTACGTTCTCCGTAGCAATCAACTTGGAGGCGTTCATGAAGCGTGGTGTTGGGGTCGTCCTCGCGGGTCTCGGTGCTTTCCTTCTGGTGCTGGCGCTCCTGCTCAAGTTCGTGGCGGTGCCCAAGCTCGCGGTGGCGCCCCTGACGCCGGGTACCGACGGAATCAGCACCTCTCTCAGCATCGGTGTGGCCAAGACGCTTTTTTATCCGGGCAAAATCGGTTCGGGCGAGAACCCCACCCGCACCAATGTGCCTCTCACAGCCACGCGTACCACCCGCGGCGACGTGCTGGCCTCCACCACCCCGGAGGCCGAGGCTGCCAACCTCGTCGTGTGGGACTCCTTCCAGAACGTCGTCGACGACGAGGGAGCCACGATCGACGCGAGTACCATTCGCTTCGCCTTTAATCGCACCACCTCAGAACTCACCAACTGCTGTGGCGGCAACGTCGACGGAGAGGCCGCGAACTTCGTTGGCATCGCGCCCTTCAAGTTCCCCTTCTACACCGAGCAGAAGGACTACGACTGGTACGACTCAGGCCTTGATACCACCGCGCCGGCCAAGTTCCTCGGGACCGACACCATTGAGGGCGTGCTGGTGTACAAGTTCCAGCAGATCATCCCGCCGTACAAGTCAGGTGAGCTGGAGGTTCCGGGCGACCTCGTTGGGTCCACGGAGGCCTCGGTCGTCGCAAACCGCTACAAGGAGAGCGACACGATCGTCTACATCGAGCCCATCACCGGAGCTCCCATCGACGGCAAGCAGCGCCAGCACCAGTACCTCGCCGGAGCCGATGGCACGACCGAGGCGCTTACCATCATTGATGCCGAGTTGGGGGCCGACCCCAAGGACGTCGCAGCGGGGGCTATCAGCACAGGCCAAAGCGCGGCGCTTCTCGTGCTCCTAGGCAGCACCATTCCGCTGGTGGCTGGCATCCTTGGAGTTATTGCCCTGCTCCTTGGTTTCTTCCTCGCGACTCGCTCGCGCACCGACGAGTCGGAGGCGGACGAACTGAGCGCGAGGGCTCCAGGCGGCTCCGGCAATGTCAACCTCACCAAGGAGTAGGGGCTACCTCAGTCGGGCTGCCCACAGTGCGGTTCCCGGGAGGATTTCTCCCCGGAGCCGGCTCCAGGCCCCCCAGGAGACGTTGAGGTCGTCGGGCCACTCCGGCTCCACCAGTCGTTCCACGCTGAAGCCGGCGCCCACGAGGGCCTCGACGGTGTCGCCCATGGTGCGGTGGTGCTCGACGTACTCGGGGGTGCCGTGGTCGTCAAGCTCCACGTAGGCGCGGCGGTCGAAGTACGACATGGTCGCGATGAGCCCCTCTGGACCTGGGTCGTCGGGAAACGCCCATCGGGTGGGATGCGTCACGCTGAAGGCGAGCAGACCCCCGCGCCTCAGCACTCGTGCCGCCTCGGCGAAGGCGGCCGGCAGGTCGGCCATGAAGGCGAAGGCCCCGTGCGCGCTCACCACCGCGTCGAAGTGTCCGTCCGAGAAGGGGAGCCTGTCGCCGCTGGCCTGAACGAGGTTAAGTGGCTGGGATTCTTCTGCCACATCTGCCTGGCGCGCTGCGGCGAGCATCGACCCTGATACGTCGAGTCCCACGACGAGGGCGCCCTGGGCGCGCAGCCAGCGAGACCCCTGCGCCGCGCCGCACCCCACCTCGAGTACCCGCAGTCCGGCGAGGTGCGGTCCGAGTATGCGTACTTCGGCCTCGGTGAGGCCCTCAGGCCCCCAAATGAGGCCTCCCGCCAGGAAGTCGCCGTGTTCGAGGAGGTATTCCTCCGCCTCGGAGTCCCACCATCGACGTGCCGCCGCGACAGAGGCGTCGGCGGGCAGGCCCATCCTCCGCGGGTGGCCCCCCTGCTGATCGGTGTTCACGGCACCTCCCGTAGCCTTGGGCCTGCGACTTAGGCCTGCGTGTCCTCGGACCGAGAAGGCCACGCTCTCATGCTCGTCACCCGGCGTTCGCCGGCGCGTGTGCGAGAGGGCCTGAGCACGTCACCAGCGACATCTATCCGTACGGAGCAATCCACTCCATGACCGCACTCGACGCCCGCACCACCCCTCGCGAGATCGCCATTAACGATATTGGCGACGCTGAGGCCTTCCTCGCCGCCATCGACGAGACCATCAAGTACTTCAACGACGGAGACATCGTCGAAGGAATCATCGTCAAGGTTGACCGCGACGAGGTTCTACTCGATATCGGCTACAAGACCGAGGGTGTCATCCCCTCGCGCGAACTGTCCATCAAGCACGATGTCGACCCCAACGAGGTCGTTACCGTGGGAGATGTGGTCGAGGCCCTCGTTCTGCAGAAGGAAGACAAAGAGGGTCGTCTGATTCTGTCCAAGAAGCGCGCGCAGTACGAGCGTGCGTGGGGTTCGATCGAGGCCATCAAGGAGGCCGACGGAGTCGTCGAGGGTGTCGTGATCGAGGTCGTCAAGGGCGGTCTCATCCTCGACATCGGCCTGCGCGGCTTCCTGCCCGCCTCGCTGGTTGAGATGCGTCGTGTGCGCGACCTCCAGCCCTACGTCGGCAAGACGATCGAGGCCAAGATCATCGAGCTCGACAAGAACCGCAATAACGTGGTCCTGTCGCGCCGTGCCTGGCTCGAGCAGACTCAGAGCGAGGTCCGCCAGACCTTCCTCAACAACCTGGCCAAGGGTCAGATCCGCAGCGGAGTCGTGTCGAGCATCGTCAATTTCGGCGCGTTCGTCGACCTAGGCGGCGTCGACGGTCTCGTGCACGTA
>CALQEM020000123.1:0-10103 GCA_943329595.2 Bifidobacterium breve
ACTACCGCGCCGACCTCACCCTTGACGCAGACGGGCTGCTCAGCGCGCGCGAAACGATCACCGCCGACTTTCCCGCGCTGCGACACGGCCTGTTTCGCTTCTTCGACGTGTCCGACGCGTCCGACCCGAGCGCCCGCCTTCGGCCCACCATCACATCGATCATCGCCGATGGCGGGCCGATTCCGTACGAACTGCTCTCCGAGGGCGGCGGCCGCTATGTGGTGGCCAAGATCGGCGACCCCAACTATTTCCTCAGGCTGGGTGAGCACACCTTCGTCATCGATTACACGGTTGCGGGCGCGCTGTCACCGGGCGCTGCAGGGGCCGGAGAGTACGCGTCAAGCGAGGGCGACCTCAGCGCCGCGGCACCGTCGGCTTTCTACTGGAACGTGGTGGCACCCGGCTGGCGCAACGAGATCAATCAGGCCGACATTCACCTCAGCCTTCCAGCGGCGGCATCGGGCGTCGGGTGCACGGCCGGCGCGAGCACGGCGAGCACGACCGGTCCCTGCACCATCAGCGGCAGTGGCACCCCATCGATTGTGCTAGGCGCGACCGCGATTCCGCGCGAGTCGGGTATGACCGCGCGCATCACACTGCCCCTCGCTGCCCCAGCGCGACAGTCAGTGCCCTGGCCGGTGTTCTACGACGAGGTTCTCGGCACCTCCGTTGCTCTGGTGGCACTGGTGGCGAGCCTCACCCTCCTGGTGCTGATCGTGGCTCTGGCGTGGGCCCGCAGCACCGCTGAGCCCGAGCCGGGGCTTCCGGTCACGTACGTGCCACCGGCCGGCCTGAGCCCGGCGCAGTGCGTGTTCATCGCCGACGAGAACACCGGTAAGCATGCTCTCGTGGCGCAACTTCTGTACCTCGCCGAGAAGGGACTCCTCACTCTCGAGAATCGCTCCGACGACTCGTGGCTGGTCACCTGCACGGTGACCGACCCGGAGGTCTGGAACGCTAGCGACCCTGTCTCGGCGGCACTCGCCTCGTCGCTGGGAGTGCGATCGACGGGCCAGTGGTTCCTGGCCGATCGAAGCACCGCGGCCGGCAAGGCGCTGAAGACAGCATCGTCGGTGATCGACTCATCGACACGCGCGTGGGGCATCGACAGCGGGCTCGTGGCGCGCGACCCGCGTGCGCGATGGGGTGCGCTGCTGTGGATCCTCGCCATCGTCGGCGCTGTGGTGGGTCTCATCGGCCTGTTCCTGCCCACCATGTGGGGTCTGCCGTTCGCCGCCTTCGTGATCGGAGGCCTAGCGCTGGTATCGGGCCGCGCGGCCCAGAAGCGCACCACCGCAGGACGCCGAGTGTGGTCGGAGGCCGGTGGCTTCCGCCGCATGCTGTCGACGTCCTCAAGTGAGGAGCGCTTCGACTTCGCTGCGCGTCGCGACCTGTTCATTCCGTACATCCCCTACGCCGTCGCTTTCGGGGTCGCCGACAAGTGGGCTGACAAGTACCGAGCGGAGATGAACGCGGAACCACCCGTCCCGGGGTGGTACCCCTACTCGATCTACGCGGGCCACTCGCTCTACGGCAGTGGTAGTGGGTTTGACTCCTTCGACCGGTCGCTCAACTCGGCCATCGGCGCCTACGAGTCGTCACAGTCGTCGTCGAGCGGTGGCGGCCGGAGTTTCGGTGGCGGTGGAGGCGGAGGCGGGGGTGGATCATGGTGAGGCTGCGATGACCTTCCGGCGTCGCGGACCAGTGGGAACGACCCGACAGTAAGGACGTGAGAGCTCATGGTGACGTGGATCATCATCGTCGTAGCGTTGGCAGTGATTTTCTTTGCAGTGTTCGGCTTCAACCGGCTGCGCACCAGCGACGTGAAGGTGCAGGAAGCGCTCGGCGGAATCGACGTGCAACTCACCCGACGAGCCGACCTGATTCCAAACCTCGTCGAGACCGTGAAGGGCTACGCCATCCACGAACGCGCCGTCTTCGACGAGGTGACAACCGCGCGCGCCCAGGTGCAGCAGGCAACGTCATCGGGCACGGTCAGCGATCGGGTGGCAGCAGAGGGCGCCCTCGACCAGGCACTGGTGAAGGTCAATGCGGTGGCCGAGGCCTATCCCGACCTCAAGGCCTCGTCGAACTTCCTCGAGCTACAGACCCAGCTCGCCGACACCGAGAATCAGCTCGCCTTCGCACGGCAGTACTACAACGACGCGGTGTCGACGCTCAACCAGCTTGTCGTCACCATTCCGTGGATGTTTGTGGCGGGCCCGGCCGGCGTCAGCAAGCGCGATTTCTATCAAGCGCCGCTCGGACAGACCCAGCCGCCGACAGTGCAGTTCTGAGGGGGCACCCTGCCTTCGACGTTCGCCACCGGGTCTCCCCATCACCCGGTGGCTCCCGCGCGGCGGGTGCTGATCGACTGCGACCCCGCCATCGGGGTGCGCAACCGCGACGTCGATGACGCCCTCGCGGTGCTCATGGTGCTCGCCTCGCCCACGACACGGCTCGAGGGAATCACCATCAACTTCGGCAACGTGGCCACCGACGTCGGCGTTGGCGTCGCGACCGACCTGCTCGAGCGAATCGGCGCCGACATCCCCCTCCTTCCGGGTGCTTCGAGCAGAGCTGAGCGCGGCAACGGCAGCGCCGCGGTCGACTTCCTCATCGACACCGTGCGCGCCTCCCCCGGCGAGATCTCGCTGCTGACCCTGGCCCCCCTCACCAACGTGGCGACGGCGATGTCGCTCGACCCCACCTTTGCTGCAAACCTGCGCGAGCTCGTCGTGATGGGCGGCTCCCTCAACTTCAAGCCGTTCTGCTGGGTGGGCGAGCTCAACTTCCACCTCGACGGCGCGTCGGCGGCCCAGGTGATGGCGGCTCCGGTGCCCAAGACACTCATCACCATGGACGTGTGTTCACAGGTCGTGTTCCGACCTGCTCAGCTCGCGCAACTGCGCTCTCGTGAAGGAGCGATGGCGCGCTATCTGAGCGAATCGATCGATCCGTGGCTTCGGCTTAACCGGCGAGTGTTCTTCCGCGCCGGAGGGTTCTTTCCCTGGGATGCCGTCGCGGCCGCCCGCCTGCTCGATGCCTCGCTCTTCGACCGCCGTGACACTCGGGTCTCGGTGCGACCCCGCGGCCTGAGGTCGGGGCAGTTGAGCCTGAGCGACCAGGCGCATTCGCTCAGTTCGGCAGCGTCGCCCCTCGTCGACGTTCCGACCACGCTCAACGCCGACGGATTCATGACCGCTTTCATGGACGCGCTGCTCAGTTTTTGCTGAACTGATAGACGACCTGGAGGGTGGTTCGGCCTCGCAGCGCCCCTCAGGGCAGCGGTGACGTGGCTTCCGCATCGGGGTCGTGTCATGCTGGCCCGCATGAACAGCATGGATGCCGAGTTCAACGTGCTCGACGGGCCACTCGAGCCCTGCGGCACCGATCCCATGACCGGGTTCTACCGCGACGGCTGCTGCAGCACCGGCCCCGATGACCTCGGCAGTCATACCGTGTGTGCCGTGGTCACCGCCGAGTTTCTCGAGCACCAACGCAGCGTCGGCAACGACCTCATTACCCCGCTGCCCCTCTACCAGTTCCCCGGCCTCACTCCCGGCGACCGATGGTGCGTCGTGGCGGCCCGATGGTGGCAGGCCTACCGAGATGGAGCCCCCGCACCGGTCGTGCTGGCTTCGACCAACAGGCGTGCCCTCGAAATCGTGCCGCTTGAGGCACTGCGCGCGTGTGCGGTTGACGTGCCCGACGACCTCGGCTCGCTCAGCGACGACTAACTGATCGTCGAGTCGGTCAGCAGTCGACTGGCTCGAGCGCGCCAGAACCGACGTCGTAGAAGGCCCCTGCCACGGTGACCCCCTCGCGCAGCAGCGGGTAGCTGCGAATGCGAATGACGTCGGTGATCAGCGCGTCGCGCGGATGAGAGGTGGTGCGAAACTCGAGGCTGCGCGTGTCGACGCCATGCTCGGCGGCGATGCGCGCATGAATGTCGGCCTCGTCGCTCTTGCTCATGGCACAGTCGGTGTGGGGCATCACGAGAATGCGGTTGACGCCGAGCAGATAGGTGGCAAGAACAAGGGTACGCAGCACGTCTTCGGTGACCCTGGCTCCCGCGTTACGCAGGATCTTCGCGTCGCCGAACTCCATTCCGACGATTGCGAGGGGCGAGATTCGCGAGTCCATGCAGGTCACCACGGCAAGCCCACGCTTGGCGGTGCCGGTGAGCCCGGGAGCCTCGAAGTCGGCGGCAAAGGCCACGTTGGCATCCAACACATCGGCGAAAGCCGCTGCCGGAAAGGGCTCGGGAGTGGCGGTGCGGGCCAGGTGATGCCGTTCCTCAGTCACTCCCGCACCCTATCCGGGCTCTGACTACGAGTGCACTTCGACGACCTCGGGCACGTCGTGCGCCTCCATGTCAGTCTTCGACATGCGCACCAGCGACACCCAGATCACCCCGGCCACGGCCAGGATCACCGCGCTATAGGTGAACGCGCGAGTGAAGCCCTCGACGATTGCCTCGGGAGTGGGGCCCTGCGTCTGGTTGGCCACGATGTAGGCGGCGGTGGCTGAGGTTGCGATGGTGTTGAGGAAGGCCACGCCAATCGCACCACCGATTTGCTGGCTGGTGTTGAGCACCGCCGACGCAACTCCGGCGTCGTGGTTGCCCACTCCGAACAGGGCGGTTGCCGACAGCGGTACGAACACGAGTCCCATGCCCAAGCTCAGCAGCATCATGTACGGGAGGACGCCGGTCACGTAGGGACTGTCAGCGCTCAGTTGGGTAAAGCCCAACATTCCGACGGTGGCCAGCATGAAACCGCCGAAGGTCACGAAGCGAGGGCCGAACCTCGGGAGGAGCTGGCTGGCAACTCCCGCACTCACCACGATTCCGGCGGAGAACGGCAGGAAGAGCAGGCCCGACTTCAGGGGCGAGTACAGCAGCACGGCCTGGAAGAAGTAGGTGAGGAACAGGAACATCGCGAACAAACCGATACCGGTGAAGAATGACGCGAGGTAGGCGCCGCCGCGGTTGCGGTTAGTCAGGATGGCCACCGGCAGCAGCGGATGCGACGAGCGGCGCTCAATGAGCATGAAGGCCACCAACAGCAGAACTGCCGCTCCGAGGTAGGTCAGGGTGGTCGAGCCGGTCCAGCCGTCGGAGGTGGCCTTGGTGATGCCATACACCAGCGACACGAGGCCAAGCGTGGCGGTAATGGCGCCGGGGATGTCGTAGCGCGTGTCGCCGGATGCTCGCGAGTTGCGAACGTAGGGCACCGCGAGCGCGACCGCGATGAGCGCGATTGGAACATTCACGAGCAGGCACCAGTGCCAGCTCGCGTACTCGGTGAGCACTCCGCCGAGCACCAGACCGATGGCCGCACCTCCACCTGACAGCGCGCCATAGACCCCGAAGGCGCGAGCCCGCTCCTTCGACTCGGTGAACGTCACCGAGATGAGCGACAGCGCCGCCGGAGCCAGCAGCGCGGCGAACACACCCTGCAGGGCGCGCGCCGCGAGGAGCTGGCTTGCCGTGGCCGCGAAACCGCCGAGGGCCGACGCTCCCGCGAAGCCGAGCAGACCGATGACGAACATCTTCTTGCGCCCGGCGTAGTCGGCGATGCGACCCCCGAGGAGCAGGAGCCCGCCGAAGGCGAGGGTGTAGGCCGTGACGACCCACTGCCGGTCGGCGTCTGAGATTCCGAGGTCTGCCTGCATCACCGGAAGCGCGACATTCACGATAGATGCGTCGAGCACCACCATCAATTGCGCGATGGCGATGACCATCAGGGCCTTCCACCTCAGCGGATCTGGGGCCGTCACTGTCGGATCAGCGGGGGCAATGGACGACGAGGCCATGGGATTCCTGACGTGGAGAGCCGCCGGGGGGATCGCCCCCGGACTGCTTAGTTGATAGTTCAATCATCCTATCAGCGGAACGCTACCCGTGCGACTTGGCGTAGTGCGTCACACGATGCGCGAGGGCCACGAGGTCAGTGACACTACAGACCTGGGGTTCCTACCCGGGTGATACTTCAATGATCCGGTCACGGCCATCCGGTCACGGCCACGCAGTAAGGAGCACTCCATGGTGACGATTCACGGCCGACGGGTACTTGCGATCACGGGAACTATGGTGGTGATGGTGGCTGGCTTTGACGGTTTGACCTACGCCACCACCGGCCGAAGCATGCTGCTCGGATCACTCAATTCCGCGAACCACACCACAGAACTCACCGGCCTCGGAAGCGGCCCGGCACTGGCGGTGACCAAGGCAACCGGTAGCGGAGCTGCCCTGACTATCACGGTGCCCCCATCCCAGGCCGCCACGAGCCCTCCCCTGAGCACCAACGCCCACGGCAAAGTCGCCAACCTCTACGCCGCGCGCGCTGGTACCGCAGACAGTGCCACGACCTTGGGCGGGAAAACTTTGGCTCAGATCCAGAATGGCGCCAAGGCTAGTTCCAGCGTTGAGACCATCACCGTTTCGGTGACGGCCTATGCCGGCGCCACGACCTACCAGTACGCCTGGTGCCCGGCTGGCAAGGTTGCCACAGGTGGCGGGTATTCCGACTCCTACTCCGGCGATGTGCTGCGAGCGTCGTACCCAAGCAACAACGGCGACCCCGGCGTTCACCCCTCCACGAATTGGCGCGTCGGCATCGACAACTCAACCGGTGCTGACCATCAGTTCAGTGTCTACGTCGTGTGCCTGTCGTAGGCGATTCAGCCCACTGTTCGCGCCCGACTGCGGCCCCCCTACCGTCGTCGACGATCGACGCCGGTGAACGAGCTAGCCGTGCGACTTGGCGTAGTGCGCCACGAGTGGGTCGGCTCCGAAGTCGCGGCCCGGGTCGCGCCACACGGTGTGCACGTGGTTCGCGCCGCGCTGGGTGTTGTCGTACTCGGCGAGCAGAGTGGGGCCCTGCACCCGGTAATAGTGCGCCTCGCCGGGCTCGAGGCCACCGGCCCACAGGAACGACAGCGAGTCGAGCGCACCATCGGAGGCAAACTTCTCACCCTCCTCGCCGGCGAGCGAGTCGGGGAGTCGGCGCACGTAGAGGTCGAGCAGCGCCCTCAGCGTGTCGCGCTGATCAGCCCGCAGGTGAGCGGCCGACAGCCCGCGCGCGGTCATGGTGAGCCGCACTGGCTCTAGCCCTCCGGGGGTGATGCCAGCGGCGGCGTCCATCGAACGCTGCATGTCGACGACCACGGTCGCGAGCTCCCCCGTGAACTCGTCGCGCCACACGTAGGCGAGGTCAAGGGGCAGATCACCCGCTCCCTGCCCGTAGCGGGGGCGGTTGGCTGACACCAGGTCGACGGGCGCCACTGACGAGACGAGGGCAGCCGCGCGCTGAACGTCGTCGAGGGAGCGGACGAGTTCGCGCGCGACGTCCTCCACGCCCGCGAGCGGTCGGCTGGGGTGGGGGCCGAGCAGTGGCATCGACGCAGGATCAGCACCGAGGAAGAGGGGGCTCGAGCCCACAACCTCGCCGTCGACTACGACGTGGCTGATGGAGATGTGGTGTCCACCGAAGCGCCACGACCAGGGTGCATCGCCCGAGGGATCGCCGAACACGCGCACGTAGAACAGTCCCGGGTCGCGCCCGCGTTCGCGGCCCCAGTCGCGCACCCACCCCTCAACGTGGTCGAGCACATTGTCGAGGCCGATGATCGCTGAGGCAGTGACATATCCCGGCGTCGAGAGCCCCTCGGCGACGAGCTGCAAGGTTCGCTGCTGCTGCCGCGGGCGCATGCTCGACAGCGGTAGCCCACCGTGGTCGGTGGGCGTGTAGTACCAGCGCTCACGCTCGGCCTGGTCGTCGAACGGCCATGCCACAACGGCGCGCTGGTCGTCGTCGAGAGAGTCGAGCAGCGCTGCGGCAGCGATCCCCATGCGAGTGGCTGCCTCGCGCCGCGCCGAGGTCACGGGCTCACGGGCCCTCGGCCCGGAGCCGGAAGATCGAGTCGTCGTCTGGCTCGGTCCAGACACTGTGGATCTGCGACCTCTCGCCCAGCCGACGGGTGCGCTCGACGAGTTCGCGCCCAATGGCCATCTGACCCGGCTCCCACGCCGCGAGTGCCTCGGGAATGGTCGTCGCTGCCGCCATCGCGTCAGCGAGCGCCCAGGCATTTGCCGAAGCCTTGGCGGTACCAGCAGCGGCGTGCGGCCGCATGACAAAACCAGCATCCCCGACAAGGCAGGCCCGCCCAAAGACCATCCTGTCGATCTCAAGGTCGTAGACCGCCTGCACGAACGGCTCGTCGGTCGCCATGACGACCTCGGCGACCAGGGTGGGCAGCCGGGCAGCAGCGTGAGCCTTCATCTCGGCAACGTGCCGCGCAGTGACCTTGCCCGGGGGCAGCGTGGTCTCCTGCACGACCCCCGAAGTATCGGTCATCAGGTCGTTGAAGTCGTCGCCGGCGAGGTAGTTGCGATACCAGACGAAGTTGATGAGACGGTGCCCACGCTCGATCGAGCCGTCGGCGCCTGGGATGGGGTACACCAGAATCTGGCTGTTGGCGTGGAAGTAGTAGGTAATGGCATCGTCGAGTTGCTCGACCACGGACGGGGGAAGTGAGTCTTCGCGCACCATGCCTCGCCACGCCACGTATCCCGAGTAGTTGTTATGAAGTCCGGGGATGAACTGGTCGCGAAAGCGCGAGCCTACGCCGTCGGCACACACGAGGAGATCGACGCTGACGGACTCCCCGTCGGCGAATAACACGGTGATCGAGTCGTCGTCCTGCTCGCACCCAGTCGCCTCACGCCCGGTGAGGTACCGCTCGGGGCCAAACGCCTGAAGCATGTGGTGGTAGACCGTAAACCACGAACTGAAGTGGTACCGGTGCTTGCGCTCGTGCTCGATCGAACCGTCACGATTCAGGTAGCGGATGACCTCGGTGGTGGTGCTGATGTCGTCGAGCGAAATTCCAGCCCGCTCGACGAGGTAGCGCGACGCGTCGGGCAGGAAGCCGATGCCGGCGCCGCGCTGTTCGAGGCTGTGACGCGAGCGCTCATAGATGGTGACATCACAGCCGAGATCGCGGAGCAGGAGCCCGGCGGTGAGACCGCCGAGTGACCCGCCCGCGATCGCGACTGTGGCGTCGGTGACTGCCACCCTCAGATCGGATCGTCGGGCAGAGGCTCCCCGAACGTGGCAATGCGGTCGATGGCGCAGATGAACAGAACTCGACGCTCGTTCATCGAGGGGTCGCGAAGCGCGTACGAGCCGCCGGCGCCCGTGTACTTGTCCCAGATCTTGTCAACGTGCGCGGTGACCATCGCGCCGTGCTCGGGCGAGTCCTCGTGAATCTCCTCCACCACATGGCAGCGGAGGCTGATCCAGTGGTACATCTGCTTGGGGTTCACGATGAGCATCGACACCCTGGGGTTGTTGCGGACCCACTCGGTCTTCTTGCGATGCTCGGCCAGGTTCATCATGACCTTGTCGCCCTCGTAGTCGAACCACATGGGCGTGAGGTTGATGAGGCCGTCATTGCCCAGCACACCAAAGTTGGCGTGGAATGGGCTGTCGATCAGGTACTTGTACTTGGGCTCGAGATCGTCGAGCGAGTTCAGGTCATGGCGGCTACCCACAGTGAACTGATTGGCTTGGGTGCCGTTCGCCACATCAAGGAACTTTGAATGCTGAATCGCCATGCAGTCATCCCTTCGAGTCAGAGCTCCGCGAAGGGGCCCAGTTTGTCCCACCTTGAAGGTCACCATAGTGTCGATGGAAGACCCGCGCTAGCCCCCCGGCAGTAGGAGGCCATGCTCCGATGCAGACCCGACGAGCAATCGCAGACCAGGTGATGGCCGCCTGCCGTGCCGCCGGAACCACCCACGTGTTCGGAATGCCGGGCGGAGGCTCAAACCTCGATGTCGCCGGCTCAGCAATCGCCCACGGACTCGACTTCGTTCTGGTGCACACCGAGACTGCCGGCGCCATCATGGCGGCTGTCATGGGCGAGCTCACCGGAGCCCCCGGCGTGTGCGTGGCCACCCGAGGCCCTGGCGCCGCCAGCGCCGTCAACGGCCTGGCCATGGCCTACGTCGACCGACAGCCGATGGTGCTCATCACCGACTGCGTCGCCGAGGCCGACCGCCCCCGGGTCTCGCACCAGCGCATCGACCAGCA
>CALQEM020000124.1:0-10067 GCA_943329595.2 Bifidobacterium breve
CAGGAGTAGTCGCCACGAGCACGAGCCGCATCGGAGTCCACGACGAGCACGGGAGTCACGTTGACAGAGCCACGGGTCATCATCCTCGACGGAAGCGTCCTGCCCGCGCGCGAGCTGATCGGTGGCAAGGCGTGGAGCGTCGCACGGATGATGAGCCTCGGCCTTCGAGTGCCTCCCGCTTTCGTGCTTCCCGTGAGCGAGTGTCGTTCCTACCTCGACGCGGGCCGCACTCTCGACGACGAGGTGTGGGAGGCCGTCCTCGCGGGGGTCGCCAGCCTCGAGCAGCGATCGGGCCGTCAGTTCGGTGACCCCGCCGCACCCATGCTCGTGTCGGTCCGGTCGGGCGCAGCGGTGAGCATGCCCGGAATGATGGACACGGTTCTCAACCTCGGCATCACCGACGAGATCGAACAGGCGCTGGCGACCCTCACCGGCGACCCCGCCTACGCCAGCGACACCCACGCGCGATTCCTGCACCAGTTCGGTGACATCGTGCTCAAGGCCGACCTCGACGGCTACACCGCCGGAATCTCGGCCGAGGCCATGCGCGCCCTGGTGCTCGCCGACACGGGCTCCGACGTTCCGCGGGCTCCTCTCGACCAGCTGCGTGGGGCCATCTCGGCCGTGTTCGACTCGTGGGACTCCTCGCGTGCCAAGGCGTACCGGCGGCACTGGGGGATCGCCGACTCTGGCGGCACGGCGGTGACCGTTCAGATGATGGTCTTCGGCAACCTTGGCGAAGAGTCGGGCACCGGGGTGCTGTTCAGCCGCAACCCGCTGAGCGGCGACCGCGCGCCCTACGGGGAGTGGCTGCCCGGGGGACAGGGCGACGACGTCGTCGGTGGCACCCATGCTGTCCAGGACATGGTCACCCTGCAGAACGCCATGCCGGCCGTGCACCAGGAGCTGATGGAGTGGGCCACCACTCTCGAGCGCGAGCACGGCGAGGTGCAGGACATCGAGTTCACCCTCGAGAGCGGCCGGCTCTTCCTGCTGCAGACCCGCTCAGCGAAGCGCTCGCCTCAGGCCGCGGTCCGCATCGCGGTCGACCTCGTCGACGAGGGGGTTATCGGGATCGACGAGGCACTGACCCGAGTCACCCCCGATCAGATCCGCAGCGTCATGATGCCGAGGCTCGACCCCCAGCACAGCGAGAAGCACCGGGTCGCGAGTGGTGAGCCCGCGTGCCCGGGCGTTGCCTCAGGTATCGGTGTCGTCGACCCTGACGAGGCCGAGCGTCGGTCGGCCGAGGGCGAGTCGATCGTGCTCGTCCGCCCCACCACCAGCCCCAACGACGTCCACGGCATGATCGCGGCCGTCGCAGTGGTGACAGACCTGGGTGGCTCCACGTCTCACGCCGCAGTGGTGACCCGGGCACTGGGGCGTCCCAGCGTGGTCGGGGTGGGCGACGGTGTCGCCGAGAGCCTCGCCGGCCGGCTGCTCACCGTCGACGGTGAGAGCGGGCACGTCTACGAGGGGCAGATGCCGCTGCTGGAGACTCGGGTCGAGGACGACCCCCACCTGTCTCGCTTCGCCGCCTGGGTGGCCGAGCGCTCACCGCTCACCGTGGTCGAGTCTGCCCCGGCCGACGCGCAGGTGCTCGACCTCGATCGCCTTGGGCTGGGTGTCGGAACCGAGTCTGCTGCTCCCACGCGCGAGCAGCTCGTCACGGCGCTGCGCGGGGCCACCGTGGCCCGAGGCTCACTGCTCTCGACCGCCGACGGCGTGGCCGCGGCCATCGAGGCCGGCGTCTCGACCATCGTCGCCAAGCCGGTGCTGCCCGTTCAGCTGCTCGCCGTGCGGCACGCCGTCGCGGCCGCGTCGTAGCACCGCGGCCCGCGATCTAGTCAGAGCCCGGCTCGCGCGCGCACACGAGCCTCTCGGCCAGTTCGGCGTACACGTCACACACCTGCCCCACTCGCAGGCGCCCCTCGGGTCGGTACCACATCGACACCGCAATACCCATCTGCAAAATCGCGTACGAGGTGAGGTCGAGGTCGGGGTACGAGAACTCCCCCGACCGCTTTCCCGCTCGGAGGATGATCTGCATCTCAGACTGGTACGTGTCGCGCAGTTCCACGGCCTGGTGGAAGTGGGGAGCAGACAGCGCCGTCATCTGGCTGTTGACCAGCATCGCCTGATGCGAATTCTCCGCGTGGAATTTAACGTGGGTGCGGATGAAAACCGACAGGCGCTCGCGGGCCGACGCCTCGGCCGGCAGTTCCGCGAGCGCCTCGTCGCGCGCCTGGGTGAGTGACGTCAGGGCAGTGCACGTCAGGTCCCACAGGATCGCCTCTTTCGAGCCGAAGTGGTTGTACAGGCTTGCGGCCTTGATGCCCACACCGCCGGCGATCTCTCGCATGCTGGTCGCCTCATAGCCGTTCTGGGCGAACTGTGCGAGAGCCACCTGTCTGATCTCGTCGGCGGTGGCCACGGTCTGGCTGGACACCCTAGGCGTAGCGACGCAACTCGCGACGCGCGATGGTCATCTTGTGCACCTCGTCGGGACCGTCGGCGAGCTGCAGCATGCGCGCCTGGGCGTAGAGCTCGGCGAGCGGGAAGTCCTGGCTCACGCCACCACCACCACAGGTCTGAATCGCGCGGTCGATGACCCACGTAGCCATGGCAGGAGCGGCCACCTTGATGGCAGAGATCTCGATCGCGGCACCGCGGTTGCCCACGGTGTCCATCAGCCAGGCGGTCTTGAGCACGAGGAGGCGCGTCTGCTCGATTCGGATGCGCGACTCGGCGATCCAGTCTTGCACCACGCCCTGATCGGACACGGGCTTACCGAACGCCACGCGCGACAGGGCGCGCTCGCACATGATGTCGAAGGCGCGCTCGGCCATGCCGATGAGGCGCATGGCGTGGTGGATGCGTCCGGGGCCCAGGCGCGCCTGCCCGATGGCGAATCCGCGGTGCAACTCGCCCAGCAGGTGGTCGCGCGGAACCCAGCAGTCGTACGAAATCACCGCGTGGCCGCCGTGGCCGCTGTCGCTGTATCCGAAGACGCTTGTGGAACGCTCAATGGTGATTCCGGGCGTATCGAGCGGAACCGCGACCATGGTGTGGCGCTGGTGCCGCTCACCGTCGGGCGCCGAACAGCCCATCACAATGGCGATCTTGCAGCGCGGGCTCATGGCACCGCTGGACCACCACTTGCGGCCGCGGATGCGGAATCCGTCGCCCTCCTCGGTGATCTCGGTGGCGATGTTGTTGGCGTCGGAGCTGGCCACGGCCGGCTCGGTCATGGAGTACACCGAGCGAATCTCGCCGGCGAGAAGCGGCGTGAGCCACCTCTCTCTCACGTCGGGGGTGGCGAAGTGCGCGAGCACCTCCATATTGCCGGTGTCGGGCGCTGAGCAGTTCATTGCCTCGGGCAGAATCCACGGGCTGCGCCCGGAGATTTCAGCCAGGGGCGAGTACTCCATGTTGGTGAGCCCTGCCCCGCCCGCGCTCGGGAGGAAGAGGTTCCAGAGTCCACGCTCGCGCGCCTTGGCCTTCAGCTCCTCGATGATCGGAGGGGTTTCCCACTCGGCGATCTCCTTGTACTGAGCCTTGTAGACCGGCTCTGCAGGAATGATGTCGTTCTCGAGAAACTCGGTCACCTGCTGCTGCAGGTCGATGACCTTCTGGCTGAATGCGAACTCCACGACGCTCTCCTCTGGTTCCGACGGCCGGCTCATGTGGTGGTGAGACGATCAGATCCGGGCTCTGATGGTCCCGCTAACTAACGGGTGTTAGTTTAGTCCCTGAACGGGCTCTGCACACAGACCTTCGTCCGGGTGTGAGCGAGCACACACTGAGCCCGGTTCTTCGACCAACCTGAGGAGAGTTTTGTGGGAAACCTGACCTACTCGTTTGCCGGGCGCACCGTGATCATCACCGGCGCCGCGCGCGGAATCGGACTCGAGCTCACGCGGTTCTTCGCCGCCGCCGGGGCCAACACGGTGGCGGTCGACTTCGACGCTGACGTGCTCGAGGCCGAGGCCGGCCCTACGGGCGCCCTGTGCCTGCAGGCCGACGTCGGAGACACCGCCGATGTCACTCGTGTGGTCGCCGCGGTGGTCGAGGCGTTCGGACAGGTTGACATTCTCATCAACAACGCTGGCATCCTGCGCGACGGGGTGCTGTGGAAGATGAGCGACGACGACTGGGAGGCCGTGCTGCGCGTTCACGCGGGCGGCACGTTCAAGTTCACCCGCGCGTGCGTTCCGCACTTTCGTGAGAAGGGGTACGGCCGCATCATCAATGTCACGTCGTACACCGGGCTGCGCGGCAATACCGGTCAGGCTAACTACGCCACCGCGAAGGCCGGCATCATCGGCTTCACTAAGACCGCTGCCAAGGAACTCGCTCGCTTCGGCATCACGGTGAACGCCATCTCGCCCAATGCCGAGACGCGCATGGTGGCCACCATCCCCCAGGACAAGCTCGCCGAGCTCGCTGCGCAGATTCCTCTCGCCCGCTTTGCCCATCCCTCCGAGATCTGCGACGCAGTGGGATTTTTGGCGTCCGAGGAGGCCGGCTACATCACAGGAGTCGTGCTGCCCGTCGACGGTGGCATCTCGATCTGAGCCAGCAATGACTACGCTCGAGACACCTCCGACCAACCATCGGCTGCTGCTTCGCACGCACCTAGACGGTCGGTCAACCGAGGGCGTCTTCGAAGTCGATGCCTCGGCGGTGCCTGCCCCCTCGCCCGGCACCTTTCTCATTCGCATCGAGTGGCTCTCCCTTGACCCCGCGATGCGCACGTGGTCGTCTGCCACGCCCGGGCGCGGAGTCGCCGCCTCGCTCGGCTCGGTCATGCGTGCCTACGCCGTGGGCTTCGTCACCGAGTCAGCTCATCCCGACTACGCGATCGGCGACTGCGTGGTGGGACCCTTCGGCGTGCAGGAATGGCACGTCTCTGACGGTTCAGACGTGCGCATGAGGCCCGACCCGGCTCCGACACCGTTGTCGGTCACGCTCGGATCGGTGGGTCACATCGGACTGAGTGCCCTGATCGGTCTCACCGAGATTGCGCGCGTGAAGCCCGGCGACACCGTGCTCGTGTCGTCGGCCGCCGGGGCCGTCGGATCGCAGGCAGGGCAGATAGCGAAACTCCTCGGCTGCCGCACGATCGGTGTTGCTGGCGGCCCTGAGAAGGTCGCCCTGTGCCTCGACGTCTACGGCTTTGACGCAGCAATCGACTATCGGGCCTCGACAGACCTCGCTGCCGACATCGCGCTCGCCGCCCCCGACGGAATCGACGTGTTCTTCGACAATGTGGGTGGCCAGACCCTCGACGCGGTGGTGCCTCTGATGAACGAGCACGGACGCATCACCATCTGCGGAACGATCTCCATCGACAGCACGCGACCCGGAACTGGGCCGCGTTGGGAGCGAAAGATCCTCGACCGCCAGTTGAGCATCCAGGGCTTCCTACAAAGCCACTACGAGGGCGACGTGCGCGCCCTTCTGACGCGGCTCCACAATTGGAGTAGCGCGGGCCAACTCGTCCTCCGTGAGGACGTCACCATCGGAGTCGCAAGCGCTCCGGAGGCCATCGAAAGGCTTCTCAACGGCAAGAACCTCGGCAAGGCCCTGATCAGAATCGACCGATCGACCGAATGAATCACCACCCACCTAGGAGGAACCATGACCAGTCGTGACGCCGTCATCGTCGGTGCCGTCCGCTCGCCAGTCGGAGTCGGAAAGCCTGAGAAGGGCGCCCTCAGTGGCATCCACCCGATCGACCTGTCGGCACTGGTGCTGCATGGTCTGGTTGCGCGCACCGGAATCGATCCCGCCGTGGTCGATGACGTGCTGTGGGGATGTGTGTCGCAGGTGGGCGAGCAGGCCTTCAACGTGGGGCGCAATGCCGCCCTGGCCGCCGGTTTCCCCGAAGAGGTCACCGGCGTATCGATCGACCGCCAGTGCGGGTCGAGTCAGCAGGCCGCGCACTTCGCGGCGGCCGGGGTCATCGCCGGGCACTACGACGTCGCCATCGCCGGTGGCGTGGAGTCGATGTCGCGCGTGCCCATGTTTTCAAACCTCGTCGGTGGCGACGGGCCCTTCGGCCCCATGATGCTCGACCGCTACGACGGCAAGCTGGTCAACCAGGGCATCAGCGCCGAAATGATCGCCGAGAAGTGGAACCTCAGCCGTGAGCAACTCGACACCATCGCCGTGGAATCGCAGCAGCGAGCGGCAGCGGCGACCGAGGCCGGCCTCTTCGCCGACGAGATCATTCCGATCACGACAGCGGCGGGGCTGGTGACCACCGACCAGGGCATTCGCGGAGGCACCACCCTCGAGACTCTGGCCGGCCTGAAGACACCCTTCCAGGAGGGTGGCGTGGTCACCGCGGGCAACGCCTCGCAGATCTCCGACGGTGCCGCGGCGCTGCTCATCATGACCTCCGAGAAGGCGGCGTCACTCGGCCTGACCCCGATCGCACGCTTTCACACGGTCGCGCTCGCTGGGGTCGATCCTGTGATCATGCTGACCGGTCCCAGTCCGGCCACCCACAAGGCCATCGCACGCAGCGGCCTGTCGATGTCGGACATCGGCACCTTTGAAATCAACGAGGCATTCGCCTCGGTGGTCGGCGCTTGGTACGCCGAAACGGGCGCCGACCGCGCGCTCACCAACCCCAACGGTGGTGCGATCGCACTCGGTCATCCCCTCGGTGGCTCCGGCGCCCGGCTCATGACCACCATGGTGCATCACATGAAGCGCAACAAGATCCGCTATGGCCTTCAGTCGATGTGCGAGGGCGGCGGCATGGCCAACGCCACGATTCTCGAACTGCTCTGAGGATCGGCCATGGCTATTGAGAGTCGTCCGCTGCTGGTGTTAGACGCCATCCTCGCGAAGCCGCACATGGTGGCTGACACCCCGTACGGCCAGCGCAAGATCGTTCCGGTGCTGGGGGGCACCTTCACGGGGGAGCGGCTCAACGGTCACATCCTTCCGGAGGGAGGGCACGACTGGGCGCTGACGCGGTCCGACGGCGTGCTGGTGCTTGACGTTCGCCTCACCCTCGAGACCGACGATGGCGCCCAGATTCTGATGACCTACCGAGGCGTGCGCACCGGCCCGCCTGAGGTCATGGCACGCATGGCGGCCGGCGAGTACATCGACCCGGCCGAGTACTACTTCCGCATCGTGCCTTTCTTCGAGACGGGGGCCCCGCAGTATGCCTGGCTCAACTCCATCGTGTGCGTCGGCTTCGGCGACCGCCTCAAGGATGGCCCCCGCTACACGGTGCACGAGGTTTTGTAGCGGCGCGTGGGTTAGAGGGGGCTACAGCGCGCTCGCGACCACGATTCGGTTTCGCCCCTCGCGCTTGGCACGCTGCATCGCGAGGTCCGCGTGGTGCACGGCCTCTCGCGCCACGCTCGACACGTCGCCCACCGCGTCGGGCGACACCTCGACGATGCCCACGCTGAAGGTGGGGCTCAGGCCCACATCGATGGCTTCCCACTCCTCGGAGGCCACCGCGGCCTGCAGCAGTTGCAGTCGCTGCACCGCGGTGGCCTGGTCGATTCCCATCACAGCGATGCCGAATTCCTCGCCGCCGATACGACTCACCAGACTGTCGGACGAGGAGTTGTGACGTAGCCGGTACGCGATGCGCCGAATGACCTCATCGCCTACAAGATGGCCTAGGCGATTGTTGACCTCGGAGAAGGAGTCGAGGTCGAGCACCGCCACGCACACGAGCGCCGACACCTCACGAGCCTGAGCGAGGAGCACGGGCAGTTGCGCCTCCCAGCGCCTGAGATTCGGAAGGCCCGACCCCGGGTCGACACTGCTCGCCTCGCGAAGGTCGGCGGTCAGCAGGTCGCGATCGCGCACGGCGGTGGCGAGATGCGCCGTGCGATCGGCCACAATCGTCTCAAGCTGAGCATTCTCCGCAGCCACGGCGGTGGTGAGCTGATGAACGAGGCGACGCTGTTGATCGCGGTCGGTTGCAGCGTCGTCGGCGAGGCGCAGCAGAATCGTGAGGTCGATGAGAGTGGCGCCCGCGACGAAGGCCGATTCCAGCAGCACCACGCCCCACGTGAGGCCGCCACCCGCCTCGGGACTGCTCTGCGCCTGGTTGGTGACCGCCCAAATGATGGCGAGGGTAATGGCCGCGGCCCCCACCGCCCACCACGCCATCCGACTCGGCCCACTAGCGACGGCCACCAGCACCAGCACACCGACGAAGAAGGCGCTTCCAGCGGCGTTGCCGGTGCTCACCGGCCCCGACAGCAGCATCACCGCGATCACGAGGAACAGCAGCGTGATGGTGACCCACTCGGGTAGCCGCGAGTTCAGTACCCTCAGCCCGACAAGAACCCCGCCTCCCGCCAGCGCCGCAAGCGCAACGGCGTGGGACCCCGAATCGAGCAGCAGGCCGAGCCCCGCAAGCACCGCTCCCGCGGCGGCAAGCACGATGACCGTATTGCGGAGGCGCGCCCGCCGAATGTGGTCTAGGGTCCGGAGCTCGCTAGGAGTCGTCTCGCGAACGGTTGTCATGCCCGACCCCCCATCACGATGTGGCCCCCCCGCTGTCTGAGACGCGTACCTGATCGCGTCCCGCCGTCTTCGCACCCCGCAGCGCCTCGTCGGCCCGCTCGAGAACGTCGCGCCAACGGTCGTCACTGTCGGGCCACCGCTCAGCCACTCCGGCACTCACGGTGAGGCGCTCCTGGGGCACGGCGTTCCAGGTGGATTTGCGGCACGCGACACGAATTCGTTCCGCCACCTGCGCAGCCTCGTCGGCCCTGGTGTGCGGGAGCACGACAACAAACTCTTCACCCTGACCGAGCCGATACGGAATGTCGCCCGGCCGGATGAGGCGGCGCACCAGAGCAGCAAACTCCTCCAGCACGCGGTCACCGTCCTGATGCGAGTAGTTCTTGTTGATCTGACCGAAATGGTCGAGATCCAGAGCAATGACTGACACCGGAAGGCCCGTCGCCCTCGACTCGTCGACCACCATGCCCCACTGTTCCTTGTGGTGCCGAGCATTGAATAGCTGCGTGCGGGGGTCGCGCACCGCGAGATCGGAGAGGGTAACGATCAGTTCTTCCTGCTCACTCAACACCGATGCCAGCGCGACCTCGCGCTCGGCAACTCGCCGCTCAAGCTCCCTGCGCGTGCTTTCGAGATCTCGCAAGAGTTCGTCGGCGGCCGATACGAGCGTGTCGCTGGCTTTCAACGCGCGATGGTGCTCCCACACTCCGTACGAGGCGACAACCACCGTGGTGAGTGATACGAGGGCCCCACCAACTATCAGGTCGAGATAGCTGGGGGATCTGAATGTCGACGGACCCGCGATAAGCGCCAGCACGACCAGCACCAGCGCTGAGACACCGGCAAGAATCCATGGCGTTCGTGGGCCCCTCGGAAGCACGATGAGTCCGATGGCGCAGAGCGGACCGAGCCAGAACGGCGTGGTGGCGAGGTCTCCGTCGATGATCGGCCCAAGGGCCAGGCTCACGGCGAGGCCGGTCAGCAGGACGACGGCGCCTGCCTCGACCCGCCCCTGTCGCACGAGCGCTACCGCAGCCAGCGCGACGAGAAGGGCCACTGCGACGATGGCGAGCCACGTGGTGGAGGAGCCTGCGGGGACGAGCTGAACTCCGAGTGCGAGCGCGGCCACCACCGCCATCGCCGCAACCACCGACACCACCAGCCCGCGCCGGTGCGTCGAGGCTTCGCGGGCCTCGCTCACTATGGCGGTCATGGTTGCCCTCCTGCGCCGGCGGAGGGCCGGCAACTGTGGGTTGCCATTGTGCCACCCTGCGTGAGTGTGAGCGAGGCTTACGCTCGGCCTGAGCGGAGTCCGCGCACCAGGAACACCAGGCCCACGAGCGCGAGCGCCCCTCCGGCCCACGACCAGAAGATCACGCCGGTCATCGGGCTGCCCGCGAGCGAGCCGAGTCCCTGCATGAACCAGACTCCACCGACAAGCAGCATCAGGGCTCCGGCGATCACGAGCCCGGGCTTGCGTGCGGGCGGTCGTGGGGGGCGGCTTTCGGCACTGTTCGGCGAGGTCATGTCGCCATCCCACCACCACCGCGAGC
>CALQEM020000125.1:0-9993 GCA_943329595.2 Bifidobacterium breve
AACCTCCGCGTGATCGGCCGCGCCGATGCCACCACGGCGAGCACCGCGCTCTACCTGGCACCGCTGGTTGCGGTGCTGATCGGAACGGTGTTCCTCGGCGAGACTCTGTCGTGGAACGAGCCACTGGGTGGCGTGGTCATTCTGCTGGGTGCAGCACTTGCGCAGGGACTGCTCCGATTCGGCGATCGCAACCTTCCGCTCCAGCCCGACGACGTGTAACCCACTGAGATCTGCCGTGGTGGCACAGCGTTGGGGGGACCGGGAGGGCCTACATTGATGGGCGTGGAACCCGACCGGTGGTCCCACATTCAGACGATGCAACTGATGGAGACCAGCGATGGCCGTAGTCGAGTCGAGCGAACTAGAACGGCGTTTCGAGTCGGAGCGCATCCATGCTTCGCCCAGAGTGCTGCTCCTCGCTGCCATTGGACTTGCGGTGTACGGCGTGGGTCGCCTGATTAGTTTGCAGGCAGGAAATGTGGTGGCGTCGATCGGGATGTTCGTCATTCTGATTGCGCTCGTGCTGCACTTTGATCACCTCAGCTTCCGCATCGGACGCAGCGCGGTGGTGTTGGTCATCCTGGCTGCGATTGCTGAGGGCGCCGGGGCCCTGCTGCGGATTGTTGGTGAGGTGGATTCTCGGGAGCTGTGGCTGCATGGCTCTGCCTACATTCTTGGTGGCGTGGCGGCGGGCGCGGTTGCTGTGCACAAGGAGCGCCAAATGAAGGCCATGCTCGACGACTACGCTGCCGGCGCACCGTGGCAGACACGCGTCACGGTGCATGCCTCATTTCTGGCACTCATCACCGTTGCATGCGGGATGGTTCTGTACGGGATTGGCCTCATTGGTCTGACTACCGATGGCATTCGTGCGGCGCTCATCCTCATGACTATCGGAGCGCTCCTCGTCGCCATCGGGGTCATCAGCCACATCGAGCACCTCGTCCCCCGACTTGGCGTCGTGGTGGTGGGCGCGGTAATCCTCGCGGTACTCGTGTTTGCCGCCAACCCACTTCGCGATCTATTCAGTTCGACAGCCGACTTGAATGACCACCCGTGGTGGGAGTTGTGTCTGGGGATCTCCGCCCTGCTGGGATCCCTCGCCTGCATCATCGCGCTGCAGAAGAAGCGCAGCAGCGATCTCGCCTGAGCGATGCTGGGCACCGGTCGTTATCGAGTCACCTTCAGGCGAGGTCCGCTACTGTGACGCCGTACCCGCTCGTAGCGAGGGACACCTCCTGCGGGGCTCACGGCCTCCGACTGAGATGCAGGGGAGAGTGGAATGACCACTGCTTCGAGTGAAACTCAGAGCACGCTACCGCTTGCGATTCTGGTCAACGGCCCGAGTTCATCGGGCAAGTCAACGCTGTGCCGGGCCCTGCAGAATCGGCTGATCGACTTGGCCGACGGTGATCCCGAGTTGGCCTCTGCGCGCGTGGCCTTCGACGACGTGGTGGGACTCATCCCGCACAAGCTGTTTCCGATCAGCTTTGTGAAGCTGCAGGGCCTAGACCTCAGCGACCTGTCATCGCGCGTGCCTTTCGACGGGCGCGCAAGCTGGGAATACGTCGACGACAGTGAAGCCGAGGGCAAGCACGGTGGCAGCCCCCGGCTGCGACTGGTTCTCAACCCCCACGGCGAACGACTACTCAAGGGCCTACACCGCAGCTGGAACGCGCATCTGCACCTGGGCACGCATCTGATCATCGACCACTTCATTCAAGACGCTGCGTGGTACGACGACCTCATGGAGGCTCTCGAGGAGAGTCGCGCCCGCGTGTTCAGCGTGGGGGTCTTCTGCTCCCTAGCCGAGCTCGAACGTAGGGAGTCCGCGAGGAACGATGGCAACGTCGAGGGCCGGCCGCTGGGGCTGGCGCGACGAAGTGACGAGCTGTGTCACGACCATCCCTTGGTCTATGACGTGACGGTGCACACCGATGAGGAGAGCACCGCGGACTCGGTCGATCGAATCATTGCGGCGCTGAACATCTGAGGTCTCTTCACGCGCCGCCACCGTGCTACCACGGTGTTGGGGGGATCGCAAGTTGACTAGCGTCGAAGCACGATGCGGTGCTCCTTTGCTGTGGGCTCGCATACATGCACTTCACCAGAGGGAGACCAATTGTGGCCGTGGCCGAATCAACCGAACAAGAACGACGTTTCGAGTCTGAGCTCATTCACGCGTCAGCGAGGGTGCTACTTATCGCTGCCATTGGACTCGCCATATTGGGCGTGGGGCGCCTATTTGGTAAGGAGCAGGGTCATGCGTTAACTGGGGTGGGCACGGTCGTGGTTCTGATTGCGCTGGTGCTGCATTTTGATCATCTCAGCTTCCGCATTGGACGCATCGCCGTGGTGCTGATCATCGTTGGCGCAATTTCTGATGGAGTTTCAAACGTGCTCCGGATCTTCGACACGTCCTCGGCTCTGCGGAGTGTTTTGGTAACCGCGACCTACCTACTGTTCGGTGTGGCTGCGGCAGCGATCGCGGTGCACAAGGAGCGGCAGATGAAGGCCATGCTCGACGAGTACGCCGCGGGCACTCCGTGGCGGGCGCAGGTCACCGTGCATGCCACATTCCTATCCCTGATCGCCGTGGCGATCGGCATGGTCCTCTACGGTGTGGGCAAAATCGGGGTGTTGAGCAATCCCGGAATCGACTGGGCCGCGCTGATGAGCCTCGGAGCTATTCTCGTGGTCATCGGGGTGATCAGCCACTTCGAGCACCTCGTTCCCCGGCTCGGTGTGGTAGCAGTGGGCGCTGTGATCCTTGCTGCGATCTTCTATGCCGCCGGTCCACTCCTCGATGCGCTCAGCGCGACGCTTTCCAAGGACGACTACTGGTGGCAGGTGTGTCGGGGCATTTCCGCGCTGCTGGGGGCCCTTGCCTGCCTGATCGCCTATCGGAAGAAGCTCAGCACCGATAACGCGTGAGCGGCGCCGGACGCCGTCATTGACCTGATGGTCAGCGTCAGTGGCGGCGCACGGTGCAGCATTCCCTTCCCCGCTCGTCCATACGAAAGCGTCACTCACGCCGTGTCCTTGTGACGCTTTCGCATGGAATAGCGGGAAGGGTGCGGGCCGGTGGTGGGGGAGCGTGAACGCCGCGTTGACGCAGTGATGCCCGACTTCCGCCCTGAGGGGTGCTAATTTCTTCTCACACCACTCCCGGCAGCCGATGAGGTCAGATGCGATCACGGCTCACGGTTGGTGGTGCACGACTGAGGCCGCGAGCGCTGCTCGTTCCGCTCGTGGTGGCGATGGGCGCAGGCGTGTCTGCCGGCCTGCTGGCCACCCCGGCCCAAGCCCAGGTCACCTACCTCTGCAGCGGCTACGGCGGCTGCCGCGGTGAACACCACCCCGATGCGGGCTACAGGTGGCATCGAGATATGAGCTATTGGTCGATGGGTCCGGGGCACAACTGCACCAACTACGTGGCCTACCGGATTCAACGAAATGGTGGGCCGGCGATCCGGCCGTGGGTCAACAACGGAAACGCCGAATTCTGGAAGCGGGGAGCGAAGACCCTTCGTGCCATCAGGCATGGAGTGCGTGTCGACCACACGCCGGCGGTGGGCTCGGTCGCTTGGTACTCGAACAAGCGCTACCCGCATGGCCACGTCATGTATGTCGAGAAGGTGGTCGGCACCACGATCTACGTATCCGAGGACAACTGGGGCGGCACCTTTCACTGGAAGCGCATTACTCGTGGATCAGGCACTACGCCCGCGCGCGGCTGGCCGGAAGCCTTCCTCCACATCCACGATGTGAAGTTGCGCGGCACGTCGTGACGCCGATTGACGTCCAGTGCGGGCATCGTGCGCTGAGAAATGACGTCGGTGTCGCAACATCCGTCGCATCAAGTCTGCGCCCATGAGCACCCTTCGGTCTCAGTTGGCTGCGATGCCGCTCGTTGCAAGGTTTGCGGTCGTGTGCTCGACATCGGCGCTCGTAGTAGGTGGGCTCGTCGGACTGGTGCTCGGGCTCATTGCCTATCCAGCCACTGCGTGGTTCGCAGTAGTCGAGGTGGGAATTCCGGCCGGGGTGCTGGGCGCGTTGGGGGGTTTGCTGGTGGGCGGTGCCGTCGTCGCAGTTCGGAAAATCACGCACCACCGATAGAGGTGGGGCGCATGGTGAGACAAGCAGGCAGCCAAGCGCACCCTTGAGCCGAGGCTTCCGCGCTGCCCACCCTTGCCGAGCTGTTGCACTCCCTCGGGCCCGAGATCATGGTCCTGCGTCAACGATGCCGCCATGTACGCTTTTGTGCCGTCTACGAAGTGGAGTGATCGAGTTGGTCGAGTACTCGCCGCCCTGGCCGAAGGTCGGGCCCCCGTCATACTTCTCGTCGATCGAAAAGAAGTACGGACGTTCAATCTCTCACTGGCAGGGGGTCATCAGCGGATGTGGCCTCGACCGGCACATGGCCATCGTCGACTACCTCAAGTCTGAGCATCAGATAGGCCACGGCCACGCCAATGCGCTCGTGGGATGGACGCTTGCCGGAAACGTGGCCGTCGACTAGGGGCGGTCAGGAATCGAGTACCCCCGCGGCCGATGTGGGCAAGGAGTAACGATGAGTGCCAAGACGGTGGCCACGACAAAGTTCAGTACTTGACGGGCGAACGTCGGTAGAACATCATCGACATTCGTCTTCAGGCACGGCTGTCGATGTCCGGTCGCATGCGTGTGTCTGTTGTGCAATTATTTCCGTTGTTCACGGCTTACGTAGCGCGGTCTGATGGATAGATCGCCAGATGAAAGGTCCTCCGTTATGCAAACGCGTCTTGTGACCCTGTCAGTGTCAGACGCTGGCCGGGTGATGTCTGAGTGGGAAAGTCACGAACTCGAGCACAGGGCTCTCTGCGCGCCAGGAAGTCTCTGTCTTTATCCCCGCACAATCCGAGCATTTCAGAGCAGCGACGACCCCTTGCACGTCATAGTCCTCATTGAAGGCGAATGGACACCCGACAACGTCGCGGCAATGTTCGCGTGTCCGAATTGGAAGGTGAACCTGGCTCATGACGACGTGGACTGGGAGCACGACAGACATCACATCGGTGACTTCACAGAGATTTGGACGGCCAGTTTCTCCTGACCACGCAGCACCACGTGACCACCTGCAGTGAGGACCTGGTCCACTAGAACAACTATCGACATCGCCGCCTCCCTGATGCACCCGGTAGTGCAGTGTTGGGCACTATGGCCTCGACTCCGATCGACAGAACTCCTGCGTGGTCGCTGGCCGTCGTAGCGATGGTGTCGACGCAGCTCGGAGCAGCGATTTCCATCGGCCTCTTCGGCGACGTGGGTGTCGCCGGCACCGCGTGGCTGCGCGTCACACTCGGGGCCATCGGGTTCGTGTTCATCGCGCGGCCCCGCTACTGGACGTGGTCGTGGCGCGAGCTGCGTGCCCCCGTGCTGCTTGGCCTCGTGTCGGGCGGCATGACCCTCTCATTCCTAGCCGCCATCGACCTGCTTCCGCTGGGCACGGTGGTGTCCATCGAGTTCCTTGGACCGCTCACCGTGGCGGCTATTCACAGCCGAGGCCGTCGTGCCCTCGCGTGGCCGGCACTCGCCCTGGTGGGCGTCGTGCTGCTCACCGAACCGTGGCGCGGAACGCCTAACCTCGCCGGAATCGCCTTCGCCGCGCTCGCAGGTGTGGGGTGGGGCCTCTACATCGTGATCACCCAGCACGTGGGCGACCGATTCGCGGGAGTCGATGGGCTGGCGATTTCGCTGCCCGTCGCCGCGGTGGTGACGGCGGCTGTCGGGCTGCCGCAAGCGTGGGGACACCTGACGCCGCAGGTTCTGCTGGTCGCGCTGGGCGCCGCGATCCTCCTGCCACTCATTCCGTGGACCTTCGAGCTGTACGCGCTCCGCCGGCTCACCAAGGCGGCCTTCGGAACCCTCATGGCGCTCGAGCCAGCAATCGCGCTGGGCATCGGGGTCGTGGCGCTGCACCAGATTCCGATAGCAGCACAGCTCGTCGGCGTGGGCTGCGTGGTGCTGGCGGGTGTGGCCGCCGAGCGCACGGGTCAGCGCGACGACGACCTTCCGGTGTTGGCGACCCCGGTCGGCTAGTGGCGCGCCTCGCACTCAATCGCTCAGGCCGGAATTTCGCGTGAATTACTGGGTCGACGTGCTTCTCAAATTTCCTCGTGGCAGGTATCTTCACCCCATGGCTGATGACGAGAACACATGGCAGGCGCCCGAGGTTACCCCGCTGACCGAGGCCGAGGGCGCGTCAGAGCAGGCTGAAGCTCGGCTTCGCAATGGGGTCAGTAGTCCCGCTCGCCGCTAACACCGAGCGCTGCGGCACGTCGCCGGCGCAGACTGCCGGGTAGAGAGCACGACCGTTAGCCTGCCTCGAAAATTCCGATCGCCACCATGCGGTCGAGGAACGGCTGCAGGTCGGCGCGACACCGGTCCTCGTCGACCACGTACTCGCTTCGCAGCGCGGCCACGATTTCGTCGATGGTCGCCGGTTGCGCCACCTGGGCCCACACGCGGGCACCTACTCGGTCTAGTGAGTGATAGCTCATGTCGGCGGGAGACAGGAGAACGACCTCGCCGTCGACGATTGCATCAAGAGCGCCTGCTGCGCGTTGGTAGGTGGTTTCTGACACGTTGCTCTCCTCAATCGTCGATGGTGCCGATGACACCGATGACCTGCTCGACCACAGTATCGAGGTGCCATCCCGTTGCGGGTCGCGTCACTCGATATACGTCGATGCGTTGGGCGAGTCGGGTCGACCACTCGAACAGCGACGGTGCCCTCCCGTCGGCCGAGGCGAGGCCGCTACCGTTGGCATTGTTGAGGATGGCCTGCATCTTCCCTCCGCCCACGAGGCGCTGCGTCGACACTTTGGTGGCGTTGGCGTCGGGCCACAACTCAATCGCAGCGCGCAGCGGCCAGGATCCGCCCACCGACGGCAACTCGGCCGCCAGCTTGCCCAGGGGCGATACGCCCACGCGGGCCTCGCCCCTGATGTCGAAGTGTGCGGCTGCCTCGTCGGTGAGGTGCACCGGCCGGATCCATCCGTGCACGTGCGGCACGTCATCGACAAGGTCCACGGGGAGGACGTCGTCGATCAGTAGGTGGTAGCCCCGTCGGGTGAGCGCGGTGGCGGTGGTCGACTTGCCCGCACCGGAGAAGCCCATCACCGCGAAGGCCCACTCGCCTGCGACGACCGCCGACGCGTGCAGCGCAAACTCCTGGCGAAGGATACGAATCCACGTGGGTGCCCAGCCGTACACGAGGTAGCCCATCTCGGCGAGCTCATGACCGGGTGCGGGCTCGACGGTTACCCGCTGCGCCGTGACGTGCATGCGGCCCACATCATCAATGATCGCGAGAAACTCACCCGGGGCCATTTGCATGAACCCCTCGTCGCGGGTGGGGTTGGCCAAGGAGGAGGGGGTGGGCCCCACCACCATCTCGACTCCCCACTCAAGGGCGGGAAAGTCGATGTTAGGACCCGTTTCGGATTCGCGCCTCGGGGTGCTCGGAGGCGCCTTCGGCCTCGGTGAGAGGGGTGACCTCGGGGGCCTGCCAGTTATTCGTGTCATCAGCCATGGCGAAACCCTAAGGCCTAGGGTCGTAGTCCGCTAGGTCCGAGGAGCGATCCGACGCGAGGCGATGTGCCCCGACGGTCAGGAAACACTAGCTACAACACCGTTCCGAATGCGCGCCTCGGGGTTCGAGGGGGAGCCGTCGGCCTCGGTGAGAGGGGTGACCTCGGGGGCCTGCCAGTTGTTCGTGTCATCGCCCATGGGGAAAGGCTAGTTCGTGACGTGGCAGATGGCTAGGGCCGAGGGACTCTGCGTCGCGGATTAGAAACCGCTTAGTGGCACGCCGTTTCGAATGCGCGCCTGCGGGTCCGCGGAGGCGCCTTCGGCCTCGGTGAAAGGGGTGACCTCGGGGGCCTGCCAGATGTTGGTGTCATCAGTCACGTTGGCATCCCAAGACTGGTTGTCTTAGATCGCAAGGGGTGCGACGTGAACTGACCGAGGTGAGGTGCGCCCAACGATCAGGCCGATCCACCGTTCCGAATTCGTGCCTGGGAATTCGCGGAGGCGCCTTCGGACTCGGTGAGGGGGGTGACCTCGGGTGCCTGCCACTCGTTCGTGTTATCAGTCATTCTGGAATGGTAGTTTGTGAGGTCGCAGTTCGCTAGGGCCGAGGAACTATCCGCGGCGGGGTGCGCCCGACGGTCAGGCCGAGCTGGCTACCCGGCCGTTCCGAATGCGCGCCTCGGGGCTCGCGGAGGCGCCTTCGGCCTCGGTGAGAGGGGTGACCTCGGGGGCCTGCCAATTGTTCGTGTCATCAGCCATTCTGGAATGGTAGGTGGTGACGTCGCAGTTCGCTAGGGCCGAGAAAGCTGACCGAGGTGAGGTGCGCCCGAGACTTAGACCGGACTGCCGGTGTTCCGAATACGCGCCTGGGAATTCTCGGAGGCGCCTTCGGCCTCGGTGAGAGGGGTGACCTCGGGGGCCTGCCAATTGTTCGTGTCGTCAGTCATGAGCCGAATATAGCGCTCTGAGTGCGGGCTTCCCCTCGTTTCTTCGCCTAGAGTCTGCCCATGCTGAGTATGCGCCGATCACTCATCGCGGGTAGACGCGTCGCGACCGACGTCGTCACGTGGCGACCGGGTCGCACCACGAGCGAAGACACCTACCTCGCCGCTCGGGTGCTGCACCGACACACCGGCGGGGCGTCGAGTCGCCTCGCGCTGTCGGCTATCCGCGCCGCCTACGAGCGAGGAGGAGTCTCCCCGGGTGCAGGCGACCTCGACCCCGCCTGGCGCTCGGTGCTTGCCGGCATTGAGGTCGACGGGGTGAGCCACGCGCCCCCGATTCTCGACGACGAGGCCGTAGCGCGCGTGGTTGCCTTCGCCTCGACGGCCCCCGCCGTGCTCCGGTCGACCAGCGGCGAGTCGCGGCGCGGCACCTTCGCCGACCGCGACGGCTCCACGGCGTCGGTGGGGCTCGTTGAGCGGTTCGTGCTCGACCAGCCCGACATCCAGTCCATCGTGGCGAACGCGGCGATTCGGGCCCTCGCAGCTGCCCGCTTCCGGGCCACCCCGTTGCTGCACCCGCCCATTCTCTACTGGTCGTGCGCGGGAGCTCAGGTCACCGATGACGAGAGGGTGCGCGGCGCCCGACAGTTCCATTGGGACTACGACGGTCTCGCCGGCCTGCGGGTTCACCTCTACCTCACCGACGTCGACGAGGGGGCCGCGCCAATGTCGTACATCGCGGGCAGCCACCGAGCGGGTGGGCTGAGGTCGAAGGCCCTTCGGGCCGCCGATCTCGGCATGACCGACGCTGAGCTCTGGGCGAGCTACTCGCGCTCGGATCTGCGCACCATGACCGGCCCGGCCGGTACCACCTTCGTGAGCGACTCGCGGGGCATGCACTCGGGCACCGACGCGGTCACGGCCGATCGGCTGTTCCTGGTGATGCCGATGCAGGCCACCGGGTTCGCCGGCTACCAACTCCGACCCCGCGAGGTGCGCCCCCGCGACCCCGACCTGGCGCTGGCTCTGCGCGAGGGGCGGCCTGAGCTGCTCTTCTTCCGCGAGCGCGCACACTGAACGAGTCTGCTCAACCTCACCTGTCGCTAGCCGTCTCCTCGGCCGACTGGAACGTGTCGCGTAGCACGTACTTCTGTACCTTGCCCGACGCCGTGCGTGGCAACGACTCCACGACGCGCACGTATTTGGGCACCTTGAACCCGGCGAGCCGTGAGCGAGCGTAGGCGCGGAAGTCGTCCTCGCTGAGCTCGTGCCCCTCGCGCACCGTGACCACTGCGCACACGGCCTCCTCGAAGCGTCGGTCGGGAACGCCGATGATGGCGATGTCGAACACGGCCGGGTGGTCGCTCAGCACCATCTCGAGCTCGGCCGGGTACACGTTCTCGCCGCCGGTGCGGATCATGTCCTTCTTGCGCCCGGTGATCTGCAGTCTCCCGCGGGGTGTGATGCGCCCGAG
>CALQEM020000126.1:0-9985 GCA_943329595.2 Bifidobacterium breve
ATTCAACGCACGCAACTGCTCGAAGCCAAGGCCGAACTTCTCCATGGTTCCGGGCACGAAGTTCTCGACCACCACGTCGGCGGAGAGTGCGAGGGTCAACGCGCGCTCGCGGTCTGCCGGGTCGCGCAGGTCGAGGCTGAGCGAGCGCTTGTTGCGGTTTACCGACTCGAAGTAGGTGGCCCGGCCCTCGGAGTCGCGCGGCGGCGCCCACGACCGGGTGTCGTCACCCACCCCGGCCCGCTCGACCTTGACCACGTGCGCTCCGAGGTCGCCGAGCAGCATGGTGGCGTAGGGCCCGGCGAGCACCCGGGTGAAGTCGGCGACGACCACGCCGTCGAGTGAGCCGACGGGCCCCTGGCTCACGGTGGTCACCGGTAGGCGCTGATGCCGGTAATGGTCTCGCCCACGACCAGCGTGTGGATCTCGTTGGTGCCCTCGTAGGTGAAGACTGACTCGAGGTTGTTCATGTGGCGGATGATCGGGTACTCGAGGGTGATGCCGTTGCCGCCGAGGATGCTGCGGCACTCGCGAGCTATATCAAGGGCGGCCCGGGCGTTGTTGAGCTTTCCCACGCTAACCTGCTGCGGAGTAATGCGGTGCTCGTCCTTGAGCCGGCCGAGGTGCAGCGCGAGCAGCATGCCGTTGCCGAGCGAGAGGGTCATGTCGGCGAGCTTCTTCTGGGTCAGCTGGAAGCCAGCGATGGGGCGGTCGAACTGCTCGCGCGAGATCGAGTAGTCGATGGCGGTTTCGAGGCAGTCGCGAGCGGCGCCCATGGCCCCGAAGATGATGCCGAAGCGCGCTTCCGACAGGCAGCCGAGCGGGCCCTTGAGGCCGCGAACGTTCGGCAGCATGGCGTCGGCGGGCAGACGGAGGCCATCGAACACGAGCTCGGCCGTGACCGACGCGCGCAGCGACATTTTCTTGTGGATGGCCGAGGCGCTGAACCCTGGGGTGTCGGTGGGCACGATGAAGCCGCGGATTCCGTCGTCGGTCTGCGCCCACACCACGGCCACGTCGGCCACGGTGCCGTTGGTGATCCACATCTTGGTGCCGTCGAGCACCCAGTCGTCGCCGTCGCGCTTGGCGGTGGTGCGCATGCCTGAGGGATTGGAGCCGTGGTCGGCCTCGGTGAGCCCGAAGCAGCCGAGCAGCTCACCCGTGGCCATGCCGGGCAGCCACTGCTGGCGCTGCTCCTCGGAGCCGTAGGCGTGGATGGCGAACATCGCCAGCGAGCCGGTGACGCTGACCAGTGATCGGATACCGGAGTCTCCCGCCTCGAGCTCGAGGCAGGCGAGGCCGTACGCGGTGGCGTCGGTTCCGGCGCACCCATAGCCCTCGAGGTGCATGCCCAGCAGGCCAAGGGCGCCCATCTCGCGGGCGAGCTCGCGCGCGGGGATCTCGCCGGCCTCGAACCAGTCGGCAACCTCGGGCTTGATGCGGTCGTCGACGTAGCGGCGCACGGTGTCGCGGATCGCGCGGTGCTCCTCGGTGAGCAGCGAGTCGATGTCGTAGAGGTCGAAGGGGTGCAGCGGCGCGGCCATGGGGGCTCCTCGGATCGGGTTGCCCGATTGTATCCAATCCTGTGTCCGCGGGTCCAGCCGAGAGTGGGTCATCGGGGGACTTCCACGACGCGGCTACTCCAGGTTTCGCAGCGCCAGCCCGTCGAGGGACACGAAGCTCACGGCGAGCCTGCGGTCGGGGATGGCAACCCACCCGTCGGCGCTGCGTGTCCAGCAGACCAGCGAAAGCACCTGAGTGGACGTCACGGTGATGACCCGACTGAACGTGGGGTAGGCGTCGACGTCGCTGACCGCATCGCCGGTGCCGTCAGCCAACACTTCACCGGGTCTGCTGAGCTCACAGTGAATGTAGTTGGCGGTGGGAGGCGTGCCACCGAGATTGCCTCCCTCGGTGAGCATGACGTGACCCGACAGCGTCGCGAGGTACGAGCCGGTTGGGAGCTTGCCAACCGTGAAGGTGGTATCGCCGAAGTGAATTCCAGCAGGGTCGGTCGCCACCGTGGCGAACGTGCTGTGAGCAGCCGTCTTGACCTGGGTCACCGTGAGCCCGGCGAGCTTCAGGGAGTTGGCGGCCTTGTCGGCGTAGAGGTTGGGCACTCGGCCCCGGGCGTTCGTGGTGAAGGGGGCGGCGGCCGTCGTGGAGGCGACTAGCCGCAGTGCGGCGCCAGACCCGGTGTTCGAGATGGTGGTCGTGCGGTTTGCGGTGTTGCTGCGGCCGAGCAGCAGGCTCGACCCTGTGGAGGCGTAGGTGAGTGCGTCAAAACCGCCGATCAGTAGCCCGGTTGCGCCGATGACGGCAAGGGCACGTTCCACGCGTGGTCGAGCGCGCATGGCGCCTCCTTGTGCTGGTGGCGACCCCTGCGGTCCCCGATAGTGGGAAGGCTGCGTCGCTCGGGGGCGAAAGGGGAGTACCTGCGCCCAACTTCCGAGAAGGCGCGAGAGTGCTCGCGCGATGAGTGACCACGCGAGTCGCGGAGCGTACTTCCCAGACACCCTGCATCGGTAGCGCCGGAACTTGGCTACCCGCTCACGACTATGCGCATAATGGGCCGCCCATTCTCCTGAGAGGCTCCCATGCGACTCCAGCTTCCACTGCTGTTCACTGCCGCCTCCGTGGCCCTCGTGGTCGGCATCGGAACCACCGGTGCTGCCACCGCAGGCCCCTTGCAGCCCGCGGGCACTGTCGTCGCGCAGCGCCAACTGATTGGTTACGACACCGATCTCGTTGCCCCTGCTGGCGTCGCATTCGACGCGCAGGGTCGCATGTATGTCACCAACCTGTTCGACGACTCGGTCACCGTGTATGTGAAGAATTGGGCCAGCGGCGCCACCGCGCCGATCAGGACCCTCAAGGGTCCGGCCACAGGACTGTCAGGGCCCGTCGGCCTCACCTTCGACTCCCAAGGCCGGATGTACGTCGCCAACAGTGGGCTGACCCTCAGTCCCAACCTCACGCTGGGGACCACCTCGGTCACGGTGTACGCCAGCAACTGGGGGACGGGCAACACCGCGCCGATCAAGACGCTCAGGGGCGCAGCCACCGGCTTGACGATTGCGAGCGGTGTGGCGGTTGACGGCGCCGGCAACCTGTCGGTGGCGAACGCCGGTCGCAGTGTGTTTCTCCCCAGCGCCAACCGTGTGCGTAGTGCCGCTGCACTGACCGGCACTCCTTCGGTGACCACGTATGCGGCCGGTTGGACGTCGGGCAATACGGCACCCACCAAAACTCTGAAGGGCGCTGCTACGGGTCTCGGTCTGAACCTGGGCGGCATCGCCTTCGATTCCCACGGCCTGCTCCACGTGGTGAACATGGCGAACATGAACTTTGACCCGCAGAGTGGCAGCGTGACCGTGTACGCCACGAATTATGCGGGTGGCAACACGGCCCCGATCAAAACCCTCGCAGGCGACGACACCGGTCTGACGACGCCGATCAGCATCGCGTTCGATGCCCGTGGCCGCATGCTCATCACCGACGCGCAGTCCCGGACAGTGCAGGTTTACCGCCCCACTTGGCGAAACGGAAACAGCCCGCCGGCGCAGACGATCAACACGGCTACTTCGATCCCGCCCGCCGGCCTGCTGGCTCCCGCCGGCATTGCCATCGATGCGCGAGGAGTGCTCTACGTGTCGAACCTAACCTTGAACTCGCTCGAGTCCTCGGTCGTCGCGCTGCCGGGTCCCCCTGTTCCCCCGAACGCGCCGACCAACCTCACGGCGGTGCGCACCAACGTCGCCCGCAACATCGGCACCCTCGGAGATGTCGCCGGCCGCAACATCCGACTCAGCTGGACGGCGTCGCTGGCGCGCAACACTCGCGTCACCGGCTACCTGGCGACGTGTGCCGCGCCGGGCAGGGTCCTGCGGGCCACCCTCGCGGCCACAGCCAGGTCGGTCATTCTGAAAGGTGCGGGTGCGATCAAGTACACCTGCACCGTGCGAGCCACGAGTGCGGCCGGCCCCAGCCCGGTCGTGAGCGTGAGGAACGCCTGAGCATGTAGCCCCGCACGGCAGGTCGCTCCCGCGGGCAGAGATTCAGTCCCGCATCACGCGGAAGCCCGTTGCCCACCCTCGCTCATCCATACGAAAGCGTCACACCCGCCCTTCGCCTTGCGACGCTTTCGCATGGATTAGCGAAGGGGGTTGGGGTGGGTGGGGGGGCAACCGCCACGGGCCTACTCGCCGAGGAAGCGGGAGAACACCATGGCCCGGCGCGAGTCTCGGCCGGTGCGCGCCTCGACCACGTCGGCCGACGCCATCACCGCATTGCCGGCGCGCACGCCGATCCAGCGGGCCGGCTCGGGCTCCCACTTCGGCGACCGGTGGTTCACCCACGGAAGCCGGGTGATGTCGGTGTCGCGCCCGCAGATGAGGTCGGCAAGGGTGCGGCCGCCGAGGTTGGTGGTGGCCACGCCGTCGCCCACGTAGCCACCCGACCACGCCATTCCGGTGCGCTCGTCGAGGCCCACCGATGCGTACCAGTCGCGCGGTACGCCCAGCGGTCCTCCCCACGTGTGGGTCACCGCGAAGTCGGCCACGGCCGGGAAGAGGTCGACCAGCCGCGCCCAGATGGCGGCGTGCACCTCGGGGTCGCGGTCGAGGCTGGAATGGATGCGCGAGCCCCAGCGGTACTGCGCCCCCCGGCCGCCGAACGCGATGCGGTTGTCGGCGGTGCGCTGCCCGTAGATGATCATGTGCCGGTGGTCGCCGAAGGTCTCGCGATGTGCGAGCCCCACCTCGGCCCAGAACGCCTCGGGCAGCGGCTCGGTGGCCAGCATCAGTGAGTACACGGGCACGAGCGCGCGCTCGCTGCCGGGAATGGTTGGCGTGTAACCCTCGGTGGCGCGCACGACGTAGCGCGCCCGCACCTGGCCGTCGGCAGTGCGCACCACGCCCGGCCCCATCGACGTCACCCGGCTGCCCTCGTGAATAGTGGCGCCGCGCGTCTCGACCGCCCGAGCAAGGCCGCGCACGAGCTTGGCGGGGTTGATCGCCGCCACGTTGGGGTTGAATGACGCGCCCAGCACGTCGGTGGCAGCGGCGATACCGCGGGCCTCGTCGGCGTCGAGGAACCGGTACTCGTCGGCGCCCCACGAGTGCCAGTCGTCGACGTACGCGCGGGCTCGCTCAACCTCAACCTCGCTGCGGGCGAAGTACACGCTGCCGCCGCGTTCCCATTCGCAGTCGATGCCCTCGCGTGCGGCAACCTCGCCGATCTCGGTGACCGTGTCGGTCATGGCGTGGTGCATCGAGATGGCGGCCTCGCGCGACGACGTGCGCTCGATCTTGGCCATCGAGGCCGGGAAGTAGCCCGAGCACCAGCCACCGTTGCGGCCGCTCGCGCCGTAGCCGGCGACCTCGGCCTCGAGCAGCACCACGCGCAGCGAGGGGTCGTTGCCGAGCAGGTAGTAGGCGGTCCACAGTCCGGTGTAGCCCGCTCCCACGATGACCACGTCGGCGTCGACCGTGCCGGCAAGCGGCGGGCGTTCGGCGTTGCGCAGGTCGTCGGGCAGGGTGTCCCACCACAGTGACAGTCGCCGCAGGGCTCCGTCGTCGACGACCATCAGCGGGTCCATTCCCTCACGTAGTGGGGCACCGGCCTGTCGCCGGTGAACTCGTCGGCCACCGGCTCGCCGAACACCTCGCGAATCGGCACGTAGCCGCCCCACACCGGAAGCGTCTCGTCGCCCTCGGCGTCGCCGGGTGGGCCAGCGCTCACCTTGGCCGAGCACTCATCGAGCGACAGCGCTAGCACCAGCGTGGCCGCGGTCTCCTTGCGGCTCGGCGGGCGAATGTCATCCCAGCGGTCGGGCAGCAGGTGGTCGCTGATGACGCGCAGGGCGTGGTCTTTGTCGTCGCCCTCGAGCACCGCGCACGTTCCGAGCACCATGACGCAGCGGTAGTTCATGCTCGACTCGAACGCGCTGCGCGCCAGCACGAGCGCGTCGAGCAGCGTGACCGTGAGGCAGGTCGGCTGGCCGTCGGCGAGGCCGCGAAACAGCCGTGCTCCCGTGGAGCCGTGGAACAGCACGCGGTCGCCGTCGCGCGCGTAGCCAACCGCAACCACGTAGGGCTGGCCCTCGGCGTCGGTGACCGCCACATGGGCCACCAGCCCGGCGTCGAGGATCGCATTGACGATCTCCCGCTCGGCGACTGCGTTCTCAGGAAAACGGCGCACGCGCGTGCGCTCGGTGGACCCGGGAGCAGGCAGGTCGCCGCTCACAGGACCGTGCTCGCCTCAGTGAGCACCGAGCGCAGGATCTGCTCAATCTCGTCGAAGCCCGACTGGTCCATGATCAGCGGGGGAGCGAGCTGAATCACGGGATCGCCTCGATCGTCAGCGCGGCAGTACAGCCCGGCGTCGAAGAGCGCCTTGGAGAGGAAGCCGCGCAGCAGGCGCTCGGACTCATCGTCGTCGAACGTCTCCTTGGTGGCCTTGTCCTTCACCAGCTCGATGCCGTAGAAGAATCCGGCGCCGCGCACGTCGCCCACGATGGGTAGGTCGTTGAGTTTCGAGAGAGTGGCCATGAAGGCGTCTTCGTTGGCTCGCACATGCTGGTTGATGCCCTCGCGCTCGAAGATGTCGAGGTTGGCCAGCGCGACCGCCGCCGACACCGGGTGCCCGCCGAAGGTGTAGCCGTGCGCGAAGTACGTGGTGCCGTGCCGGAACGGCTCGAACAGTCGGTCGCTCACGATCATCGCGCCGATGGGGGAGTAGCCCGAGCTCATGCCCTTGGCGCAGGTGATGATGTCGGTAGTCACCTGGTACCGACTCATGGCGAACATCTCGCCGATGCGGCCGAAGGCGCAGATGGTCTCGTCGGCCACCATGAGCACGTCGTACTGGTCGCAAATCTCTCGCACGCGCTCGAGGTAGCCGGGCGGGGGCGGGAAGCAGCCGCCGGAGTTCTGCACCGGCTCGAGGAACACCGCTGCGACGGTGTCGGGGCCCTCGAGCTCGATGGCCTCGGCGATGCGGTTGGCGGCCCACTGTCCGTACGCCTTGAGGTCGTCGGCGTGGGCCTCAGCCCGGTAGAAGTTGGTGTTGGGCACCTTGTGGGCGCCGGGAACCAGCGGCTCGAAGTACATCTTGGCCTCGGGAATGCCCGTGATCGACAGCGCGCCCTGCGGGGTGCCGTGGTAGGCCACCGCGCGGCTGATGACCTTGTGCTTCATGGGCTTGCCGGTGATCTTGAAGAACTGCTTGGCCAGTTTCCACGCCGACTCAACTGCCTCGCCGCCACCGGTGGTGAAGAACACGCGATTGAGGTCGCCGGGGGCGTAGTGGGCCAGTCGCTCAGCGAGTTCGATCGCGGTGGGGTGCGCGTACGACCAGAGGGGGAAGAACGCAAGCTCGGCCATCTGCTTGGCCGCGGCCTCGGCGAGTTCGACGCGCCCGTGCCCGACCTGCACCGTAAACAGCCCGGCGAGTCCGTCGATGTAACGCTTGCCCCTGTCGTCGTACACGTGGCAGCCGTCGCCGCGCACGATGATGGGCACGTGTGAGCCAGTCTCGAACGTCGAGTGGCGGGTGAAGTGCATCCAGAGGTGATCGCGTGCCGACTCGGCGGCGAAGTCGGTACCGGGCTCGGTCACATACTGCGGTGTGGCGGTCATCGTGTTCCCCAGGTGTAGATCTGCTTGCGGAGCTGCAGATAAACGAATGTCTCAGTGTGGCGCACTCCCGGAACAGACCGGATGCGCCGGTTGAGCGTGTCGAGCAGGTGTTCGTCGTCCTCGCACACGACCTCGGCGAGCAGGTCGAAGGTGCCTGCGGTGATCACGAGATAGTCAACCTCCGCGAACTTCTCGATGGCATCGGCTGCCTTCTCGAGGTCACCCTCGACCCGAATTCCGATCATTGCGGCCCGGGTGAAGCCAACCTGCTTCGGATCGGTGACCGCGACCACCTGCATCACGCCGGCCTCGGTCAGGCGCTGCACCCGCTGGCGCACCGCCGCCTCTGACAGCCCCACGGCTCTGCCAATGACGCTGTAGGGGCGTCGGCCGTCCTGCTGGAGCTGCTCGATGATGGCCTTGGAGGTGTCGTCGAGCGCGGGTGCGCCCGAACGCTCTTTGGCCACCATGACTCCATACTGAGGGCTGGAAACCTGTCAAAGCAAGTGAATCCGTCGTGTTGGGCCGATTTCATGACGAAATCAGTTCCGTTATCGCCCATTGCCTACCGAAAACCGCGGTGGTCGCCTACGCTGAGCCCAGCCCTCGCACCTGCCCGCGATCGCTTTCGCCGATGTGACAGGAGTTATGCCGTGTCCGACCAGCGCGTTCTGAGCAACCTCATCAACGGCGAGTCGATGCCCGCCGCCGACGGCCGCACCATCGATCTCGTGAACCCCAGCACGGGCGAGGTGTTCGGCACCTCACCGCTATCGGGCCCTGCCGACATCGATGCGGCCTATGCCGCCGCCGCCGAGGCGTTCGTGGGGTGGCGCGACAGCACGCCGTCGGAGCGCCAGGCCGCCCTGCTCGCGATGGCCGACGTGCTTGAGGCCAACGCCGAGGAACTCGTCGCGCTTGAGAGCGAGAACACCGGCAAGCCCATCGCGGTGACCATGTCGGAGGAGATTCCGCCGATGGTCGACCACGTGCGTTTCTTCGCGGGCGCGGCACGCGTACTCGAGGGCCGCGCGGCGGGCGAGTACATGAAGGGCATGACCTCGATCATTAGGCGCGAGCCGGTCGGCATCATCGGCCAGGTCACCCCGTGGAACTACCCCATGATGATGGCGGTCTGGAAGTTCGCGCCCGCGATCGCCGCCGGCAACACCGTGGTTCTCAAGCCGAGCGACACCACGCCCTCGACCACCGTGCGCATGGCCGAGCTGTTCGCCGAGGTACTTCCCAAGGGCGTATTCAACGTGGTCACCGGCGACCGCGACACCGGTCGCGCGCTGGTTGAGCACAAGACCCCGCAGATGGTGGCCATCACCGGCTCGGTGGGCGCCGGCATGGAGGTCGCCGGCTCGGCGGCCCGCGACGTGAAGCGCGTTCACCTCGAGCTCGGTGGTAAGGCACCTGTCGTTGTGTTCGACGACGCCGATGTCGCCGCAGCAGCCGAGTGGCTCGCGGTGGCGGGCTACTTCAACGCCGGCCAAGACTGCACGGCGGCCACGCGCGTGCTCGTGGGCCCCGGCGTGTACGACGAGTTCGTGGCGGCCCTCGCCGAGCAGGCGCGTGGCACGGCCACCACCTTCGCCAACGGTGCCGGCGACCCCGACGCCCTCGTGCCCCCGGTCAACAACCGCAACCAGCTCGAGAAGGTGCTCGGCTTCATCGAGCGCACCCCGAAGCACGCCGAGATCGTCGCGGGCGGTTCGCGGCAGGGCGACCGTGGATTCTTCGTTGAGCCCACTGTTATCGCTGGCCTGCGCCAGGACGATGAGATGGTGCAGAACGAGATCTTCGGACCGGTCATGACCGTGCAGCGTTTCACCGACGAGGCCGAGGCGCTCGCGTGGGCCAACGGGGTCAAGTACGGCCTCGCGTCGAGCGTGTGGACCAAGGACTTCGGCCGCGCGATGCGCATGGCCAAATACCTCGACTTCGGCTGCGTGTGGATTAACACCCACATCCCGCTGGTGGCTGAGATGCCCCACGGTGGGTTCAAGCACTCGGGCTACGGCAAGGACCTGTCGATGTACGGGTTCGAGGACTACACCCGCATCAAGCACGTGATGGCCAACCTCGACAGCTGAGCCACCGCCGAGTTGGGCAACTACCGCTTCTCACTCAGCCTGGGGCATGCCGGCACCATCGGCCCGCCCCCGACCTACTCACGCTGCTCGCGTAGCCGCGTGGCTTAATCGGGCTAACTGGTGCGCGGGAAACCGAGGTCGACCGACGAGGTCGCCGGGTCGGGCCAGCGCGACGTGACCACCTTGGCCCGGGTGTAGAAGTCGACGCCCGAAGGTCCGTAGATCGAGGTGTCGCCGAAGATCGACGCC
>CALQEM020000127.1:0-9943 GCA_943329595.2 Bifidobacterium breve
CGCTGCACGGGGTGGCGCAGACCTCGGGGTCAGCAAAGTCCGGAGTGGAGCAGGACCTGTACTGGCTGCAGCCACGCTCGGTGCCCACGCTGGGCAACTGGTTCCGCGCGGCCGGCTACGACACCCTGTGGAAGGGCAAGTGGCACATCTCGGAAGCCGACCTCTTCCAGCCCGGCACGTACAACCCGATGCCGTCGTACACCAGCACCGGCGCTCCCGACCCGTACCTCGAGAGCGTCTACATGGAGGCCGGAATCCTCGAGCAGTACGGCTTCACCGGCTTCATCGGGCCGGAGCCGCACGGGAGCAACCCCCTCAACTCCGGCTCGTCGGGCCCCAACGGCGTGGGCCGCGACGCCGTGTTCGCCGACTGGAACGTCAAGGAGCTCCAGCGCCTGCGCAAGTCGAGCAAGCCGTGGCTGCTGGTGTCGTCGTTCGTGAACCCACACGACATCACCCTGTGGGGCAACCTCTCGGTTGCCGCTGACCTGGCCGGCTCGCCGGGCTCGTTCTACCTCACCGAGCAGCTGCAGGGCTCGAACGTGCCAAACAACTTGTTCACCTCGGTGTACGACCAGTCGAACTCCGAGGACCTGAGCACCAAGCCCGCGGCGCAGGCCGGGTTCGTGGGCAAGTACCCCCTTGGCTTCCAACCTCACGACAACGGGCTCGCCTACCACCGCTTCTACTACCAGTTGCAGAAGGAGGTCGACCAGCACATCGCCAGCGTGATCAATGCGCTCACTGCTGACAAGGGCATGTACCGCGACACGATCGTGATCTACATGTCTGACCACGGCGAGATGCTCGGCGCGCACGGTGGCATGTTCCAGAAGTGGCACAACGCGTACGACGAGACCGTGCGCGTGCCCATGATCTTCCACAACCCCGAGCTGTTCCGGGGTCATAAGCAGACCGACATCCTCACGAGCCACGCCGACCTGCTGCCGACGATGCTCGGCCTCGCTGGCCTCGACGAGGCGAAGCTGGGCCGCGAGCTGGCCAAGACTCACACGCAGGTGAGACGCCTGGTGGGTCGCGACCTGTCGGGCTTCCTGCTCGGCGAGGTACCCGAGGCCAGGTACGCCGCCGATGCCATCTACTTCATGACCGATGACAACATTTTCAAGGGCCTCAACGCGGTGTCGTTTCTCGGCACCACGTACACGCCCGTCGACCAGCCCAACAGCGTCGAGACGGTGATCGCGCACCTGCCCACCGGTGCCGATGGCGCGATCGAGCGCTGGAAGTACTCGCGCTACTGGGACAACCCCCAGTACTGGACCAGCCCTGGCGTGCAGGATATCCAGACCTACGTGCCGGGCCTGGTCAACCAGCCGGGTGAGCGTGTTGCCGTCACGACGGTGAAGGCGCTGAACCCGACGAGTGGTCAGGTGGGACCGGCGCCCGACGAGTTCGAAATGTACAACGTCACCGCGGACCCGGCCGAGCTCACCAACCTCGCCGACAATCCCACCTACAGCACTCAGCAGACAACGCTGGCGAACCTTCTCAACGCGCAGCGCACTGCCAAGCGCCTTGTGCCGGTGAACCAGCCGTGGGCAAACGGGTCAGCTCAGCAATTGCCGTTCCAGCCCGCTGCGAGCTAGACGGCTAGAGGGTGTGGTCGCGCGATGGGACGTGCTCCCAGGGTGCGCATCCGGGGTGTGCCACGATGACATGCCCGGCCCCCGATTCGACGCCGACTGCGTACAGGATGAGGACACGAGATGAAGAAGTTCATCAATGACCCCGAGTCGTTTGTTGACGAGGTGATCGAGGGCATCTTGGCGGTGCACTCAGGCTCGCTCAAAGCTGCGTCGGATGACAACCGTGCCATCGTGCGCGCCGACGCTCCGGTCGCGGGCCAGGTGGGAATTGTCACCGGGGGAGGCTCCGGCCACCTCCCGGTGTTCCTGGGTTACGTGGGCCCGGGGCTGTGCACGGGTGTTGCCATCGGAAACGTGTTCTCGTCGCCGTCGACGACCCAGGTGCTCGCCGCCACCCGCGCCAGCGACAGTGGTGCCGGGGTGCTGTACGTCTACGGCAACTACGGCGGCGACGTGCTGAACTTTGATGACGCCGCGGAGCTGGCCGACGAGGAGGGCATCACCGTACGCACGGTGCTGGTGGCCGACGACGTGACGTCGGCACCCGCCGAGCGCCGCGACGACCGCCGCGGTGTGGCCGGTCTGGCGCTCGCCTTCAAGGTGGCAGGTGCCGCCGCCGCGCAGGGGGCGACCCTCGATGAGGTCGCGGAATCGGTCGAGCATCTCAACGCGAACATGGGCTCAATGGGCGTGGGGCTATCGCCGACCATCCTGCCTGCTGCGGGACAGCCGACCTTCACGCTCGACGAGGGTGAGATGGAGATCGGCATCGGAATTCACGGCGAGCGCGGCGTGCGGCGCGGCCCACTCGAGCCGGCCGACAGCATCGCCGACGAGCTGTTCTCCGCCATCGCGGATGACCTCGCCCTGAGCAGCGGCGACTGCATCGCCGTGCTGGTGAACGGACTCGGTGCCACCCCGCCCGAGGAGCTGTACCTGCTTGCTCGCCGGGTTTCGCAGCGCTGCGTCGAGGCAGGCATCAGCATGGAGCGGACCTACGTGGGCGAGTACGCCACGAGCCTCGAGATGGCGGGTGCTTCGCTCACCGTCGTGCGCCTTGATGATCGCCTCCGTAGCCTGCTCAGCCACCCCGCGTCGTCGCCGTTCGTTGGTGCGATGCTGTGAACGGTTCGCAGCTTGCCGCAGCGCTCGACACCGCGTGCGCGCGGCTCGCGTCGACAGGTGACGAACTCCGCGAGCTCGACGCCGAGGTTGGCGACGGCGATCTGGGCATCACCATCACCAAGGGCGCGGCCGCCGTGCGCACACGGCTCGCTGCCCTTGCTGCTGACGCGACTCCCAACGAGGTGGTGCTCGCAGCAGCCGAGGCCTTCGGTGAGGCGAACCCCTCGACGTTCGCCTCCCTCGTCTCCTCTGGCCTGCGCGCCGGGGCGAAGGCGACCGACCTCACTGAGGTGTCGGTCACCGAGGTGGTGGCGCTTGGCCAGGTGGTGGCCGCGACCATCATGCGCCGCGGCAAGAGCGCGGTGGGCGACAAGACGATCATCGACGCGCTGGTGCCCAGCCTCGACGCCGCCGAGCTCAGTGCTCACGATGGCGCCGCAGCGCTGGAGGCCGCGATCGCGGGAGCAGCCGCCGGAATCGCCGACACCACCGGCATTGCGGCAAAGAAGGGGCGCGCCGCGTGGGCCGGCGATCGCGGAATGGGCATTCCCGACGCGGGTGCGACCGCCTACCTGCGATTCCTCGAGTCGTTGCGCTGAGGTTCACCCCAGCGAGCGACGCCCCGATGGGCGGACCCCTACTTTTCGCTTGCCCAGAAGTGTGCCATGCGGTCGGCGGCCTGCTTCGTGGTCATCGCCGCCACCTCAGACTCGCTCAGCCCCACTCGATGCAGCAGCTGGTACACGAGATCAGCGGGCAGTCCGGCCCCGGCAGCGGGAGGAGCGCCGCGCGAGGGCACGACTCGATGTGTGACACACGCCCAGAACTCGTGCTCGCTGACGTCGAGTTGGTCGCGCAGGATGTGTGCCCACAGGCGCGGGCCGTATTCACTGCTATTCGGCGGGCGTGAGATTCGGGTGCGAAGGATGCGCCCGTCGGGAATCGACAGTTCACAAGTGACATGGTGTGCGGCGCCCTTGCCGCGACTGCTGCGCACCTCGGTCCAGCCCTCGCGGGTGCAGAACGTCAGGTGGTGTTTTCGGGTGGCTGAGGGGTGGGTCACTGGCCGACCAACCAGTTGCGCAACTGGCTGTCGTCGGAGAGTTCGATGAGTTGCACCAGGGCCCAGTTCGGTGCGTGGTTGGAGGCAAGGCGAAGCCGCTGCGACCAGTCGACCGCGTAATCGCGCAGCACGGACACCATGTCGTTGAGGGCGTCGTCGACCGTTGAGCCATCGGCGGCCAGCGGTTGCCCCGGCAGCACGATGGTCCAGCCTCCAGCCTCGGGCACCAGTTCGGCTCCCGAGGGGAGGTAGTCGGCCAGAAGCAGGCGCAGTCGCTCGGCGTCGACTACGGCTGAGCGGCTGGAGTCGCGCCGGATGCTCGCAGGTCGACCCTCGGCCGCCGCATCGATGAGGTTCTTCAGATGCGCGCGCCCCTCGGTGAGGGTGCTGAAGTGAGCCGGCGCAGAGGGGTTCATGAGCAGACTGTACAGGATGTACAGATCATTATGTGGGCGCGATCACCCGTCGACATTGTCACTCCAGCGAGCGGCGCTCCATCTTCGGAATTCCCGGGGTGGTGTCGTTGATGCCCCAACTAATGATTACCGAGGGAACGATGCGGAACTGGGCCGGTGGCCCCTCTTCAATCGTCGCGCTGCCGATGATCTTGATACCGCGGGGTGACCATGGGTTGGTGCTGGCCAGGTCGTCGATCACCACGGTCACCTGCGGGTTCGTGGTGATATTGCGGTAGCGCACGGTGGAGGTGATGTCGAAGCCGCCGGTGGTGATCGCGTCGCCGTCGACCCCGAAGGTCACCGGTGTCACGTCGGGCTTGCCGCTGGCCGACGCGCTGGCGAACCGCATGAGCGGCTGCGCGGCGAGGTAGGCGAGCTCGGCGTCGGTGAAGGCGCTCATGCCGCACCTGCAGGCATCGTCGGCATGGCGATGGGGAACACGTCGAGGTTCCACCACTTCGCCATGGGCAGCGTGGTGACGGTGGCCTCCGCAGCGGCTGTGTCGTCGGCGAAGATTTCGAGGAATACTGTTCCGCGGGCGAGCGCTAGGTGCACTGTTCCGATTCGACCCTCGGCCTCAAGAACCTTGACCGCGGCCATCTCCTCGGCGGCAGTCGCGAACACTTCGGCCATGTCGGTGTCGGGCTTGAACGTGCAGAGCACGATGAAAGTTGCCATGCGAGTCGATCTCCTCGGGTTTAGTGGTGGTGAGAGGTCACAGCCTCACACCTCAACAATGGTTGAGGTCAAGTGCTAGTGTCGCGGCATGTCGCGCACGGGCCACACCTTCCCCGACCTGCCCGTGGGCAAGGTGGCCGAGCGGTCGGGGGTGAGTGTGTCGGCCCTGCACTTCTACGAGGCCAACGGGCTCATCAGCAGCACGCGCAGCGCGGGCAACCAGCGGCGTTATTCGCGCCACACCCTGCGACGTATCGCGTTTATCCGAGCATCGCAACGAGTGGGCATTCCGCTAGCCGACATCCGCGAGGCGCTGGACGGCCTGCCGCGGGGCCGAACTCCCACCGCTGCCGATTGGGCGCGACTGGCCGACCGCTGGCGCCAGCGGCTCGACGACAGCATCGACCAGCTCACCCGGCTTCGCGAGGACCTCGCAAGCTGCATCGGCTGTGGCTGCCTGTCGCTCACCACCTGCAAGCTCGCCAACTACAACGATCGTCTGGCCCAGGAGGGCGTGGGTGCGCGACGACTGCTGCCTGGCACGCCACGCGCCGAAGCCACCGGTAGCTAAAGGCCGCGGAAAGCGCCGGCAGGCTGCCAGTGGCTTCGACGATGTCGCCTACGGTGCGAGGTGGTGAACTTCGATGTCAGTCTCGACCGGGACGCCGGTGAATCCGCCCTCGTGGTTCTGCGCGGCGTAGGGGTAGAGGACGGTGTCGCGGAAATTTTCCCAACTGTCCTTCGTCTCGTGCACCGCGTAAATGTGGTAGCCACCCTCGACAGCGCCGGCGCTGTGGAAGGTCTGGCCGGGAGGGAGGCTGCCGTCACTGGGGTGCAAGGCGCGGACGGAGATGTCGTACTGCTCGGCGGTACCGCCGGGCCAGAAGTGCATGATCGCGTACGTCATGAGGATTCCTTAGTGTGAGAGTGGTGCCGGTGGAACGAGGTCACCCTTCATCATCCGCGTGTTGCAGCGGGCTAACTACCGTGGTGGCACGGTGATCACGTGGGCGTGCGGCTAGCTGGGGCTCTCAGGTGCAGATGCGCAGTGGGCTTGTGCGTGCGATCGCGTCAAAGTCGCGGTCGGAGTGCAGGAGTTCGACGTCGTGGTCGATGGCTACCGCAGCGATGAGGCAGTCGATGAGGCGACGCACGGTCAATCCGGAGGCCCGCGCGCGTCGGTGGAGGGCCGCGGCCTCCTCGTAGTGGGTCGGATCTGTGGGCAGCGTGGTGGCTCGTGCCAACAGCGCCCGAAGGTCAGCCAAGTGCACTTCGTCACGTGCCCCGGCCAGGATTTCCATGCGAATGGGATCGCAGATGGCAATGGCATCATCGAGCAGATTCTCGACGAGATTGCAGGTGCCGCTGCCCGTTCCACGAAGAAACTCGATCCACGCGCTCGAGTCGATGAGGATCACGGGATTCGAGGCTCCCTCATCTCGTCGAGGTCACCGTCCCAGCCCGTTCCGCGCATTGAGCGGGCCCGCTCGAGCGGCATGGGTTCGCTCGCAACCGAGCGCAGCGCGAAGTTCACGGCCTCGCGCTTGGTCGAGAAGTGGTAGCGCTGCATCACTGCGGCGACAGCGTCTTCATCAAGGTCAATATTGGTGCGTGACATACACCTACAATACACCACCTGATTCGGATGCTCGGTCTGAGACCGGTCTGCCCGACAATCACAGGTGGCCGGCCGCGACGGCTCGCCTACGCGCTGTGCCCGCACTCATGCCAGCACCAACTCCCGATGCGACAGGTTCATCACCAGCGAGTGCAGCAGGGTGCCGTCGCCGCGAACGATTCCTCGAGCGCTCAGGGCGCGCCGCTCCCCCGCGACGGCGCGACCTGACCCGCTGAGACCCGCCACCAGCAGTGGAACCCGCGCCACGTTCATCGCGAAGTCGCGTGCCGCCTGGCCACTGGTAGCGATCGGTGGCGCCATTGCGGCGTCGAGCATGGCGGCCTCGACCAGTGATCGCCAGCGGCTGGCCAGGGCACCGCCGCTGGGCATCAACTCGAGCCACGCGGGCTCGCCGCCGAGAGCCACGATGACCCCCCGCTGGCCGCTCACCGGGCGCCGGGGAATGTCGCCGAGCGACCCTGTGCTGGCGCGCGTGACATTGTCGAGGTGGTCGACCAAGGACGACGTAGGTGAGGCGCCCAGCGTCTGGTCGAAGCGAGAGACCTGGCGCCACACGCTGTGCTGACGTTCGCCCTGGTCGGTGCGCAGAGCGGCACGAACATTTCCGCTCGACATGCGCGAGCTGCGACGGTGGCTGCTGCCCCCGTTCCAGCGGCCGTGCTCGATGCATGACACGTCGGCCACGTGGGAGACACCTGGCTCAAGCAGAAGGTCGCCGTTGAGCACGCGGTGCTGCCAGCCGCCCTCGAGCATCTCGCCTTCGAGCAGGAGGGCCGGCTTGCTGCCGGCGTTGCGCACCACCAGCTGGCCGACGACGGGCGATCCGTCGCGCTCGGCCACCTCGACGGTGCCGGGGCCGAGGGCTAGGCCATGGGTGGATGGGGTCTCTGCCCACACGGGAAAGAGGGTGAGGGCATTGGCCTTCCAGCCATCGCCCACGTGGAGTCGGGGCATTGTGAGGTTGTGCATGGGGTCACGCTCCTGGGGTGTGGTGGTCGATGGTTAGGCAGCGACCGGGTCGCTTGATGTGGATGACGTGAGCATCACAGCGGCCTGTGACACCAACCACTCCACGAAGTGGGTGTTGCTCAGCACGGCAGGGCTGCGCTGCGCCCGCATGAGGGCGATGGCGTCGGTGGCGTCGTACCCGGCGAGCATCAGGGTGAGAGCGGTGACGAGCCCCGATCGGTTGACCCCGGCCTGACAGCGGATCAGCACGCGGGCACCCTCGTGCCAGCGGGAGTGCGCGTGCCGCGCCAGCGCGATGGCCCGCAGCGCAGCTTCGGGCGCGAGGCCGGCGTCGTAGAAGCCGAACCGCAGCTCCTCGACGTGCCAAGGCACGGGCTGTGCATCGGCGTAGAGAGTGACCACCACGTCGAAGGGGTAGCCGCGGTCGTAGTGGGTCTGCGACTTGGGCGATCCGATGATGTCGTGGTCTTCGGTGCCGCCCTGCCACAGGCCGGGAAGGATCTCGCTCGGCGCGTAGGCGGGCCACCACGCGTCGTCGCGGGCGTAAATGCTGGTGGGATCGTGCATGTGGATTCTCCTGTCGTTGGGGGCACTGGCCCCTTCACGGCGGTTGATCGCCATGAAGAGAGAGTGACACAACCCTCTGACAAAAGTCTGCGGGGGAGACTAGCTCTCCTGAAAATCGATCCTGCGGAACAGTTCGCTGCGGAGCTCGCGAAGCTCTAGGTCCATGCGGTCGATACGCCGACGAAGCAGAGCCACCTCATCGCGCAGCTCGTCGATGAGGCGTGACTCATCGGCGCTTGACGTGGGGGGAAAGGCGTCGAAAGAGGGACGGTTCGATGTTTGCAACACCCAGGTGGAGCCGCGCGAAGGTTTGGTCGACTCGGGCAGCGTCTCGGAGATCGAATGCAACTCCGATACGGTGCAGCCCAACGCTTCTGCGATCGAGTGAAGGATGCGAGACGAGGGCTGACGGTCGCCCTTTTCGATGGCGGCCAGGTACGGGTAGCTGACCCCCGAGATGGTTGCTAGCTCTTTGCGGCTCATGCCGCTCGCTGACCGCCGCACCGTAATCGCGCGGCCAAGGCTGGTGGCCGGATTGGTGGAGTCAGTGCTCACGAGGGGGCCTTTCCAAGGGTGAGACGGTGCAGAGTCCCCCGTCGATTTGACAAGAGTTCTCCGTTGTGAATAAATACACTCCTCAGTGAAGAACGCAGAGTCAACCCAGTGAGGAGTTGGTCGGCATGACGAAGAGTACCAAGGAGGCGCGACACGACGAAGTAGCAGGTCAGCGTCGTCGCTCAGCACTACCGAGCGTCGACCTCGCACCCGCCATGCCGACGCCATTTCGCGCCGCGTCGGACCTGAGGTGTGCCGAGGCCGACCCCGACCTGTTTTTCGATGACGAGCGGGCGGCCGAGGCGGTTGCCCTGTGCTCGGGCTGTCCGGCTCGGCAGGCGTGCCTGGCCTACGCACTCGGTCACGAGGAGTTCGGCGTGTGGGGCGGAGCCACGCCGGCGCAGCGAGATGCCCTGCGCGGTGGGGCGTTGGAAGGAACCCCCGAGGACCGTCGGGTCGTGTCGCTCATTCACGAGCGTGTGGCGCGGGGCGACCTCATGCCCGACATCGCGGTTGCCGTGGGTGTCAACCAGCGCACCCTCTACCGGTGGCTGGCCGACGGCGGGCGCTCCTCATTGAATGGCTGCGCTGAGGTCGCATGACAACCGCAGATTTACCAATCTGACATTGGTAAATCCTGTGGAATGCACCGCCTTCGCCCTCAGCTGGGTGTCTCGGCAATGCGTGCAGCCACCATGTCGCACAGCAGCGCAGCGTCGGGCTTCCAATCGACCGGAATCTCGATCGTCTTCTTGTTGACCTTGTAGTCGATGAGCTGCGGCCGAAAGGCGTCGAGTACGTCGGTGCTCCAAGGCGCCATCAGGATGTGGTTCGTCTGCACCGACATCCCGAACACGTACTGACCGTTGAACTTCAGCATCGGCTGGTTCCAGGCGATGACCGTCTCCATGGTCGGGTACTTCGATGTGATGGCCGTGAGAACCGCCCGCACGGTCGTGCGCTTGGTGTCGTCGAGGGGCTTGAGGTAGTCGTCGACGGTGTTGAATCGGCGGGTGCTGGTCGAGCCGCGCGAGTACATCACCAGCGCATTGGCGTGGGCCTGGCTGAACCCGTGGTTCTCGCGCAGGTAGGCGATCTGCTCGGGGTAGCGGCGGTCGGAAATCTCGGCCATCTGCTCGAACCAGTACGACATGGGCTGCCCGTACTTCTTCTCGATGGCCGGAAAGTGCGCCGAACGGTCGGGGTTGGTGGCCACGGATCTAATCTACGCGCGGCCATCTTCTGTGGTGCGATCCGACATCAATCGATGTCGGATCGC
>CALQEM020000128.1:0-9925 GCA_943329595.2 Bifidobacterium breve
GTCTCCATGGTAAGGAGAAGGTCTACGGTTCGATTCCGTATTGGGGCTCGAACAGGCGAGGCGGAGTAGCTCAGCCTGGTAGAGCAAGCGGCTCATAATCGCTGTGTCGCCGGTTCAAGTCCGGCCTCCGCTACACAGGGCGCGGGAACCTTCCGCGTCGTCGTGACGAACGGTGTGGGGATTTCCCGCATCGTGCACCACTCCCGGCCGCCCGGCCGGGTGCAGACACGAAGGAATCACCATGGGCAAGGCGACTGATGTCCGGCCGAAGATCACTCTGGCGTGCGCCGACTGCAAAAACCGTAACTACATCACCAAGAAGAACCGGCGCAACGACCCCGACCGCATCGAGCTGAAGAAGTTCTGCCCCAAGTGCAACAAGCACACCGAGCACAAGGAAACCCGCTAGTCACGTCGGGGCTTCGAGGAGTTCGCATGTCACGTCTTGCTGATCGTGTTGCGCTCGTCACCGGAAGCGGTCGGGGGATCGGGCGTGCCACTGCGTTGCGCCTCGCCCGCGACGGCGCCTCCGTGGTGGTCAACGACCTCGACGCCGAACCAGCGGCCGAGACGGTGGCACTGATCGAGGCCGAGGGTGGGCGAGCTGTTACCGCGGTGGGCAACACAGTCGACCTCGAGCAGGCTCGGGCCGTGGCGCAGACCGCCATCGACTCCTATGGCCAGCTCGACATCGTTATCAACAACGCGGGCACCACGCGCGACAAGATGTTCCACGGCCTCGACGACGACCTGTTCGACTTCGTGCTCGACGCCAACCTCCGCACGGCGTACCACACCACGCTTGCCGCAATGCCCTACATGCGCGAGGTCGCCAAGCGCGAGATGGCCGAGAACGGGGGCCGTCCGCGCTACCAGCGCAAAATCGTCTTCACGTCGTCGGTAGCAGCGCTCATGGGAAACCCCGGCCAGTTCAACTACACCGCGGCCAAGGGCGCCCTCGTGGCGGTCACCAAAACCCTCGCCCGCGAGCTCGGCCCCTTCGGCATCAACGTCAACGCGGTCGCTCCGGGCTTTATCGAGACCAGGCTCACCCAGGCCAAGCAGGAGGGCGACACCTACGGCATCCCCGAGCAGATGCGGCAGATGAGCCTGATGCTCATCGCGCTTGGTCGGCTCGGCGAGCCCGAGGACATCGCCAACGTGCACGCCTTCCTCGCGTCCAGCGACTCAGACTTCATTTCCGGCGTGACGATTCCCGTCACCGGCGGACAGCTCGGAGGGATGTAGCGATGGCACTGAACCCTGAGTTCGTCGGCCGCACGTATCCGGCGTCTGCTCCCTATCAGGTGGGTCGCGAGAAGGTGCGCGAGTTCGCCACCTCGATTGGTGACTCCAACCCGGCCTATCACGACGTCGAGGCCGCCCGCTCGCTCGGCTACGCCGACGTCATCGCGCCGCCCACCTTCCCGTTCGTGCTGTCGTTCAAGTCGATGGGGGCGGCCATGTTCGACCCCGACCTCGGACTCGACTATTCGCGCGTGGTGCACGGCGAGCAGCGCTTCGTCTACACGCGGCCCATCACCGCGGGCGACACGCTGGTGTGCGTGTCGTCAATCGATGGCATTCGCTCAGCCGCGGGCAACGACCTCATCACGGTGCGAGCCGAGATCAGCACCGAGGCGGGCGAGCACGTGGTCACCACGTACGGCGTCATCGTCTCGCGCGGAACCGCCGACGCCGAGAAGGGCAGCTGACATGGCCGCACAGGTTCGCTACGACGACGTCGAGGTGGGCACCACCCTTCCGTCACAGTCATTTTCCCTTCAGCGCATCAACTTGATGATGTACGCGGGTGCCTCGGGCGATTTCAACGTCATCCACTGGAATGAGCGCATCGCCACGTCGGTGGGGCTGCCCAACGTCATTGCGCACGGAATGCTCACTATGGCTGAGGCTGGCCGGGTGGTCACCGACTGGCTCGGCGACCCCGGGGCGCTGGTCGAGTTTGGAGTTCGCATGACCCGGCCGGTCGCGGTTCCCGACGACGACACTGGCGCCCTGCTCGAGGTGTCGGGCGTCGTTGCCGAGAAGTTGTCCGACTCGCTGGTGCGCGTCGACCTCACCGCCACGTCGGCGGGTCAGACGGTGCTGGGCAGGGCTCAGGCCGTCGTCCGGCTCGCCTGAGCCCTAGGCCATGTCGGTGCGTCGCGATGTCACGCTCGCGGAGCACACCACGCTGCGTGTTGGCGGCCCGGTCGCCTCGTTTATCGAGTGCGACACCGAGGCCGAACTCCTCGACGCGGTGCGCGGACGCGAGCCGGTACTGCTCGTGGGTGGCGGCAGCAACCTCGTGGTGTCCGACGCCCCGGTCAGCATTCCGGTGGTGGCAGTGCGCACCCGTGGCGTCGAGGTCGAGGTCAACGACTGTGCGGGTGCGTGGGTCACGGTGGCGGCCGGCGAGCCGTGGGATGGCTTCGTCGCGGTTGCGGTCGCCGAGGGCTGGCGCGGTGTCGAGGCGCTCTCCGGAATTCCGGGACTGGTCGGAGCCACTCCGATTCAGAATGTAGGCGCCTACGGCCAGGAGGTCGGGGCCACCGTGGCCCGGGTGCGGGCGTACGACCGCACCGACGGGCGAGTGGTGGTCTTCGCCGCGGCCGACTGCGGCTTCGGTTACCGCTCGTCGGTCTTCAAGTCGGAGCCTGCGCGGTACGTGGTACTCGACGTTACCTTCCAGCTGCGGCTCGGGTCCGCGTCGGAGCCCATCGCCTACGCCGAACTGGCCCGCGAGCTTGACATCGAGACCGGTCAGCGCGCGCCGATGGCGGAGGTGCGCGCCGCGGTGCTGGCGCTGCGGGCGAGCAAGGGGATGGTGCTCGACGCTGCTGACCACGACACCTGGAGCGTGGGCTCGTTCTTCCTCAATCCGGTACTCGCGCCGGGCGTGCTGGCGCCCGAGGGCGCCGTGACGTTCCCTGCGGCGGGGGGTGGCATCAAGGTCAGCGCGGCGTGGCTCATCTCGTCGGCGGGCTTCGAGCGTGGGTTCGCCCTGCCCGGCTCACGGGCCGCCATCTCGGCCAAGCACTCTCTGGCGCTGACCAATCGTGGGGGAGCGAGCTGCGACGACGTGCTGGAACTCGCGCGCGCCGTGCGCGAAGGAGTGCGCGCGCGGTTCGGAATCACCCTTACTCCCGAGCCGCTCCTGGTGGGCTGCTCGCTCTAGTGCGGGCCCTACTCCGACAGCAGCGCTGCGATGCGGGTGACACCCTCAATGAGGTCGTCGTCGCCAAGCGCGTACGACAGGCGCACGTAGCCGGGAGTGCCGAATGCCTCACCGGGAACCACCGCGACCTCGGCCTCGTCGAGGATCAGGCCCGCAAGCTCGGCGCTGGTGGTGGGGGTGACGCCTCGAATGGTGCGGCCGAGCGCGCCCTTGACCGAGGGGTAGCAGTAGAAGGCGCCCTCGGGCTCGGGGCAGGTGACCCCGGGAATTGCGTTGAGCATGCCCACCATGGTGAGGCGGCGGCGATCGAAGGCTGATCGCATCATCGCGACCGCTGCGAGGTCACCGCTCACCGCTGCGATGGCCGCCACCTGTGACACGTTGGCCACGTTCGAGGTGGCGTGCGACTGCAGATTGGTGGCGGCCTTGACGACATCGGCGGGTCCGATCATCCAGCCCACCCGCCAGCCGGTCATGGCGTAGGTCTTGGCGACGCCATTGATGATGACGCACTGGTTGGCGAGCTCGGGAACCAGCGTGGGCATGGACGCGAAGGTGGCGCCTCCGTAGACGAGGTGCTCGTAGATCTCATCGGTGACGACCCACAGGCCCTTCTCGACGGCCCAGCGGCCGATGGCCTCAACCTGCTCGGGCGGGTACACGGCGCCCGTGGGATTCGAGGGCGATACGAACACCAGCATCGTGGTGCGCGGGGTGAGGGCGGCTTCGAGCTGGGCGATGCTGGCGCGGTACCCCGACGATTCGTCGGTCGCGATGATGACAGGAACCCCGCCGGCGAGAGCGATCGACTCGGGGTAGGTGGTCCAGTAGGGGGCGGGGAGGAGCACCTCGTCGCCGGGGTTGAGCAGGGCAGCGAAGGCGTTGTACAGCGCCTGCTTGCCGCCGTTGGTGATGAGTACCTGGGCGGGGCTCACCTCGAAGCCTGAATCGCGCAGGGTCTTGGCAGCCACGGCTTCCTTGAGGGCCGGAAGGCCGCCGGCGGGGGTGTAGCGGTGCCACTTGGGCTCGCGACAGGCGGCCACAGCCGCTTCGACGATGTAGTCGGGGGTCGGGAAGTCGGGCTCGCCGGCTCCGAAGCCGATCACCGGACGCCCGGCGGCCTGAAGGGCCTTGGCCTTGGCATCGACGGCGAGGGTTGCTGATTCGGCGATCGCGCCGATGCGGTGGGAGACCCGGTGTGCGGGCGCAGGTGACATGGGGTGATCCTCTCAGAGCCCCGCGCGAGGCGCGCCCTGACCCCGGGTGGCAGGCAGGGCTCCGTGCGCGCTGTGTTGAGCCCCCTGGCTTCGTGGGCCACCTGCGACCGCCCCCAACCGCCGCACCGCTAGTTCCCTCCGTAGTTCGCCCCGCAGGCGCTACCTCAGGCACCTTCCTGCGGAGCTCAGCACCACGGCCGTGCCGCACGTTCGCGCAGTGGAGAGTGGCGCTTGAGCCGAGGCGGTTGGACCGCGGCCGGAGGACCGAATACACTCGTCAGTCGGTGGCTTTCCACCCCAGCGTGAGCCTGCCCGAAGGCATCTTCGCGCTGGCCGCCGAAGGGTCGTAGCTCAATTGGTAGAGCACCGGTCTCCAAAACCGGCGGTTGCGGGTTCAAGTCCCTCCGGCCCTGCGCAGATGGCACGGCAGCACGACCGTTTCTAGCCGGCACGACGAACGATGGGATGCGACGAGTGGCCAAGGACGACGACTCGGCAGCGGTCAAGGACCGCCCGGGCCATCTTGCGCGCCTCGGTACCTTCTACCGGCAGGTCATTGCTGAACTGCGCAAGGTGATCTGGCCCACCCGCCGCGAGCTCATCACCTACACGTGGGTTGTCATCGCGTTCGTCACGGTGATGGCTCTGTTCGTCGCGGCGCTCGACCTCGTGTTCGGACGGGCAGCCCTCGCCGTCTTTGGCGGCGGATAGTCCTCGCACCACCCCTCCCTTCCCCGCACCCCGACGATCTGGAGCGACCCGCAGTGACTGAGCAGGACACCCCGCCGAACTCGGCCGTCGCCGACGCCTGGGCCGCTGCTGTCGCGCGCTCGGAGGAGCCCGAGACCGCCGATCTCGAGGAGGCTCTGATCGCCGAGGAGGCATCGTCGGTCGAGCCTTCCGAGGCCCCTGAGCTCCTCGAGGTGCTCGAGGTGCTGGAGGCCGAGGAGCTCGCGGTGGTCGAGGCCGAGGAGCTCGCTGAGGCCGAGGCTGCCCCCGAAGCCGAAGCCGAGGTCGACCCCGACGAGGAGGACGACCCCGAGCAGGAGTTCCGTCGCGCCCTCGCACTGTCCGAAGGAGACTGGTATGTCATCCACTCGTACGCCGGTTTTGAGAACCGCGTGCGGGCCAACCTCGAGAGTCGAATCACCACCATGAACATGGAGGAGCAGATCTTCCAGGTCGAGGTGCCGATCGAAGAGGTCATCGAGTTCAAGAACGGCGTCAAGAAACTGGTCAAGCGCAACAAGTTTCCCGGCTACGTGCTGGTACGCATGGAACTCACCGACGAGTCGTGGGGCGTGGTGCGTCACACCCCCGGAGTCACCGGATTCGTGGGCCATGCCCACCAGCCATTCCCTCTGACCATCGACGAGGTCGTCAGCATCCTGGCGCCCAAGTCGGAGAAGAAGGGTGCTGCCGCGGCGAGCGCCGAGGCTGCCGCCCGCATGGTCGAGTTCGAGGTGGGCGACGCGGTCACCATCATCGAGGGCGCCTTTGCCACGATGCAGGCGTCCATCTCAGAGATCACCCCCGAGTCGCAGAAGGTCATCGTGATGGTCGAGCTCTTCGGCCGTGAGACCCCTGTCGAACTGACTTTCGCCCAGATCGAGAAGGGCTGACGCCCCACCGTCCCATCCACCAGACTCCCGGCCTACCGGGTGAGTACCGTCAACGACAAGGATCACGAGCATGCCTCCGAAGAAGAAGAAGATCACCGGAATGATCAAGTTGCAGATCAACGCGGGAGCAGCCAACCCTGCCCCTCCCGTGGGACCTGCCCTCGGTCAGCACGGCGTCAACATCATGGAGTTCTGCAAGGCCTACAACGAGGCCACTGAGAGCCAGCGCGGCCAGGTGATTCCGGTCGAGATCACGGTCTACGAGGACCGGTCGTTCACCTTCACGCTCAAGACCCCTCCCGCCTCGCGCCTGATTCTCAAGGCGGCCGGGCTCGACAAGGGATCGGCAATCCCGCAGAAGACCAAGGTGGGCTCGCTCACCCGCGAGCAGGTGCGCGAGATCGCCACCACCAAGATGCCCGACCTCAACGCCAACGACGTCGACGCGGCCATGAAGATCATTGAAGGAACCGCTCGCCAGATGGGCGTGACCATCAGCGAGTAGCTGAGTCGCTGCACCAGAACCACTTTGAACAACCCAGAAGTACCCAGTTCCACCGGAAATCGTGGGAGGGCCGCTGCGGCCCGCTAACCACCATCGATCGGCCCCACTCGGGGCCCCAACTGAAGGAATCGACTGATGAAGCGCAGCAAGAACTGGAACAGGGCCGGCGAGGCAATCGGTGAGGTCGGGCCCCGTAGCCCGCTGAAGGCCGTCACGCTGGCCAAGGACACTTCCACCACCAAGTTCGACTCCACCATCGACGTGTCGATGTGCCTCGGTGTCGACCCCCGCAAGAGCGACCAGATGGTGCGCGGCACCGTCAACCTCCCCCACGGCACGGGCAAGACCGCCAGGGTGCTGGTGTTCGCGGGTGGCGAGAAGGCCGACGAGGCGCGAGCCGCGGGCGCCGAGTACGTGGGCACTGACGAACTCATTGACAAGGTGGCCGGCGGCTGGATCGACTTCGACTCCGTCGTGTCGACCCCCGACCTCATGGGCAAGGTGGGCCGGCTCGGCAAGGTCCTCGGACCCCGTGGCCTGATGCCCAACCCGAAGACCGGAACGGTCACCATGGACGTCGCCAAGGCGGTCGAGGAGATCAAGGGCGGAAAGATTGAGTTCCGCGTCGACAAGCACGCCAACCTCCAGTTCGTGATCGGTAAGGCGTCGTTCACGCCCGACATGCTGGTCGAGAACTACGCCGCCGCCCTCGAAGAGGTGCTGCGACTCAAGCCGAGCTCGGCCAAGGGCCGCTACCTCAAGAAGGTCACCGTCTCGTCGACGATGGGCCCCGGCATCGAGATTGACGCCAACCGCACGCGCTCGGTGACCACCGACGACGACTGAGCCTGTGTGGGCCGGTGTGGGCTGAGTGCCCGCACGCAGCCACCACCTCGCCCCGTATGTACACCGCTCGGCGGTGACCATGCGGGGCGAGGTGCGTTGCGTCACTGCCTCGGCGACGAGGATTTGCCCTGACGGGGTTGAACCACCTAGTGTGAGCAGAGCCAAAGACCGTCGGTCGTCGCCCCTCTGGGGGTGGCCTAAGGTTCCTCGTGAACGCCAGCGCAGGTGTCGCCTCATTCGAGCCCTGGCTCGCGTGCCCCGCGCCTCCTGCGCGGGGCTTCTTCGTTGAACGGCCGGCTCGCGCACGACCTGTAACCCGAGGGAGTTCCATGGCACGCCAAGACAAGGCAACCGCAGTCGACGAGCTGACCGCGCACTTCCGTGGCTCGACCGCCGCGATGCTCACCGAGTACCGCGGCCTCACGGTCGCCCAGCTCAAGCTGCTGCGTCGGTCACTCGGAGACACGACCTCCTACGTGGTCGTTAAGAACACGCTTACCAAGATCGCTGCCGACCGTGCGGGCGTCGAGGGACTCAATGACCTGCTTGCGGGTCCGAGTGCCATCGCCTTCGTCACCGGCGACCCGGTCGAAGCAGCCAAGGGGCTGCGCAACTTCGCCAAGGACCACCCCAACCTGGTGATCAAGGGCGGCTACATGGACGGCGCCGTCCTGTCAGCCCAGGAGATTGGCCGCCTGGCCGACCTCGAGAGCCGCGAGGTTCTGCTGTCGAAGATCGCGGGAGTGATGAAGGCATCGCTCACGCAGGCTGCTGGCCTCTTCCAGGCGCCGCTCGCCCAGACTGCACGCCTGCTGGGTGCTCTTCAGGCCAAGCTCGAGGACGAGAACCCCGCAGTTGCTGCTCCCGAGCCCGTCGCCGATGAGCCCATCGCCGATGAGCCCGTCGCCGATGAGCCCGTCGCTGAGGCTGCTGAGGCACCCGAAGCAGCTGAAACCCCTGAAACCCCTGAAACCCCCGAAGCCTAACCACACCCACCCAGACCCCCGGATCCGAACGGATTCGGTCGCAAAGAAAGGGACGCCCCCATGGCGAAGCTCAGCACCGACGAACTGCTCGACGTGTTCAAGGAGATGACGCTCCTCGAGCTCTCAGAGTTCGTCAAGCAGTTTGAGGACACCTTCGACGTCACCGCTGCCGCTCCTGTGGCCATGGCCGTCGCGGCCGCGCCCGCGGGAGCCGGCGCCGAGGCCGCCGCTGAGCAGGATGAGTTCGATGTCATCCTCGAAGGCGCCGGCGAGAAGAAGATCCAGGTCATCAAGGAGGTGCGCACCATCACCAACCTCGGTCTCAAGGAGGCCAAGGACCTGGTGGAGGGCGCTCCCCAGCCCGTGCTGGAGAAGGTCACTAAGGAGGCCGCTGAGAAGGCCAAGGATGCCCTCGAGGCCGCCGGAGCCACCGTCTCAGTCAAGTAGTTCACTGCCTCGAGAGGCGTCCGTGAGCGGGCGCCTCTCGCGGCAGTTCTGCACCGGTTCGCCTGAAGTGCTTGACTCTGACGGCTGTAACGGTCACGATCGTTCTGCGCACTACCCCTCGGTGGGCTGATCTCAGTCCCGCCGCAGGTGACGAGGAACACCCGTACGTGTCGGTCCTGGGTCGCTGTCCCAGAATCGGTCGGGTCGTTCGAGGGCACCTGCGAGCACCCGGGGTGGACAGCGGCGTACCTCACTGGTACGCTGCCATTTCGTGCTGCCCTCACGCAATCGTGGTGTGCGCCCTCCTGCGCCGTCGGCGCCGTGGGTTCGTGCCCCACTCAACCGCCTCGTCGAATCCACCCGCTCGACCGCCTGATCCACCACTCCGTTAAACCCGTGTGAACCCGATCGTCATGGGCCACTCGGCATAACGCCCGGAAGGAACGCCTTGGCCGCCTCGCGCTCGTCAGCCCGTCCCGCAGTCCCCACCCGCATCTCGTTCGCGAAAATCCGAGAGACGCTTGAGGTGCCGAACCTCCTAGCCCTCCAGACCGAGTCCTTCGACTGGCTGATGGGCAACCAGGCGTGGCTCGACCGCGTCGAGGCTGCCGTCCAGGGCGGGGTCGATGTTCCGAGGTCGTCCGGGCTCGAGGAAATCTTCGAGGAGATCAGCCCGATCGAGGATTTCAGCCAAACGATGTCGCTGTCGTTCCGTGATCACCGGTTCGAGCCCCCCAAGTACACGGTCGAGCAGTGTCGCGAGAAAGACTTCACCTACTCGCAGCCGCTGTTCGTCACCGCCGAGTTCATGAACAACGAGACCGGCGAGATCAAGAGCCAGACGGTCTTCATGGGTGATTTCCCCATCATGACCAATAAGGGCACCTTCATCATCAACGGCACCGAGCGCGTGGTCGTCTCGCAGCTGGTGCGCTCGCCCGGCGTCTACTTCGACCGCAGCCTCGACAAGGTCACCGACAAGGACGTCTTCGTCGGCAAGATCATCCCGAGCCGTGGCGCGTGGCTCGAGTTCGAGGTCGACAAGAAGGACATGGTCGCCGTCCGCGTCGACCGCAAGCGCAAGCAGCCGGTCACGGTGCTGCTCAAGGCGCTCGGCATGA
>CALQEM020000129.1:0-9904 GCA_943329595.2 Bifidobacterium breve
ACCTCGCAGGGACTCGTGCTCTATCACTTCGGCTCGCTGGCCGGCGCGCTCACCGAGGCCCTCACCTCACTTGAGGACGACTTCTACGCCGATCTCGAGCGCGACCTCGAGCAGGCCACCGGCCCGATCGAGCGGCTCGTTCACATGGCTGAGCTCGGAGCCGGCCAGGGACCTGCCGTGGGCGACTGGAGGCTGTGGCTCGAGCTGTGGGTGCGCGCACTGCGCGACGCCGACGCCCGAGCGACACGCGAGGCCCTCGACCGCCGCTGGCGAGCGGCCCTCACCGAGGTCATCGCCGAAGGTGTCGCCAGCGGTGACTTCCGACCTCCAGACCCGCGCAACGCAGCCCTGCGCATGGCCTCGCTCATGGACGGCCTTGCTATTCAGCTGGCTCTCGACGATCCCGACATGACTCCCGAGCTCTTTCGCGAACTCTGGCTCGACGATGCGGCCCTCGAGCTCGGTATCGACCGCAGCCGCCTCCTGTCCTGACCCCACCATTCGGTGGTCAAGGGCCCCGTGGTCAGAGAACGACCGTGCTCGGTCGAGTGAACATCACACGCTCACACCCTCGGCGGTGCTTGCTGAACGACCATTCAGCCTGTTAGCATCCTTGTATTCTGAATGTTGATTCAGTATTCAAGGAGTGAGAGTCATGAGCCCGACACTGACCCGGGCACCACTGGGGGCTGCAACCAGCTCCGACCAGCGCGCCACCACCGACCACCTACTGCTGAACTTCACCGACCTCGGCGAGTTCGGCGACCGGCCCGTTCCGATGATGGTGCGTGGCGAGGGCTGCGAGGTGATCGACTCCAGCGGTCGACGCTTCATCGACGGGCTGTCGGGGCTGTTCTGCAGCAACCTCGGCCACGGCTACGGCGCTGAGATCGGTGCGGCAATTCAGTCGCAGCTCAGTGAACTCGTCTTCACTCCGACCTGGTATCTGTCGCACCCGTCGGCCGCGCGCCTCGCGCAACGCCTCGCCGAGGTTGCCGAACCCCTCGGGCTCAACCGCGTCTACCTCACCCTCGGGGGTGGCGAGTCGGTCGAGGCAGCCTGGAAGCTCGCGCGACAGTGGCACACCGCCAACGGCCAGCCGCAGCGCACCAAGGCCATCGCGCGCAACCTCGCCTACCACGGCACCTCGATGGGGGCGCTGAGCTTCACTGGGCTCGACGACTGCCGCGAGCCGTTCATGCCCATGGCCGTGCCCACCTCGTTCGTGAGCCACACCAACGCCTTCCGCCACCCGCTCGGCCACGATGAGGTGGCGTTTACCGCCGCCCTGCTCGCCGAGGTCGAGGCGACGATCCTCGAGGCGGGGTCCACCGAGGTGGCCATGTTCATCGCCGAGCCTGTGCAGAACTCCGGGGGCTCGTTCGTGCCGCCCGCGGGCTACTGGCAGGGACTGCGCGCCCTATGCGACAAGTACGGAATCCTGCTTGTCGCCGACGAGACCATCACCGCGTTCGGCCGGCTCGGCGAGTGGTTCGCCAGCATCAGGCTCGGTGCTCGCCCCGACATGATTACCTTCGCCAAGGGGGCCACCGCCGGCCATGCCCCCCTCGGGGGCGTGCTGATGGGCGACCGCGTCGCCGAGCCCTTCGTCAGCGGAACAACCACCTTCATGCACGGGCTCACCTTCAGTGGGCATCCGGCTACCACCGCCGCTGCCCTTGCCGCCTTCGACATCTACGAGCGCGAGGGCGTGTTCGAGAATGTGCGTGAGCTTGAGCCCAGGTTTCGCGCCGGCCTCGAGGAGCTGCGACGAATTCCGATGGTGGGCGACGTGCGCGGCGCCGGCTTCTTCTGGGCCCTCGAAATGGTGAAGGACCGCACCACGAACGAACCCTTCGACGAGCGCGAGGCCCACTGGCTGCTGCGCACCGAGTTGTCGGGCCACATGGACCGGCTCGGACTGCTGTGCCGGCTCGACGATCGCGGCGAGCCGGTGATTCAGCTCTCTCCCCCGCTGGTGGCCGACGCCGCACTGATAGATCGGCTCGTGAACATCGTGGGTGAGGCAGCTGAGCGAGCGTGGGCCAGCTGGAACGGCGGCGCGGCCGCGCCCCGGCAGGCAGGCGCCGCGTAGGCGAGTGACCTTGCGATCAACTCAGCGTGCCTCGCGGTGCACGTCGATCGCGACGCCACCCTCGCTCGAGGGGGTCGGCCACAGCACGAGCACCGCGATCACGGCCAGCGCTGCTCCGGCACACTCGGCCAGCACGAACCCCGGCACACTCTGGGGGGCGATGCCCGCGAAGGTGTCGGTGAGGGTGCGGCCCACAGCGACCGCGGGATTGGCGAACGACGTCGATTCGGTGAACCAACAGGCGGCCACGATGTAGCACGCTACGGCGGCAGCGACCCACTGGGAGCGGCTCGAGCGCACCAGGCCGAAGATCACCACCAGCAGTCCGAATGTCGCCACTATTTCCGATAGCAGCATTCCGTTGGCGTCACGCACATGGCTCGACACCTGCACGGCCGCCAGCCCAAACATCATGTTGGCCAGCATGGTGCCGAGGCATGCGCCCACCACCTGCGCCACGAGGTACGGGGCGATGTCGCGTCGGTCGGTTCCGCCGAACCATGCGTCGGCGAGAGTCACGATGGGGTTGAAGTGGGCGCCCGACACCGGGCCGAGGGTCACGATCAGCGCAAACAGGGCGAAGCCGATCGCGAGGACACTCTCCAGGAGTTGCACGCCGCCATCCGCCGGCGAGAGGCGCTGCGCCATGATTCCCGAGCCGACAATCGCGGCCAGCAGCAGCGTGGTTCCGAGCACCTCGGCGAACAGGCGTCGCGGCAGCGAGGCAACCTCGGTCATTCGAGGGCCCTCATCGCAGTCTCGTGGCAAACCAGGCGAACAGCAGGAATCGAAGCGACCTGCCGAGGAACACCGCGGTAAAGAAGATACGCGGTCGCACGCCGAGCGTTCCGGCCGCGAGTCCGGCCATGTCGAAGAGCGGGTTGGGCGGGGCGGCCACGAGGAAGATCACCACAAACGCGCGCACCGGGTGAGTGAGTTGCTTCGATACCCATCGTCCGAACCTAGTGTCCTCGAAGGCACCCTTGCCGGCGCGACCCGCGTAGTAGCCCGTGGTCTCGCCCAGCACCGACCCCGCAGCGGCACAGATCGCGACCAGCCACGGCAGGGGCGCCGCGGCCGCCATCTGAAAGATGATCGGGTTGTACGGAATCGGGACAAGCACCGTGATGTTGGCAACCAGCGCGAGCAGGAACGCGCCCACGTACACGGCTCCCTGCAGCGAGGTAAGAAACGACTGCACCGTCGAGGTGCCGGCCACCCAGTAGGCGGCGACGTTGAAGGCAGCGAGAGCGCCGATGGCCAGGCCGAGCCGAATGAACCGCATCCGGCGACGCTCAACGACCGCCACCGCATCGAGCGGCGGCGGTTCGGTGGGGGACACCTACTTCTCGGAGGTAGCGCTCACCGAGCCGGCGAGGGGGCGCGGGTCGTCAGCGGCACGACCGGGTGGTGCCGCGGGGGTGTCGGTGGCCTTGTCACGGCGACGCCGCCGCCACGATGTGATGCCCAGCGCCGACAGTGCGACAGAGATCTCCGGCAGGGCACCTGCCACGCACGCCACGCACATGTCAGTTACCTTCGCGAGTTGTCGCGGCGGGCTTGTCGGCCACATCGTCGCCATTCTTCACGCTGTCCTCGTCGCTGGAGGCGTCGGCGTCACCATCGTCGGCAGGGTCGCCATCAGCCGCATCGTCGTCGCCAGACTCGACAACCGCCGGCACCTCGAGCGCGAGCTTGGCCGCCGCGCGCCTGGTGACGATGAGGAGTCCGATTCCGAACACGAACAGCAGGATCGAGCCGTACTGGGCGCCGGTGAGGCCGAACACGCGCTCGTCGTACGTGCGCAGAAAGTCGGTGCCGAAGCGGCACAGCCCGTATCCCATGGCGAACACAGCCGCGATCATGCCGGCGCGGGCATTGCGCCGATCGAGCCACAGCATCAGGCCGATGATGGGCAGTAGCCAGAGGATCTCGTAGATCGCGGTGTTGTGGTAGGTGACACCCACGGTGAGCGGGCCCTCGATGGTGGTGCCGCCGAGGTAGTGCATGCCGAGGAAGAAGTCGGTGGGGCCGCCGAGGTGCTCTCCCACAGCCACGCAGCCGAGCCGTCCGATGGCCTGCCCGATCGCAAGGCCGATGCACGCACCGTCGAGGAGCTGCCAGCGCTGGCCGGGCGGCCAGCGTCGAGTCAGGAGGGGAGCCAGGATGATTGCGGCGATGAAGCCTCCGGTGAACTGCAGCCCGCCCTTCCACACCGCGAACGCTTCGAGGGGGCTTGCCAGTTCGTCCCAGTGGGTTGCCACCCACGCGACGCGCGCGCCCACGAGTCCGACGCCCACGAGGATCATGCCCACGCGCTCGGTCTCCGAGCGGGGGATGTTAAACCGCTCGTTGCGTCGCGAGGCGACCATGATTCCGACCACGATGCCGAGGGCAACGAACAGGCCAAAGGTCTTGATGCTCAGGGGGCCAATGTCGATGGAGGGGAACGCGTAATACGGAATGCCGGGCATGTCACCCTCCTGACTCTGAGTTGGGCCCGCTCAAGCGCGGGATCGCCATCCAAGGGTAACCCGCGCACGCAAGGCCCGCCGACATGGCGGCGATCGAACCTTCTACACGTCGATGTGACTCATGTCGGGGTAGCGATCGCCAGCGGTCGAGCCGATGGGGGCGGCAGCATCGAGGGCCGCGAGGTCGTCGTCGGTGAGCACGATGTCGCACGCCGCGATGTTCTGCTCGAGGTAGTGGAGGCGACGCGTTCCGGGAATCGGCACCACATCGGGCCCCTGCGCCAACACCCACGCGAGGGCGAGCTGCGCCGGCGTGGCTGCCTTAGCCGCTGCCACGACACGCACCCTGTCGACCAGTTCGAGGTTGGCGGCCAGGTTGTCTCCCTGCATGCGCGGGTTCATGCGGCGGAAGTCGCCCGGCTCGAGCCACGACGACTCAGCGAACGTTCCGGTGAGAAAGCCCCGACCGAGCGGCGAGTAGGCCACAAATCCGATGCCGAGCTCGCGCACGGCCGCGAGCACACCGTTGGTCTCGACGTCGCGGGTCCACAGCGACCACTCGGTCTGCACCGCCGTGATCGGGTGCACCGCGTGCGCGGTGCGGATCGACTCGGCCGACGCCTCAGAGATTCCGAGGTGCCTCACCTTGCCGGCCTCGACCAGCTCGCTCATGGCGCCCCAGGTCTCGGCCAGCGGCACCGTGCGGTCGATGCGGTGCTGGTAGTAGAGGTCGATGTAGTCGACGCCCAGTCGAAGCAGCGAGGCATCGCACGCGGCCCGCACATACTCGGGCCTGCCGTTGATGCCTACACGCGTGCCGTCGGCGAGCCGCTCGTTTCCGAACTTCGTGGCGAGCACCACGGCGTCTCGGCGGTCAGCGATGGCGCGCCCGACCAACGCCTCGTTGGTGAAGGGGCCATACATGTCGGCGGTATCGAGCATCGTCACGCCGAGGTCGAGGGCACGATGGATCGTGTGGGTCGACTCGGCGTCGTCGGAGACACCGTAGAACTCGCTCATTCCCATGCAGCCGAGGCCCTGCGCCGACACGACAAGGCCCTGACCGAGGGTGCGCTGCTGCATGGTGTCTCTCCTGAAGGTGGCGTGCGGTGGGGATGAGTGCCCATTCATTGTCGCGGTTGCTTCGACAGTACCGGCCCGACTATCGCCGCGCCCCTTTCCGACCTGTGGTGCGATGCGACACCCTCACGTGCCGAATCGCACCGCAGGAAGTGACGGTTTCGACCACAGCCCAGCCCGGTCCGACCCTGCCGCCCTAGAGCGGAGCCCCCACCCGGATTCCGGTCGGGATCTCCGTGGGGTCAAGCGACTTCGTCGAGTACCAGGTCGTGCCATCGTTGGTGAACTCCTGCTGAAAAGCCACGAACGTCGAGAACTGTCCAGTGGTCGCATCAGCCCCGGCGAACACATAGAAGTCGGTGCTTGCAGGCACGAAGTGCTCGCCGCTGGGCTCGAGGGTGAACGTGATAGGCAGGGCCTTGAGTAGTGAGGGGTTGAGGCCCGCGCCGTCCCACGCGATGACCGTCGACGTGGTCGCCGCACTGCCACCCGTCAGCAGCGCGAGCCGCCGCTCGATGGTCCACTCGTAATCGGTGCTGTAGCTGACGCCCATCGGGTCTTTCACTTCGACCGCGAGTCGCAGTGACTCGGCCAGCGGCCGAATAGTGTCGTGCGCCGTGGGATTCCCCACGGGATCAATGGCGAGCACCTTGCCGATAGGACACACGCTCACCGACGCTCCACTAGGACCGAGGCTCTGCGACTGCGCAAGAAACCCGCTGAGCAACATCGGGTACAGCCGTGCATGCTCGCTCCCTGACGGCGAAAGCTTGTGGAACGGCTCGACCTCGAGGGTGATGTCCTCAGCGTTGCGCACCACCATCACGGCGGGCGTGCACGACCCAACCACGGTCCCGGTGCGCGGAGATGGATCAGCTGTCACAGACAGCACCCCGAGCGCCAGTAGTCCCGAAGCCACCGCGATGCCCGAGAGCATGGCGACAGATCGAAAGGAGCCGAAGTGCCGACGGCGGTGCGCGCTCTTCATTACCCTCTCCTGTCGGCGTCGATTACCAGCTATTCGTGCCTACCCTGCGCCCATTGATCGCACCCGGCAAGCACCATGTAGCCAAATCCCTACGTGGGGATGCGCATTGCCACGGTGGCGCCTGTGAGTGCCGGAGTGATGCTCCACTGACCGCCCGTCACGCGGGCCATCCAGTGGTGGCCCAATCCGCTGCCTTCCGAGTTCCACGATCCACTGCCGTCGTCGTCGATGGTGATCTCGATGGCGTCGGGTGTCTGGTGGCACAGCACAGCAACACGGGTGGCGTGCCCGTGGCGCACCGCATTGGTCACGCACTCCTCAACAGCCTCGGAGGCCGTGCGCCACGCCACGTCTGGCTCGAGAGTGTCGGGCACCTCGATCGTGACAGTCGCGATTCCCCTCCACGCCTGAGGCAGCCGACTCAGGCGCTCACTCGGGGGAGGGCCCAGAGGAAAGCCCGCGGTCGTCGAGGCCAACTCCAGAACTTCCCGCACCTCCTGCAGCGCGCCATCGGCACGCTCTTGGTCGCCCTCGGCCGCGGCCTGCTCCAGTTGCAGCGAGGCAGCGACCAGTCTCGACTGCACGGTGTTGTGTAGGAACGACGCCGCCTCGGACTCGACGTGCCGACGGTGCAGTTCACCGAGGTGCGCATCCCACGTGGGCTCGGCAATGCGTGAGCGAAGATCGTGAATCGTCGCCCGTCGGTCAACGATGACGACAGTGGCCGCAGCTCCCAGTAGGAAGGCGGTGGGCACACCGAGTGCCAGAACGAAGTTGACTGACGCGCGCTGCGGCTGGTCGGTGAGGTGTTCGATCACGAGCACCGCTGCAGGGGCGGGGACAAGGAAGAGCACCACGTACATGACCGAGTTCCAGCGCTGTCGATGTGAGCTGCCCAGACTCGTGAAGGTGATCACAATGATCGCCACCAGTGCGCTGGCAACCAGGCCGCTGAAGAAGCCTGCGGGCCAGCCCCAGCGCACGAGGGAGTTGCCGACGAGTAGCAGGCTCATCACAGGAATGGCGCGCCGCCACGGAATGGGCGTGCCCACCACGCGTCGCACCAGACTGCCGGCGGTCGATGGGGTCTCGATCTGCGGCTCGCGCTCGAACCAGAACTGGTGGCTCAGGGGGCGCAGCCGCTCTTCGATGGCATCCTGCACCAGCCGGGCCGTGCGCGCATGGTCAGGGGCAGCCACCTCGGCACCCAGCGCGGCCTGCAAGGGGGACGTCGACTCCGCGATGCGGGCAGCCGCATGACTCGAGTGGATCGAAACCTGATGGGCATCGACAATGCGCAGCTGCAACTCGCGCGTAGCCAGTTCTTCGACCAAAGCCCCCACGTCAGCCCGGTAGCGGTCGTTGGCGCCCAGTGCAGCCCCCAGGATCAGCAGCCACAGCCCGAAGATGATCGCTGACGACAGGATGCGGATTGGGATCGTGGTGGTGGTGGGCAAGTTCGAGGCCTCGGGTAGCAGCCCGACGCACACCCCTCTGACAGCTCCAGCACCGAAGGCAACAAGGATCGTCACCACCCGCGTGCCGTGCCCGGTGACGTCGAGCCACACCAGCAGGAGGTTGCCGACCAGAAGAGCAGCACCCACCGCCAGTTGGGCGAGCACCCCGATGGCGATCCATGCGAGCACCTCGCGCGAGGAGGCAAGGGGGTCGTGAGTGGCAGTGAGCGCGGCGATTAGTCCAATCGGAATACTGAGGAGGAAGGCCACAAGCCCGATGGTGCGGGGGTTTCCCAGCAGGTCGATGAAGCGAGCCTCGGTCATCAGCGCCCCAATTCGGGAATCTTGCCGGCAAGCTCGAGGTAGGCGCGAGCCAATTGCACACGCTGGTTGGTGGAGCTGTCGCGCGGGACCTCGAGGATCTCGCTCAGGCGGCTGATCGTCTGCTCGACAGCCTTCACGCTCACCTGCCGCTCGTGTGCGATCGCCTGAGTGCTCATGCCATCTGCCACGAAGCGCAGCACGTCGAACTGTGCCTCGCTCAGAGGCGGCAGCGAGTGAGGCACAGGGGTACGGGAGGACAGCGGGTTCCGCGCCGCCGAGATCACGCTCGCCACGATGAGGGAGAAGTCCTTGATGTCCGCCTTGCTCAGATACGTGGTTCCCCGAGGAGGAACAACCATTCCGGGCGCGACGAGCCGCGGGTCGCGGTAGGTCGACAAGATGACGAGGCCGATCTCGGGCTGCCTGATGCGCAGGGCGTGGGCAAGGTCGACCCCGGTCGGGCCGATGCCGAGGTCGAGGTCGAGCAGTGCCACATCGGGCATGTACTCACGCTGAAGTTCGAGGGCTTCGTAGGCGGCGGTGGCACTGGCCACCACCGACACTCGCTGGTACTCGAGCGCGCCCACCACGCTGGTGAGGGTGAAGGGGTCGTTCTCCACCACAAGCGCTCGTACTCCGGTCATGTGCCTCCCTCCGATGAGGCCCACTGTGTCGGGGGAGAAGCACTGCCACAACTGACGGGTAGGGAAAACCCTAGGTCAGCCATCGTGGGACCCGACAGCGGCAGCGGCAGCGATAGGGATGCTCAGTGCCACTCTCGAGCCGATCCCTGAACCCGTGCGACTCCACTGGCCCTCGGTGACCTGACGCATCCACACGCTGCCGAGCCCGGCGCCCTCGGCACCCGTGAGCCCGAACCCGTCATCGTCAACATCAATCTCGATGGCTGTCGCATTCTGTCGGCACAGCACCGACACCCGGCTGGCGTGACCGTGGCGCACCGCATTGGCCACGCACTCCTCCACCGCCTCAACAGCCATCCGCCAGGCCGACTCGGGCTCGAGTACATCGGGCGACTCGATCGTGACCTCGGCTATTCCTTCCCACGCGACCGCGAGTTCGTCGAGTCGCTCACGTGGTGGCGAGCCGATAGGTGTGGAGTGTGCGGCTGCTGCCATCTCCAGCGTGGCGCGCGCCTGATGCAGCGCGTCGGCGGCACGCGCCTCATCGCCCTGTCTCGAAGCCAGTTCGAGTTGCAACGACACGGCCGCGAGACGCGACTGCACGGAGTTGTGCAGGAAGGACGCAGCGTCGGACTCGACCCGCCGCCGGTGTAGCTCGCCGAGGTGTGCATCCCAGACGGGTTCGGCGATTCGCTCACGCAACCCGCGGAGAGTGGCTTGCCGATCGACGACGAGGGTGTTGGCCGCCGCGCCAATCAGGAGGGCGATGGGCACTCCCACTGCCAGCAGGACGTTCACCGACGCCACCTGGTCCTGCCCCGACAACGCCTCCACAGTCGCCA
>CALQEM020000130.1:0-9765 GCA_943329595.2 Bifidobacterium breve
CCGCGATTCCACCATCAGCGTGCTCACCCTCCGCGACATGCTCGAGGCTCGTGAGCGGGGCGACGACGACTTCCTGCTGGTCGACGTGCGCGAGCCGCACGAGTACGAGATCGTCGCGATTCCGGGGTCGGTGCTGATTCCCAAGGGTAGGTTCCTCGACGGATCGGCTTTGGTCGACCTGCCAAACGACAGGCGCGTGGTGCTCTACTGCAAGGTCGGCGGTCGGTCGGCCGAAGCTCTCGCCGTGGTGCACGGCGCCGGCTTCAGCGACGCGATTCATGTGGGTGGGGGAGTCAACGCCTGGGTCACCCAGGTTGAGCCCGACAAGCCGACGTACTGACCCCGTAGGTGCCGCCGGCGCCTGAGGCTTCTTAGGCGTTGGTCACGGGGGCTTGAGGGATTGCGCAGGGTGCGCCGGGCTCCGGGGTTTGAGGGCCGTTCGTATAGAGCGCCAAGAACGCGGCTACGCGAGGGTCGGCGGCGTCGTCGACCGCGAGCTGGGTGCTCCACGCCGTGAGAACAATCGGCGAGGTGAGACCCGCGTACGGCGACATCATGCGGTAGTCGACGTCGCCCACCTGGGCGGCAAGCGTGGCCACTTGGTCGGCCGGGAGGCCGGGCCGGTAGGTGATCCACACAGCACCGTGCTCGAGCGAGTGCACCGCGCGCTCCTTGGACAGGTCCTTGCGGTAGACCACGCCGTCACACGCCTCCCACCGTGCACTGTGAGGCCCTCCGACCGGGGGTGACTGCGGGTAGGTCACGGGAGTGTCGACGTGCTTCTGGTCGAGCGTGCCGAACGTGACGACGCCGACGATAGATGGCGACCCGGAAGGGCTGGCGGAGGGCGTTGGGCTGGCGGAGGGACTGGGGGTTGGGGCTGTCGGGGATGGGGAGGCTGTCGGTGATGGGGCTGCCGTGGGTGCGGAGGCGCAACCGGCGAACAGCGCACACACGGCCATGGCCACGGCCGCGGTACACCCGCGCTTCAAGGTCGTCATGGCTGCCATGTTAGGTGGCTGGCGCAGTGGTGGCGCGACGCAGGGTGTCACCGATCGAGAGTCGAAGGGCCTGCCAGCAGTACCACGCCACCGTTGACCTGATGCCTAGGAACGGTTCACCGGCATCCCCGGGTTATTCCAGAGGAAAGGTACCGGGGTCCTTGAACTCGATCCGCTTGTGGCTGCCGTCGCAGAAGGGCTTGTCCTGCGACTCGCCGCAGCGGCACAGCCAGATGTGGCCCTCGGTGGGGATCACTTCGCCGTTGGTGTCATGCAGTACGACGTCTCCGCTGACCTGGTAGGGGCCGTTGCGGCTTACCCTCACCGCGGGAGACTCTGCGGGCTCGGTCTGCTGGGACTCGCTCATGGTTGCTCCTCGGGTCGGGGGTTCCATGCAACCACATCGGCACAGCGACAGGCGTTGACGCCCGTGGTTTCCGCCGAATGCTGACCCACTCATCGCTGGGAGAGCTCCCAGCGATGAGTGGGTCAGCGACGACGATGAGTGGGTCAGCGACTTAGAGCGAGCCGTGGCGGGTGAGCCACTGGAACGACAGCCAGCCAGGAATGGTGGGCAGCCAGAACGTGAGGAGCCGGAATAGCAGCACGCTCGACAGCGCAACGCCGCTATCGACGCCAACCCCCACGAGCCCGGCCGTCATGACCGCCTCGACCGCTCCCACACCGCCGGGGGTGGGCGCGGCCTGGCCCAGGGTTGAGCCGGCGAGGTACACCAGCGCGATGGCCCAGATGCTGGCGCTTCCGCCGAACGCGTGCACCGAGGCGACGAGACAGGCGCAAAAGGCCACGTTCAGCAGCAGAATCCCGCCGATTCCGGTGAGCAGCTTCGCCGGTCGCTGGGCGACGGCGACGAGGCGCGGCCCCACCCGCTCGAAGGTCGGCTTGGCGCGCGTGAACAGCCAGCGCCGGATGGGGGGGAGCGGCAGCACCACCACGAGGCATAGGGCCAGGGCCGCGACCACGATGATCGCCTCGCGGGGTGGGTCGAAGGCGAAGTCCTGCTGCGTTCCGGCAAGGACACCCGCCACGAACAGGAGTCCGATGTGCACAAAGAAGGCGACGATCTGCGACACACCCACGCTCGCGCCGGCCACGGCGGGATGCACGCCCGAGCGCTGCAGGTAGCGCACGTTGATGGCCACGGTGCCGAGCGTGGGCGGGGTCACCAGGGTGGCGAACCCGGCTGCTAGTTGGGCCAGGAAGGTACGGAACAGTGAGAGCTTCTCGATCACAAATCCCTGCAGTGCCATCGCCGCACCCACGAAGGTGAGGGCCGAGAGCACGGCCGCAATTCCGACCCACTGCCAGTCGGCGTCACGGAAGAGCTGCAGGAGGTCGACCTGGGCGAGCTGCCCGAGCAGGATGTAGGCCGCTACGAGGCCGGCCACGATGGTGAGCAGAGTTCGGGGCCGGACCCGCTCGAGGTTGACCTGCTCCACCTCACCCTCGGGCGTGATGTCGATGAGTTCCTCACGCAGTGCCTTGAGCAGGTCCTTCTGCCGCCGCACCGCCTTACGGGTCGCTGGTGAGAATGCGACGGGCTGCACCACCGGCAGCGCGCGCGAGAGACGAACGTCGCCGAGCACCTCGCGCCCAGCAGCAACCGCTCGCTCGGGTGTGGTGAGCGCCGCTGTGGTGGCGAGCAACTCGGCGATGTCGATGCGCTCCTGGAGATCGCGCATGGCCACGACGCCCGCACCCATGTCGAGCAGCCAGATCGAGCCATCGGGGTCTCGCAGCAGGTGGTCGGCCGAGAGCGCCCGGTGGCCGATGCGGTGGTCGTGCAGAATGCGCAGCGACTCCCAGGCGCCCCTGAGGTCTGCGTCGGTGACGTCGATCATGTCGAAGGGCTGGCCATCGATGTGGTCGTAGGCGAGCATGGCGGCGTCGGGGCCGATCTCGCTCACGGCGCGCAGGCGCGGGGTGGGGGCACCGATCGCCTCGGCCGCGTAGGTCATCAGCGCGGAGCGCTCGAGGGTGCCCCGCATGGAGAGGCCTCCGTAGGCGTCGTCGTCGCGCAGCCTCAGCGTGCGCCAGCCTCGGCTGAGCAGGCCAGAGCCCTCGAGGTCGCGGTCGAGCACCACCACCTGCAGCCGTTCGCCCTCGTCGGTGGTCGCGCTATAGCGGCGGCCCTCGGCTGTGATGCGCGTCGCGCGCAGCACCGACACCGACAGGCCGGCGCGCTCGAGCGCCTCGGCGACGGCTGTACCGGGCGGCCGGGTGGTGGGCGTGCCGAGCACGTACCGCGCCAGCAGGCCGACGGCCCAGCCGAGCAGCACCGTGAGGGTGAGGCCCGTGATCGTGAAGGACCCGTTGATGAACAGCGAGAGCATCGTGCCCGCGACGACAAATCCGGTGAGGATGCTCCAGCGCGCGCGTTCGACGAGCCGCGCGGAAACACTGAACGCCATGATGGCGGCGAGCAGGGGGTAGAACGGGTTTGCGCTGCGCTCGGCATCGCCGCTGAGCGCCCGCCACAGCGAGTCGGGAGCGTATCGCTGGGCAGCCCAGGCGAGCCCCGCCACGATCAGGATGGCGAGCACTGAGGCGCCGAGTGAGTCAACGAGTTGCCGCCCGCGGCGACGGGCGAGCAGGTCGATCGCCACGGCGACGGGGAGAATCAGAATTCCGAGGCCCGACACCAGTGAGATGGGCAGGAGCAGCCAGCCCGGCAGGCTCTGCAGCGCGTCGGTGACGTCGGCCCCGATACCCGATGCCGTGTTCGAGGCGAAGTAGGCGATGGCGAGCGTGAGTACGGCGGCTACCACTACCAGCACCAGTCGCAGGAGGTCGGCGGGCCGTCGAACGCTCTTGAGCACCACGCCGTCCTCGATCACGAGGGTGGGGGCGGTGACGTCGTCGGCTAAGGCAGTCGTGTGCGACTGGCCTTCCCGATCGAGATCCACCCGTTGATCATCTCAGAGGGGCGCTGTGGACGCGGGACCCCGGAGGGACAGGATTGCGGTGTGCTGCCCACGCCTTTCGCCGAGCGGGTGCTCGATGTCGTCGCGTCGATACCGCCGGGCCGCGTGCTCGCCTACTCCGACGTGGCCGCAATGCTGGGTGAGGGTGGCCCGCGCGCTGTGGGCACCGTGATGGCCAGGTTCGGTTCGGGGGTGGCCTGGCATCGCGTGGTGCGAGCCGACGGGCGGCCCGCCGCCGGGCATGAGGACGAAGCGCTGCGGCGCTTCGTCGCTGAAGGAACGCCCCTGCGTGGGGTCAGGGTCGACATGGCCCGCGCTAGGTGGCGCTCTGTCGGACCCGTCTGCGCATAATGCCGCAATGACCAGCGATGGGGCTCCGAGGCGGCCGGCAGCCGAGTCGGGCGCTCTGCGACTGGTGCTCAACCGCTCAACGCCGCCCGAGGTCGGGGCGCCGGTGCTCGACGACGACCAGTCGCTGGTCGCCGCACACCGGCGGGGACCCATGCTCGTACTCGCGGGGCCGGGTACCGGCAAAACCACCACCCTGGTCGAGTCAGTGGTCGCGCGCCTGGTCGACCCCGTCGACCCCCTACGGGCCGACCAGGTGCTGGTACTCACCTTCGGCCGGCGCGCGGCCGGTGAGCTTCGCGCCCGTGTCACCACGCGCATCGGGGGCGGTGTGATGCCCACCATCGCAACCTTTCACTCGTTCGCCTACGCGCTCATGCGCCAGCTCGGCCCCGCCGACGAGTTCCTGTCGCCGCCGCGGCTGCTCAGCGGCCCCGAGCAGCAGGCGCGCGTCCGCGATCTCATGGCGGGCTCGGTCAGTGACGGCCGGTCGGCCTGGCCCGCTGACCTGCAGGAGGCCGTCCGCACCCGGGGGTTCGCAGACGAGGTCCGTGCCCTCATCGCCCGAGTTCGCGGACTCGGGCTCGAGGGGGTTGACCTCGAGCGGCTCGGTGAGCACCTCGGTGATGCAGCGTGGCAGTCGGTGGGAGCCTTCGCTGAGGAGTACCTGCAGGTCAGCGATGCCGAGGGCGTGCTCGACTACACCGAGATGATGCTGCGGTCTGTTCTCCTTGCCGAGCGCACACCCTCGCTGCGCGGCCGTTACCGCGCGGTGTTCGTCGACGAGTACCAGGACACCGACCCGCTCCAGGTACGGCTGCTGCAGGCGCTGGTCACCACCGAAACCACCCTGGTGGTCGTGGGCGATCCCGACCAGGCCATCTACAGCTTCCGCGGCGCCGACGTGCGCGGTCTGCTGCGGTTTCGCGAACAGTTCGCGACTCCCGACGGCACCCCGGCCCCCATCGCGGTGCTGAGCACCACCCGTCGGTTCGGCACCGCGATTCGCGACGCCGCCACCAGGGTCATCGGCACGGCCTCCGTGGGCGCGCTGCCGTCCGCCCAGGTGCGGCAGTTGCGGTCACCGGCCTGCATCTCCGAGGGTGGCGAGGTCGAGATCGTGCTCTGCGACGACGACAGGGTGCAGTCCGCCCACATCGCCGACCTCCTGCGTCGTGCCGCGCTCGATCCCGCAAACCCCATCGCATGGTCCGACATGGCTGTTCTGGTGCGATCGGGCTCCGCCTCGATCCCGGCGCTCCGGCGGGCCCTGGTGGCGGCCGGAGTCCCGGTTGAGGTGGCTGGCGACGAAATCCCACTTGCTCGCGAGTCGGCTGTCGCCCCCCTGCTGCTGGCTGCGTCGGTGGTCGCCGAGCCCTCACGGCTCACCCCTGAGGCCGCCGAGGCGCTCATCACCTCGCCGCTCGCTGGCGTCGACCCCTCCGACCTGCGCCGGGTCGTGCGGGCACTGCGGCGCATCGAGCGAGACACTCTGGCCGTCGAGGCGTTGGCTCTCGGCGAGGTTCCGCTGCGTCCCCGCGGGTCGGGCGACTTCACCGTCGAGATGCTCGTCGACCCGTCGGTGCTCGAGGCGCTGCCCGAAGGGCCGCTCACTGACGCGGCCCGTGCCATCAGACGCCTCGCGCAGCTGCTTGCCGCGGCGCGCGAGGTGACCGACCTCGGGCAGACCCCGGCTGACGTGATCTGGCTGCTCTGGAGCGGAACCCCGTGGCCACGTCGGCTCGAGCGGGCTGCCCTCTCGGCGGGTCCCTCGTCGCGCCGTGCTCACTCCGACCTCGATGCCGTGGTGGCCCTGCTCGACGAGGCCGACCGCTTCATCGGCCGACACGACCGCTTTGTGGGGCTCGCCAACTTCATCGACGAGTTGCAGTCGCAGGAGATCCCGGCCAGTGCGCTGCGCGAATCCGCGCTGCGGGTTGACGCCGTGCGGCTGCTCACGGCCCATCGCTCCAAGGGCCTCGAGTGGCGGCTGGTGGTGGTGGCCGGGGTGCAGGAGGAGTCGTGGCCCGACATACGCCGTCGAGGGAGCCTGCTGGGCGCCGAGACGCTGGGGGCCAGCGCTGCTGGTCGCCCCGAGCTGGTCGATCCGCCCAGCCTCGCCTCCCTGCTAGCCGAGGAGCGGAGGCTGTTTTACGTGGCCTGCACCCGGGCACGTGAGCGCCTGGTGGTCACGGCGGTGCGCAGCCCCGACGACGAGGCGGGCCAGCAGCCTTCGCGCTTCCTCTCCGACCTTGCCGGCGACAGTGTGCCGCAGATCGAGGTGGGGCGGGCCGCCCGCGGTTCCGTACTGGGGCGCCCGCTCACCCTCGAGGCGGTGGTGGCCGAGCTACGCGCGTGTCTGCTCGAGCCCTCGTCGCCCGTCGGGCTGCGCATGGCTGCGGCCGATCGGCTCGCCCTGGTGGCCGACCTGCGGCGGCCCGATGGGTCAGCGCTGGTGCGCTCGGCCGACCCCTCGACCTGGTGGGGGCTGCTCGATGTCACCGACCCAGGCACCGCGCTGCGCGACCCCCTCGCCCCGGTACCGCTCTCGGGCAGTTCGGTCTCCAGCATCACCCAGTGTGCGCTGCAGTGGTTCCTCGAGCGAGAGGCGCAGGCTCAACTGCCCAGCAGTACCGCCATCGGCTTCGGCAAGCTGGTGCACGCCGTGGCCGACCTCGTCGCCCGCGAGCAGGTGCCCGCCGACATTGAGGTGCTCGACGGGCTGCTCGATCGGGTGTGGTCTCAACTGGGTTTTGAGGCTCCCTGGTTCAGTGCCGTCGAGCGGGTTGAGGCCCACCAGGTACTGGTGCGCTTCCTGCACTGGCACGCCAGCCGTGATCGGGTTCTTGTGGGCAGCGAGCTGTCGTTTGTTACCCCACTCGTCGTGCGTGGGGCCCATGGCGACCACGAGGTAGTGCTGCGGGGATCCATGGATATCGTCGAGATCGAGGTCGGCGACCACGCTCTTCGAGTGCACGTGGCCGACCTCAAAACCGGTGGCTCGATCGCGGCCAAGGACCTCCCCGAGCACCCGCAGCTGGGCGTCTACCAGGCGGCAGTGGCGCATGGGGCCGTCGCCGAGGCCATCGCCACGCTGGGTCTTCCCGACCTCCCGGTCGAGTCGGGCGGATCGTCGCTGGTGGTACTGCGAGCTGATGCCCCCCGGGGGGCGGCAGGGCCCAAGGTTCTCGAGCAGGCGGCGATCACCTTTGGCTCCGACGATCCGGCGTGGATCGAACTGCCCCTCGCGGCCGCTGCCGACGTGATCCGTTCCGAGCGCTTCTGGGCTAGTCCCGGAAGCCACTGCGACCTGTGCGCCTTTCGCTGGCAGTGCCCGTCGCAGGCGTCGGGGGGGCCGGTGGTCGACCTATGACTCGCGACCCGATCCCCACTGACCTCCGCGTGTGGCTCGAAATCCCCTTCTCCGACCAGCAGCTCGACGCCGCGGTTGCGCCCATGGTCCCCGGACTCATCGTCGCGGGCGCGGGCACCGGCAAGACCGCGGTGATGGCCGCGCGGGTCACCTGGCTGGTGTCAACCGGCAGGGTGGCCGCCGACCAGGTACTCGGTCTCACCTTCACCACCAAGGCGGCCGCCGAACTGTCAACGCGGGTGCGCAAGTCGCTCGCCAAGGCACGCATCAGCCTCGGTCTGCCAGCCCGTGACGACGAGGCGGGTGAGCCGACCATCAGCACCTACCACTCGTTCGCCTCGCGGTTGGTCGCCGAGCATGGGGCCCTCGCTGGGGCCGAACCCACCGCACGGGTCGTGAGCGACGCCTCGCTGCACCAGCTCGCCTACCGCGTGATCTGCCGTAGCACGCACGCATTCGAGGGTGTCACCACGCGCCCTGTCGACATGGTGGGCAAGGTGCTCGCACTCGACTCGGCGTTGGCCGAGCACGACGTCGACCCCGAGTCGGTGCAGGCGCACGATCGCGCCCTGCTCGAGCGCATGTCTGCCTTCGACCAGCAGGGTGCGGGCAAAGACGTCATGGCGGCCGCCCGTCTCCGGCGCGACCTCGTCGCCCTCGTGCTCGAACTGCGCGCCGAGAAGCAGCGGCTGATGGTGATCGACTTCTCCGACCAGCTCCGCTGGGCCTCGGCGGTGGCGCAGCGGTTTCCGCAGGTGGCCGAGCAGATGCGCGAGCGGTTCGGCGTGGTGCTCCTCGATGAATACCAGGACACCTCGGTCACGCAGCGGCTGCTCATGCAGTCACTGTTCGGGGCGGGTCATCCCCTCACCGCCGTGGGTGATCCCTTTCAGGCGATTTACGGGTGGCGCGGTGCCAGCGTGGGCAACATCGACAACTTTCCCCAGCACTTCCCCTCGGTCGACGTCGACGGCACCCTCACTGCCGCCACGGTCTATCCGCTCACCACCAACCGGCGCAGCACGCAGCCCATCCTCGACGTCGCCAATGCCATCGCTGCACCATTGCTGGCCCGACACCTCGAGTCGTCCCCTTTGGTGGCTGCGGCCCCCAGCGCTCCGGCGCCCACGGCCGACATCGTGTGCGCGCTACTGACCACGGAGGTCGAGGAGGTTGAGTGGGTCGCCGATCAGGTGTGCCACCAGCACGAACGCGGCCATGCCTTCAGCGACATCACGGTGCTGCTGCGGGCCATGACACGGGTGGCGCTCCTGCGCGACGCCCTGGTGCGGCGCGGCATCCCGGTCGAGATCGTCGGGGTCGAGGGACTGCTCTCGCTCCCTGAGGTCGTTGAGGTCATCAGCGTGCTGCAGGTGCTGCACGATCCCACCGCCAACCCGTCCATGGTGCGCATTCTCGCCGGCCCCCGCTGGCGCATCGGTCCACGCGACCTCGCACTGCTGGGCAGGCGGGCCGCCGAGCTTGCGGGCCGCGGCCGCGCTCCCGAGCATCTGGCCGTCGACGACACCCTCGACCACGCCGTGGCCGGGGGCGACCCCGTCGATCTGGTGTCCCTTGTCGATGCCCTCGACGAGCTGGGCCCCACCCCTGTGAGCGCCGAGGCACGCAGTCGGCTGGTGAGGGTGGCCGACGAGCTGCGCGGCCTGCGCCGGCACGTGGGCGAGCCGTTGGGCGACCTCGTGCAGCGGGTGATCGACACCATCGGGCTGCAGGCCGAACTCATGGCGGCCGGCGACCCGGTGTCCGAGCAGCGCCGAGCCGCTCTCGCGTCATTCCTGTCGCTCGCGGGCGAGTTCCGCGACCTCGACTCCCGGGCTACGTTGGGAGGGTTCCTGCGACACATCGCCGACGCACGGAGATTCGATCAAGACCCCGACGCCGACCTGCCGAACGCCACCGACAGCGTGCGCATCATGTCGGTGCACAAGTCGAAGGGACTCGAATTTCCGGTGGTGGTGCTGCCGTCGCTCGACGATCGCACCTTCCCCTCGAACCGTGGCCAGAGCCACTGGCCGAAGTCGGCTCACGTGCTGCCCTTCGACGTGCGCCGCGAGCCCGCGCCCGAGTCGCTGTCCGG
>CALQEM020000131.1:0-9719 GCA_943329595.2 Bifidobacterium breve
GCATGAACTTCGACAACATCCCCGAACTCCACTGGCAGTACGGGTACTTCATGGTCATTTCAGTGATGTTCGGAGCGTGCGGGCTGATGTACCGCGCCTTCAAGCGTTCTGGCTGGCTGTAACAGGCAGGTCAGGCGGCCGTCACGACGCCCATCAGAAGCAGCACGATGAGCACGAGTCCTAGTGCGATGCGGTAGAGGACGAAGGGCAGGAACGAGTTGCTCGCGAGATAGCGCAGCAGCCAGGCGATGACGAGGTAGCCCACCACGAAGGCGATAGCGGTGGCGAGCAGTGTCGGTCCCCACGCTGCCGTGGTGTCGCTGCCAATCTGAAGGGCCTGGAAGAGTCCGCTCGCCAGCACCGCCGGGATGGCCAGTAGGAATGAGTACCGAGCCGCCGATTCTCTCGTGTAGCCCAGCGCGAGGCCAGCACTGATCGTGGCACCCGAGCGGGAGACTCCCGGAATGAGGGCGAGCGCCTGGCCCAGCCCATAGACGATGCCGTCGCGCGCGTTGAGGTCGTCGATCTGTTTGACGCGGCGACCGAGGGCGTCGCAGACCCCGAGGATCACGCCGAAGAGGATGAGCGTCAGGGCGACGAGCCAGAGGTTACGGGCCACCGTTTCGATCTGCTTGCGCAGCAGGAATCCGAGGATGAGGATCGGCAGCGAGCCGATGATCACGTACCAGCCCATGCGGGCGTCGAGGGAGCCGCGGAGGTCAGCGTTGCGCAGGCTCCTGAGCCACGCGGTGGCGATACGCACGATGTCACGACGGAAGTAGATGATGACCGCCAGTTCGGTGCCGATCTGCGTGACCGCGGTGAACGCGGCACCCGGGTCGCCCCATCCGGCGACCTTCGACACGATCAGGATGTGCGCGGTGGACGAGATGGGCAGGAACTCGGTGAACCCCTGAACGATGCCCAGCACGATCGCCTGAAGCCAGCTCACCTCAGCGGCGACTGACAGCAGCGTCACGTAGCAAGCCCAGCCTCATCGAGCACCTCGACCAGTGTGCGAAGCGTGTGCACCTGCTCCTCGGGAGTTCCGGTGTACACCGCGACGCTCAGCGTGGTGGCTCCGGCGTCGGCGTAGGCGGCAAGCCGGTCCTTGATGCGGTCGCGAGTACCGATGAGGGCGGTGCGGTCGACAAATTCCATGGGCACCGCTGCCGCGGCCCCCGCGTAGTCGCGTGCCAGATACTTCTCCTGAATCTCGTCGGCAGCCTGCTCGTAGCCCATGCGCACGGCTAGTTGGTTGTAGAAGTTCTGCTCGCGACTGCCCATGCCTCCGATGTACAGGGCGGCGTACGCCCGGATGGCGGCGGCGCACTGGTCGAGATCGTCGCCCATCACGACAGGTATGGTCGGCACCACGTCGAAGCCCTCGAGGGTTTTGCCGGCGGTGGCCCTTCCGGCAGAGATGTGTGTCAGCAGTTCGTTCGCGTGCTCGGGGGCGAAGAAGATCGCGAGCCAGCCATCGAACAGTTCGCCGGCTAGCTCGAGGTTCTTGGGGCCCACCGCGGCGAGGTACATGGGAATGTACTCGCGGACGGGGTGCACGGTGAGCGCAAGTGCCTTGCCCGGTCCGTCGGGCAGCGGCAGGGTGAAGAACTCGCCGTCGTACCGCACCTTCTCGCGGCGTAGCGCCATGCGAACGATGTCGGTGTATTCGCGCGTGCGCTGCAGGGGCTTGGCGAAGCGCACCCCGTGCCACCCCTCCGATACCTGCGGCCCCGACACTCCGAGGCCGAGTCGGAAGCGGCCGCCTGACAACGTGTCGAGGGTGGCGGCGGTCATGGCCGTATTGGCGGGCGTTCGACCAGGAATCTGGAACACCGCCGACCCGACGTCGATGCGCTCGGTCTGGGCGGCAACCCACGCGAGCACAGTCGCAGCGTCGGAGCCATAGGCCTCGGCAGCCCACACGCACGAGTAGCCCAAGCGGTCAGCCTCGCGGGCGAGCGCGAGATTAGCGGCATCGTTGCCGGCTCCCCAGTAGCCAAGGTTGAGCGCAAGCTTCATGGTGGTCTCCTCACGAGGGCGGTCGCGAGTCGCCGCCTTTTGCAGCCTACGGGTACGTACGACGGGCGGGTCGCTTTGACCCGGGTGTCGGTGTGCCGGGCGATACTCTTGCGCCATGGAGACCCGAGCGCTCGGCCAGACCGGCCTGCGCGTGTCGCGCCTGGGCTTGGGCACGATGACCTGGGGGGCTGCGACCGACGAGTACGACGCCGCCGACCAGCTGAGAATCTTCCTCGACGCGGGCGGCACGTTAGTCGATACAGCCGACGTGTACGCCGATGGTGCCAGCGAGTCGATACTCGGGCGTCTCATCGCCGAGCATGGGCTGCGCGACCGCCTCGTGATCGCCACCAAGGCGGTGGTCCAGCGTTCGCACCCGAGGCGATTCGATGCGTCGAGGGCCCACCTACTCACAGCTCTCGACCGCTCGCTCGCGCGGCTCGGGGTCGACCACATCGACCTGTGGCAACTGCACGCCTGGGACCCGCTCACCCCGATTGAGGAGACTCTGGCGGCCGTCGATGACGCGGTTCGCTCGGGTCGCGTTCGGTACGCCGGAGTCTCGAACTACAGCGGGTGGCAGTTGGCGCGCGCGGTCACGCTGCAGCAGGCCGCACGTGGTTCCGCGCCCATCGTGTCGGCGCAGATGGAGTATTCGCTGCTGCAACGAGGTGTCGAGCGCGAGGTCCTGCCCGCCGCCCGTGAGTTGGGGGTAGGTCTCCTTCCCTGGTCTCCACTCGGGCGGGGCGTGCTGACAGGCAAGTACCGCAACGGCATTCCCTCGGGCTCCCGTGCCACCACCGAGGAATACGGGACGTTCGCCGAGGAGTACCTCACCGCTCATCATGCACACATCGTCGACGCCGTGGCGGCGGCTGCGAACGGACTCAACAGCACCCCGCTGGAGGTTGCCCTCGCCTGGGTGCGCGATCGCCCCGGTGTGGTGGCCCCCATCATCGGGGCTCGCACCGCGGCCCAGCTCGCAGGCGCTCTCACGAGCGAGGAGCTTGTGCTACCCGGCGAGATTGTGGCCGCACTCGACGAGATTTCACTGCCCTCGCGCGGCTACCCCGAGTGGGGTTGGAATCAGAGGGGCGTCTGAGATGTCGGCCACCACGTGGGAGATCCGCGAATTCACCCTTCCGCGGGGTACCCATCGCAACGACGCGCGTGAACTGCTGACCGAGTATGCCGAGCATGGCAGGTGGGAACTGGCGCGACTGTGCCTCTACCCCGACGGCAGGCGACGGGTGTGGCTGCGTCGCAAGGTGATTCGAGTCGTCAGAACCGGCTGACCTTCGCGGCCTATCTCAGGCTCTGCGCAGCAGGCGATCGAGCACGTCGACGCCGAACTCGAGCGACGAGATCGGCACCCGCTCGTCGATGCCATGGAAGAGCGCAGCGAAGTCGAGGGTGGGCGGCAGCCGAAGCGGCACGAAGCCGAAGCAGCGGATGCCCAGGCGGGAGAAGCTCTTGGCGTCGGTGCCCCCCGACAGCATGTACGGAATCGTTCGCGCGCCGGGGTCGACCTCGCGCAGCACGCTCGCCATCAGGTCGACCATGGGTCCGTCGAAACCCGTTTCGACGGCGATGTCGGAGGTGTCGGTGATGCGCTCGATGTCGGGACCGATGAGCTGGTCGATGGTGGCGAGCAGCTCCTCCCGCTGCCCGGGCAGGAAACGGCCGTCGATGCGAGCCTCGGCATGGCCCGGAATGACGTTCACCTTGTACCCGGCGTCGAGCATGCTGGGGTTGGCTGTGTTCTGCAGCGTGGCGCCGATGAAGCGGGCGATGGGTCCGAGTTGAGCGACGAGGGCCTCGGGATCGGTGTGGTCGAGGTCGACCCCGAGAGCCTCCGACGCACTGTCGAGGAAACCTTGCACCGTAGGGGTGATGATGAGAGGAAATTGGTGCGCGCCGACGCGGGCAACGGCCTCACACAGCCGGGTCACAGCGTTGTCGGTGTTGATCATCGAACCGTGCCCAGCCCGGCCCGAGGCACGCAGGCGCATCCACTCCATGCCCTTCTCCGCCGTCTGCACCGTGTACAGGCGAAGATCGTCGTTGATCGAGAGAGAAAACCCGCCGACCTCGCCCACCGCCTCGGTGACGCCCTCAAACATGTCGAGACGGTTGTCGACCATCCAGTGGGCGCCGTGGAACCCGCCCGCCTCCTCGTCGGGAGGGAAAACGACCACGATGTCGCGCTCGGGTCGCACGCCCGTTCGGCCCCACGATCGGAGAACCGCGAGAAGCATGCCGGCGGAGTCCTTCATGTCAACGGCGCCGCGACCCCACACCATGTCGTCGATGACCTCGCCTCCCCAGGGCGATACCGACCAGTCCTCGGCGATCGCCGGAACGGTGTCGAGGTGGGCGTGCATCAGCAGCGCGGGTCTTGTGGGGTCGGTGCCGGCAATGCGCACGTGTACACCCTGTCTCCGGCCTGAGGTGGTCGAGAAGCGCTCGGGGGCGAACCCGGCCTCGGAGAGTAGCCCCTCGACGTATTCGGCGCAGGCAGCCTCGCCCGGTCCGCTGTCGTCGCCGAAGTTGGAGGTGTCGAAGCCGATGAGACCTCGAACGATGTCGACGACCTCGGATGCTGCGAGGGGGTCGGTGTCAGGTGTGGTCATGGGGTCATTGTGCCCCTTTGGCTGCGGTGGCGGAGGTAGCCCCTCGCCGAATCGGTGATGGGCTAGGACGCCGCTGACAGTCGATATCGCTCGTCGCGCACCACCATGGCAATGGCTGCCAGGGCAAACTCGTGCTGTTGGTAATGGTGACCGCAGAACAGCAACGTGCCGCCGCCCAGATCAACAGAGACGTACGCCTGCGAACCGCAGCCGTCACAGCGGTCGTGGGAGTTCAAGATGGCCGGCGAATTCTGATCTGGGTTCATGGTTGGCATGAGGTTCGACGTGACGCTCATGGTGGGCTCCCTTCCTGTTTTGGCGTGCGAGGCCGGAGGGTCTCATGACGCTGCTGGTGACCGCTCCATCGGCAGAACCCGCGAAAAGCTGAAGGCCCGCATGGCGACCGACCCCTCGGTCTGCCAGCGCGAGCACGCGACCCCGAGCTGCTCCGTTGTCACGTCTGGTGGGGAGGCCCCGCAAGTGCGGGTATAGTTGGGCCCCGGTCGCCTCACAGCGGCCGATGTCCGAGTGGCGGAATTGGCAGACGCGCTAGCTTGAGGTGCTAGTTCCCTTTACGGGGAATGGGGGTTCAAGTCCCCCCTCGGACACGCAAGGTTGAGACACCAAAGGCCCCGAGCGACGGTTCGGGGCCTTTGTCATGTGCTCCCGCCCGGCGCTTCTGCGTTGGTCCGCTGATGCGACGGTGTCGTCTGAGCCGAACCTCCGCACCGGTGTCGGTTTCGTGACGGAATCCGCGGTTGCGGGGGTGCCGGCTCTGTGGGAAATTTCACAGCGGGCCTCAACCGAGCGCCCTGTGGGCGTGTTCGCGCCCTCCAGACTCAGGAGGTTGTTGATCGTGGTGTTGGAGGCGCAGGGCAAGCGGGGTGGCGCGAATTCCTCAAGCGGTGCCCGCGGAGCCCCAGGCGAGGGGCGTCCCGAGTCCCCGCACGTGAGTTACGCGGTGCTCGGCGTGGGTGGTGCAGGCTTCCTAGTCTGGGCACTGGGCTGGTTCGCCCTCATTCCTGACAACCTGTCGCGCCTCGGGTGGATCTTTGAGGTGGTCGGCCCGTTACTTATTGCGGCAGCCATGATCATGTTCGTCGAGACCGTCGTGCGCCGCATCGGTCGGTGGGCTGTGGCACTGGGCGTGCTGGGTTCGGTTGCGCTAGGCATTTCGACCCTGCCCTTCGGGATCAATCCGACCAACCTCGAGTCGAGTGGCTCAGTTGCCTTCGGATACGCCGCCTATGGAGTGGGGCTCGTTCTGGGCGGAGTGTCGCTCTTTCTGGTTCTCGCGAGGAAGGAGGCCGATGTCGAGGGTTTCCTCCGTGCATCTCGGCCCGAGTGCGAGTCTGGGTGCCTGTGCCAAGACAACATCCACTCCTCCTTCGCATCAATCACCGTCGGTGCCATCGGTCTGCTCGTGTGGGGCATCGGCTTCCTGGGTCTCAGCGTCGACCCATCGAGTAGCCGCTTCGACTGGCTTCTCGCCGTGATTGGCAGCCTGCTCGTGAGCGTCGCTCTCACGATGCACTTCGACCACTTCGGCAGCAGATTCGGCCGGGCGGCAATCGTCACAGGAATCGCCAGCGCGTACATCTGGTCGTTGGGCTACCTTCTCCAGGCAATCAACCCGGGCGCCCTGCCGACGTCGAGCTGGTACACATACTTGTTCCTCTGCTACGGAGTCGGCCATCTCCTCACAGCGGTGTCGCTGGTGCTGGTGGCCCGTCGCAAGAGCGCCCTCGAACGCTAATGCGTACGGGCAGCGCCTCATGAGTAGCCAGTTCTGCAGTCGAGGTTAAATTCGGCTGCGATTGCGCGGCTCTTGGCGCATTGCGCCGAATAGTCAGCGAGCGCTGTGGAGACTGACGAGGTAGTCAAGAGTGGTGTCGGAGGCGCGGGGCAAACGGGGCAGGAAGGAGTCGTCGAGCATTCGGTCGGGAGCCCTCGTCGGCACCGGACCCGAGCCGCCGCGGGTGAGTCAGACCGAGCTCGGCGTGGGAGCTATCGGATGCCTCATCTGGGCACTCGGGTGGTTCGTCGGTTGCCGACGCACCCGCGATGGTGTTCACAGGGGTGCCTTGCTTTTTTCTAGGTCGCTGGCTCGGCACAGGCGTCGGATCGCGTCGCCGGCGGCTGCGATGACGAGGTCGCCCGTGTCGTGCCCGGCGCGGTCGTTGACCCCCTTGAGACCGTCTACATCAACGAACATGGCGAAGACTGGCAGCCGCAGGCGCTCGGCCTGGGCCCGTAGCAGTGGGAAAAGATTAGTCAGCCCTCGACGGGTGGCCAGACCCGTGAGAACGTCTTCAGACACCTGCTGCTCGAGTGCGATCTGAGTGTCGGCGAGGTGGTCAAGTGCTCGACTGCGTGCCACGTGGATGCTTGTGGACGCCACGGCGGCGACAAGCAGCAGCATGAACCAACGTTCGGTGTGCCCGTCGCCGGTTACTTGGGAGTCGACCAGTACTACCGCGACGAGAGCGGCACCACCTAGGGACGTGACGCTCACGATGAACTCGACCGTCGAGATGGCGAACGCTCCCGCGAGGATCACCATGATCACGAGGTAGCAGAGGTCGGAGTCGAAAGCGGTGCGGGAGTAGGTGTAGACCAATGACGCCCCGACCGCAATCGCCACCGCCGTGAACAGCAGCCCGGAATAGCTATCAGCGACACGCGCCACATAAAGCAGCGCCACGAGAGCAGCACACAGCAACGCGGGGAGCAGACTCGATAAGAGCCGCCACATCGACGAGCCGTCATCGAGGTGCGACATGGAGTCAACGACCCCGAACACCACCAGCAGCAAGCCCATGGCCGGAGCGACCCATCTGATCTCACGCATACCCGCCTCGCGCATGACGCGTCGACGCGCGTCGATGACGTCGGGAGATTCCGCGTGCACAAGCACAGGGTAACGCAAACGTGAATGGTCAAAGGCCGGCGGAGGGCACCTGAGAAAGGTGGAATGCGACGATGTTGTGGAGGGCCTCATCCATTGCTGACGCAGAAAAATGGAGATCTTTGTTGTAACTACCTCGAGGCTCACTAGAACCTCGATCCGCGCCTGAGCATGAGTCGTGGCGATCCGTTAACGGCAACGGCGGCTGACTCCCGACGATCTCAAGCACGTTGCCGAGCGTTACAACGCCGACGCGACTGTCTAAAAACGTGCCGCCGGGTTCGGTTGCCACCGAGCGGTGAGCGACCCGGTGGCGACGATGTGATCCAAAGGTGCCGTTCCGCCTGCTGCGTCGAGCCTAAGCACCTAGACAGGTGCACTCCTGCCCGCCGATCACAGCGTCGCCTGACTAGACGACGGACGTGTTCATGAACTACGCCCGCTGAATAGGACGTGGTGTGACCTAGCCGTCGGCTTGCCCTACCCACTCCGTCGTCATCGACAGGTAGGCATGCCACGCTCACGCAGGAGGAAGTAGCTTGAGCTGACGCAAGATGTCGAACCATTCAAGAAACGTTGCTTGAGTGTCGTAGACATCGACCAGCCCTGCCCGGCGCAGCTTGACCGAGCTGACGAACGCAGGCGCGGTGCCGTGGTCGCTCACGCGGTCTCGAGAGTCGTAGCCGAATGCATAGTCAGCGTAGAAGTGCGATTCGCCTAGGTACGCCGAGAGGGGCAGATCTCGCAGGCCGCTGTCGCGCACAATCTCATTCCAGGTCGCCTCATGTGCAGGCATGAACTCGGCCATGGACGTGGGGTTATCGGAACCGACGTTCGCGCCCAACGCAGCGCCAAGTGCCGGCCACATGTCGCGCCACTCAAAGACGTCGCCATTGGTGATGTTAAATGTCTGGTTGTACGCGGCTGGTGATGATTCCGACCACATGAAGGCCTTCGCCAAGAGTCGGGCATCGGTACCTTCGGCGACATACGACGCGCCGCCCGGGTAGCCAAAGGGGCGTCCCTCACGCGCACAAATCGAACCGTAGATGCCGATGAGGGCCACCAGGTTCATCGCCGACCCGATGGCATCACCAAAGACAAACTGCGGACGAAAGATCGTGTACCCGAATGCCATCTCCGCAGCGGCGCTGGTGAGATAGTCCTCCTGCAGCCAATAGAAGTTCTCGTGCTCAACCCGGGGCTGACTCTCCTTGGCAGGGATGCGAAGCGGCATGAGGTGCACTCCGTACGCCTTGGTGCCCTGCAGCAGCACCACGTGGCCGAGTCCCGATGGTGCCAGTGCCTCGACGGTGTTGGCCAGCATCGCCCTGTTCGTTGTCATCTGGTCGGCTTCGCGCCACCCGGCGATGAGGCCGGGCTTTTCGTACAGCGCCGCGTACACCAGTTGGTCGACGGGTCCGACCGACTCGAGAGCCGACCGGGTTGCTTCGCCATCACGCAGGTCAACCGAAAGGTGTCGGAAGGGGCGGTCCGACAGGGTCATGGGCTGTCGGCGCGAGAGGGCCACCACATCCCAGCCCTGCTCGAGGTAGTGGTTCAGAGCCGTCTGCCCGACTACTCCGGAGGCTCCTGCAATCACGACTGTCTTGCTCATGGGACTCCTCGTCCATCGGTGGCTCGTGCGGGCCCACCACTCTTTCAGCAGTGGCTTGCGCACGGCTAGACGTCGGGGGAAAACACCCCTGTGGATTCTCCGCTCCGTGGTGAGAGCGGCCTTCATGGGCCGATGTAGTCATTCTGGAATCACGGATTTTCCCGTGGCGCTGGTGACGCCTCCTGCGGAAGACTCCCGCGCCTCGTCGGCACGTCGCAGGTCGGGCCGAACCCAGCGCAGCAGGTGGTAGAAGCCGATCACCACGAGGGTGCCCAGTGAGATGCCGGTAATCGTGAAACCCTCGCTGACGATCAACGACCCACCGCCGATTCCGAGGGTGAGTCCGGCTCCGAGCGGTGCGAGGTTCGCCGGGCTCGAGAGGTCAACGTTGTGCTGCTTCCAGATCTTGGCGCCCAGGAGCCCGATGGAACCGTAAAGAACCAGGGTGATGCCGGCAAGGACCCCTCCGGGGGTGGCGCTCACGAAGGCGCCCACCTTGGGGCTGAGGCCGAGGCTGAAGGCCACTGCGGCGGCC
>CALQEM020000132.1:0-9715 GCA_943329595.2 Bifidobacterium breve
CCGGCCGTGATCGGCCGGTACCTCGTGTATCGCGACGACAGCCACCTCACGGCGACCTACGCTGCGTCGATCGCCGGCAGGCTGGCCGCTGCGCTGAAGCCCCTCCTTGGGTGATTCTTCCCCGCGATGGACTCGCCGGCCGGGTCCTGGGGGTGGGGACGACTCTCTCGAGGCAGATGGCCACAGTGAGGTCGAAGTGACGCGCGAAACGTGGGACGTTCGTCCCTCGCGCGGGGGACAGTGTGTGTAGGCTCTCGCCCAGCGTATGCACGAAGTGACGTCATATTCACTGATTTCGCCCAATCCGGGGCGCCCGAAGCGCTCCCCGGCGCACGACACACCCTGAGGGGTGCGAGTTCGGGAGTGATGGCATGGGCCGGTCTGTGGATGTGCGTCGGGTTGTGGCCAGCGTGGCAGCGGGAGCGCTGATCGCGGCGGGCATTGGCACCGTGGGCCTCGCGCCCGCGGAGGCCGCCGCACCGGCCACCCAGGTGCGCACGGCAGCGGCGCCGTTCACGAACTTCACGACCACGTTCACCAGCGCCTCGGGTGAGATCGACACGTACGTGGTGCCGAACTACCTCCCGGACTTCAACATCAAGCTGACCGCTGTCGGGGCCAACTCCACGAACATCGCCACGAACGAAACTGCCTTCGGTCCCTCAAGTCCCAGTCAGCCCTCGCCATCTGGGCTGCACCCGGGCGATGTTCTCAAGATCGTGGTGGGTGCGCCCGCGACACAGCCACAGATGGCTCTGTTGGCCGGCGGAAAGGGAGGCAAGGGCGACCTCGGCTATGGCGACGGCGCTAACGGCAGCGGTGGCTCAGGCATCTTCAACACCACCACAGGCAAGTGGCTCGTGGTGGGTGGTGGCGCAGGCGGTATCGGGTCGAAGAGCTCCGTCATCGCGGCGAACTACGAGACCGATCCGACGATCGTCAACTGCGCCGCGGGTTGGTCACAGGCCGGCACGACCAATGTGAGCGACGGCAGTGACGGGACTGACGGCCCCTCGTTCACGTTCACCAACGGTGGCGGTGGTGGTGGCGGCGGGTGCGCGGGGGGAGCCGGCGGTGACTCGGGGTCCTCCCTGATCGTGTGTGCCTACACCATCTTGAACCTCGATCCGGAAGCCACCGTCGACAACGCCTACTCAGCGGGGGTCGACACCTACGCTACGTGCGCTGGAAGCCAGGCCGGTGCCGAGGGCGGCAGCTTCGGCCAGGTGATCCAGGCCCGCCAGGGCACGGACAGCTCCTGGGGCGAGGTGACGATCACGGTGAGCGGAACGGTGCAGAACCAGACCATCTCTCGCGCGCCCTCGAGCAACACCACGATTCCCGCGGTGGCCAGCTCGCTGCCGGTGTCTGACCTTTTCCCGTCAACGTCGCTCCTGCCGGTCACGGCGGTGGTGTCGCCTGGGTCCTTCGAGCAGTGTGTGGTCTCGCCCGACGGTCTCACCGTGTTCTTCTACCAGCTCGGCAAGTGCGAACTCACGCTCTCGCAGGCCGGCACCCCCGCCTTCCGCGCTGCGGCTGACCTGGTGGCCTCTGTCGTCGTGGGTGCCACCACGCAGACGCACTTCTACACAAGTGGGTTCGTGGACCCGAACACGGGACTGCCCTACGTGTGGTCGCTTCAGATTCCGTACACCGCCGTCCTCATGACCGTGGAGACTAGCGGCGGAAAGGGGTTCAGCGGCGATCGCATGAGTACCGGCGCCCTGTCGAATGAGGGCAACATAGCTCCGACCCCCCCGAAGAGTCAGAGTGCCACCTTCGTCATCTGCCCCACGTGCTCCAACACCAAGATCCAGCCCTACGACATCCTCAAGATTCACCTGGGAAGGAACGGTGCCTACCAAGACACCAATGGCAAGTTCCACGGCGGCGCCAGTGGCTCCAAGAGCCTCAGCGCGGGCCGCGGCGGCCCGGGTGGTGGCGGTAGCGGCCTGTGGAATGAGAGTCAGGGCATGTGGCTGGCGATCGCCGGTGGCGGTGGCGGTGGCGGTGGCCCCTCGTCGGCGTCTGACGGCTGGATCAGCCCGTCTGGCGACGGCGCTCCGGCGGGAACGTGCTCGTCGAGTCCCACCGGACCATCGGAAGGTTCGGGGCTCTTCGTGGGCGGCGACGGCGGCAATGCCCCGAACAGCAGCAGCAGTGGTGGCGGGGGCGGCGGCGGTGGGGGCTGTCCCGGCGGTGGCGGCGGCAACTCTGGTGGGTTCATCAAGTCAGGTGGCAAGGGAGCCTCGGGCGGTTCCTGGTGTCCCGAGACCTTCGCGTTCACCTGCAGCGACGACCCGGTGCCAACTGATAGCAAGGGCGGCACGGCGAGGGTCACCTTCACCCTGGGCTCGGCACAGCAAATCAAGTTCCCCGCTGCCTTCTCGGACCTGCCGCAGTACCACGTGGGCGACACGTGGTCGCCCTTTGGAGCTGATGCCGCCAGCGGTGGCACCGATGACACGGCCGAGGTGAATCTCATCACCTATGTGGTGATGCCCTACAGCGCGAAGGTGTGCTCCTTCACCGGTGAGGCCGGCGGCCAGGTGCTGCACTTCGACGCACCAGGCGGCTGCGACTTTGTGGCGCGTCAAGCCGCGGGCGGCGGCTTCCGTGCGTCACCACCGGTCCGCAAGTCCTTCAGCATCGATGCCGCTACCCAGTCCATCGACATCACGTCGAACGCGCCGGAGCCCGGTGTGTCAGGCGTGCCCTACGACGTATCGCTCACTCCACCCGTGCGCGGCGGCTCTGGGGTCAAGCCCATCGTGACGGTCGACGGCAGTTCCACCACTGACGTGTGCACGGTGGAGACGAATCCCGAGATGCCCGCGCAGGTCTTCAGCATCGCCGCAGACCGCGGTGTGGAGACCTTCACCACCACCTCCGCGCACCACCTTCGGGTCGGTCAGCTGGTGACCATCGAGGGCGCCCCAACGCCCATCAACAACGGCAGCTACAGGAACAACAACGGCGCTTTCGCCATCACCGGCGTGCCGTCACCCACCACGTTCACCATCGCCAACCCGTCGGGAGCTGCGCAGGCCCCGGTGGCGAATCCGACCGCACTCACCATCACGGAGATCGAATCCGAACTGACACCGAATGACATCTCCTCGATCGTGGTGGACGGCGAGCAGACCACCATCACCACCGAGAACAACAACTCGTTCACCGTCGGGCAGTTCGTGACGATCTCCGACACCGGGCATAGGAAGGACAACGGCACGTTCCGCATCGCCACGAAGCCGTCACCAGACTCGTTCACGATCTACAACCCGTACGCAGAGAACGCCGACACCGGTCTGGCGGCCCAGTTGGATGATGGAACGGCAACCGTCACCGTTCACACCTCAACCGTGCACGATCTCCGCGACGGTGACTGGATCGCCATCTCGGGAGCGGAGAGCGGGAACAACGGCACCTTCAAGGTACTCAGCAGGCCCACCTCCAACACCTTCACCGCGCTGAACACGAAGGGCGTCAAGCAGGGACGGGTCGGAACCGTGACCACGGGTCTCACCACGGCCGCGACCGCGAAGTTCACGGTCTTCTTCGGCAGTGTGGCCGGCGATTGCGTCATCAACGCGAATCAGGATGGCAACACCTACTTCTCGCCGGCACCGCAGGTTCAGCAGACGATCGCGGTCAAGATCGCGCAGGCCGTGAGCTTCACCTCGCTGTTCAGAACGAACCCATCGGTGGGCACCATGTACCAGGTGACCACCGACTCCGGAGGTGGTTCAGTCAATGCGGTGACGGCGCGTGTTGATGCTGATGCGTCGGTGAACCGCATCGACGGAGTCGACCACGTGACGTGTTCCATGAATGGCACGCGTCTGGTCACGTTCCTCTTCCCGGGGCCGTGCGTGCTGATCGCCGACCAAACTGGCAATGCCGACTACCTCTCGGCTCCCCAGGTGACGCAGAGGATTCAGGTGGTTGACACTCCCGTCCTCACCTGGAGCACCCCCCCGCCTTCGTCTGTCAGCGGGCTGCCGATCGGGGCCGAGTACCAGCCCCTCGCCATTGGCAACACCGCCGGTGGACCGATCTCCTATCGGGTGAACGAGCAGACCACGAACCGCGCCTGCTCCACCCACCCCAGTGCTCCCGTGCAGATCGCCAGTATCTCCGCCTCGGCCTCAACGGCGACCGTCACCACCTCCGCGGTGCACGGCCTCACGCTGGGCCAATCGGTGACGATCGAGGGTGCGGTCAACGCTGTCAACAACGGCAGATTCATTGTTGCGAGCACCCCCACCACCACCACGTTCACCTACTCCAACGCGAGCGCGGCGGCGCAGTCTGCGGCAATCGGCACCGTCTCCCCTGACAGTGGCATCGTGCAGATGGACCACGCGGGCGTGTGCGGTATCAGCGCCACCCAGCTCGGCTTCGACCAGCTATCCATGGCATTCCCCGTGAAGCAGGCCGTGGGGGAGATCAAGCAGATTGGCGCAAACCGATCTGTCGTCAATGGCCTTGACCCGTACCTGAACGGCGACTTCTTCCGGGTGTTCCCCAAGGCAGCGTCGGCGTCTGGTGGCGCGGTGAGCTATGACGCCTCCGGCATCAATCCCAACGTGTGCCGTCTTGTCACGCCAGCCGCCACTGGTGCAGCCGAACCCACCTGGCAGATTGCCACGATCAAGGCTGACCCAGCGGACCGCCCGGTGGTCACTGTGACCACCACCGCCACGCATTCGCTCACTGCCGGCCAGCTCGTCACGATTGCTGGCGCGGTTGCGGACACCAACAACGGCACCTTCCGGGTGGCCAGCACACCGACGTCGACCACGTTCACGATCGTCAACCCGTCGGGTGTCGCTCAGGGCCCGTCCCAGGTCGTGGCCATCGTGAAGAACAACGAGTTCCGGGCCACCATCACCACGTCGGCCCCTCACACGCTCGACCCCGGGGTGCTCGTGTCGATCGCGGGCTCCACCAACCCGGCCAACGACGGCACCTTCGAGGTCGCCACCACGCCGACCGCAACCACCTTCACCATCGGCAACCCCAGCGCCGTTCCCCAGGGAGCGGCAGCGATTTCGTCGATCACGTTTAGCTCGGGTGTCGCCACCGTGAACACCTCAACCCCGCACACGCTCACGCAGGGTGCCTCAGTGACGATTGTTGGCGCGGCCACCACCGGCAACAACGGCACATTCGTCGTGGCGACGGTTCCCACCACGAAAAAGTTCACCATCAGCAACAGCGCTGGTGCAGCACAGGCCGGTGTCGGCGGTTCGGCGCGACGCAATGGCGCAACGGTGAACCGAACAGTTGGTGGAACCGTGACCGTCGCCACTGAGCCGTTCTACCTGATCTTCGCGTCTGGTCCCTGCGACCTCACGGCCAGCAGTGACGAGACCGACGACTACGCGCAGGTCTCTAACTCCTACAACCTCGGCGTCAATCTCGTGCCGGGCGCACCGACCAATGTGAACTACCGCTGGGACAGCCCCACCATCGCCAAGGTGTGGTGGAACGTGCCGCCGGACGCGTCACAGAGCGCGGGGCAGAACCTCACCTACACGGCTACTGCGTCGCCGAGTGGTCGGTTCTGCACCACCAGCGGCGGTCCTACCTGCTCCGTGACAGGCCTGAACTCGTCGACGAGCTACACCTTCTCCGTGGTGGCCAACAATGTCGAGGGGGACGGTCCACGCTCGGGCACCCCCAACACGGGCCCGTTCGCGCTGATGCAGCAGACCCGCATCTACGTGGAGCCCACGTCGTACACCACCACCGGCAACCCGGGCGACGTCATGCACCCGATCGGCACCACCAACACCATGACGTCGGGCGGCGACAACGCGGCGGCGACAGTGCGCTTCGTCGTGGATGCAGAGTCATCAGCTGGGGCATGTGAGGTAGGGGCTTCCACGCCCACGGTCGGCGACAAGGTCGCGGGCACGGCAGATCTCAGCCTCACCGGCGGCGGCCTCTGCGTTGTCGACGTCTACACCACCGGTGGCCCGTCGAACTACGCGGCCTTCAGCCAGATTCGGGTCCGGGTGGAGAAGGCAGCGCAGACGGTCAGCTTTACGTCGCCCCTCCCCGGTTCGCCGGTCGCCGGGCGAAACTACGTGGTCGTAGGCGACTCCTACTGGCCAACCACGCAATCCACCGGCATCGGGGTCACAGTCACCTACAGCGTGTCGAACTCGACACCTGGTGCCTGCATCGTCGATCCGACCTCGGGTGCCGTGAACTTCCTCGCCCTGGGCACCTGTCGGATTGACGCTAACTCCACTGGCAGCGCGAAGTATTTGCCTGCGCTGCAGGTGAGCCAGTTCGTGCAGGTGCAGGGGCGCTCGGACATCGGCTGGACGAGCGCCGCCCCGACCAGCGCCGAGGTAGGCGGGGCACCTTACGTGCTCACGACGTCTCAGACGGGCAACGTCTTCATGCCCGTTGTCTACAGCATCGACGAAAACTCCATCCCCGGAGTCTGCGCGATTCGTCAGGTGGGCGCAGAGTACCGGGTGGTCTTCACCGGCGTGGGCCTCTGCCTCGTCGACGCCAATCAGGACGGGGTTGCCGGTGTCTACGTCGCGGCCGAGCAGATTCAGCAGGCCATCAATGTCGTTCCGGAGCCCCCGACCGTGTCCTTCGCCTCGAGTCCGCCCGCGAGCAACGCCGTGGGCACGTCGTACGACCTCGACGCCACGGGCAGCGAAGACGGGCCCCCGGTGACTTATCGGGTCGGGTCGGGCACAACGGCGAGCGCCTGCCGGCTCGACTACAGCGGTCAGGTAGTCGAGTTCGTGAACGCTGGCACCTGCGAGATCGTGGCTGAGCAAGGACCGGCGACGGACAGTGAGACCTTCACCGTGGTGAAGGGTTCACAGCAGATCGCCGTTGGCGCGTTCAACGGCTCCGTGCCCGGCGTGGGCGACACCTACGCGCCGACCTTGATTGCCGGTGAATCCGGCATCCCGGTGGTCCTCGCCGTCGACGCGTCGTCGGACGCTGGAGTGTGCACGGCTGCCAACACCCGGTCGCAGAACATCGCGTCAATTGCCAAGGCATCATCGACGGTCACGGTGAACACGTCCGGCGCGCACGGGTTCGGCGTCGGGCAGACGGTCACGATCGCGAGCGCGACCAACGCCGGCAACAACGGCTCGTGGACGATCCAGACCGTTCCGACCCCCACGTCCTTCACCATCACCAATGCCGCTGGGGTGGCTCAGCCCGCCGCCGGGGGCACTGCGACGGCAGGCACGCGCCTTGTCACGTTCACCGACACTGGCACGTGCGTGCTGGTGTTCACGCAGGCGGGATCAAGCGCGTACGACGCAGCTGCTCCGGTGAAGCAGGTCATTCAGGTGGGCCGTAAGGGCTACGTGGTCCTCGAGTTCACCTCCACCGCGCCGACCGGTGTGGTGGTCGAACGTGGCGCCTACACGCCGTTTGCCCGCGATGTACTTCCGGGCGGCGTGTCAGCTGCTGACATCGTGTACAGCGTCAACGCGACGCCCACGGGCGCCTGCATCGTGACCGATGGTGTGGTCACCTTCCCGCACGCGGGCGACTGTGTCGTCAGCGCTCACCAGGCGGCGTCGTCGGCGTACTACGCCTCCGACGAAGCGACTGCTGATCCGACCCAGTTGATCACCATCGACAAGGCTCCCCAGGTGGTCAAGTTCACCTCGACGCCGGCTACCACCGTCGCTGCTGGATCGACTCCTTACATTGCGACGGCAACGGGTGGTGGCTCGGGTAACGAGGTCGTCATCAACTCGGACAACAACGTTGTGTGTTCGATCGACCACGGCACCGGAGCGGTCACCTTCAAGGAAGCTGGGACGTGCACGCTCCGCGCCTTCCAACTCGGGAACGATGACTACTTCAGCTCCCGTTTTGACGCCGATGGCGCGGTGCCCGATCCGACCCAGAGCATCACGGTCACGCTTGCGACCCAGGTGATCACCTTCACCAGCACGAACCCGGTCTCGGTCGGCGTCGGCGATACCTACCAGGTGACCGCGACGAGCACCAACCCGTACCCCAGTGGGTTCGCGGTCGATTTCACCTTTGACGCGAGTTCGACCTCCGGGGCCTGTTCGTTCGCGAACGTCTCGGACCAACTCCAGGGAATCGTGACGTTCGCCAAGATCGGCAAATGCGTGATCAACGCGAATCAGAGGGCGGTGGCGGAGTTCGCGGTGGCGACGCAGGTGCAGCAGGTCATCTCCATCTTCCCGGGCACCCCAGAGGTCACCTTCACCTCGGTTGCACCTACCAACGCCAAGTTGGGTGAGGGCCTGACCTACCGACCGACTGCCGACGGTGGGCCGTCGAACTTCCCCGTGAGCTTCAGCATCGATCCAGACTCGTCGGACGTGTGTGTCATCCGTGATGGGGTGGTGAGCTACGTCGGCGCTGGTACCTGCGCCGTGAATGCCTTCGAGCCTGCTGGTCGAAACTGGGGTGCCGGTACTGCACAGCAATCGTTCACGGTGGCCAAGGGTGTTCAGAACATCACCTTCGCGGCGGTGGGCACGGTGAACGTACCAACGCGCTCGAGCTACTACCCTCTGGCAACAGGTGGCGCGTCAGGTCAGCCGGTGACCTTCAGCGTGTACGCGGGAGATTCGACCCCGGGTGCCTGCCAGGTGACCAACAACCGTGTGTACCTCAGCGGGAATGCTGGCGATCTGTGCGCGATCTGGGCCGATCAGGCGGGCGACGCCAACTACGATCCCGCGCAGCCCGAGCACTTCGAGCAGTTCATCCGGATTGTTGCCGCCACGCAAGCCGTCACCTTCCTCACTATCAAGACTCAGGTCGTCCCCGGTCAGACCTACAGGCCGAGCGTTGCTGGCAACGTCTCGGGAGGTCCTGTGGTGGTGTCGATCGACCCGGCGTCAACGCCCGGAGCCTGCAGCATCAACGCAGGTGTCGTGACCTTCGGCGCCTCGGGGTTGTGTCTGCTGGTGGCGAGCCAGGCTGGAGCGACGCCAATTCGAGGGGCGAACTTCTTGTCGGCGAAGGTGTACCAGTCCATTACCGTCGGTGTCGTTGCCCCATCGGTCGCACGGTCGGTGGTCGCCTCACCGCGCAACAAGTCAGTGGTGGTGTCGTGGGCAGCCCCAGCGTCTACCGGCGGAGTTGCTATCAGCGGATACACGGTGACCGCGTCGCCGAAGGTTGGCTCGGTGTTCAAGACCTGCACGGCCGCCGCTGCGCAGCGCTCGTGCACGGTGCTCGGTCTGACCAACGGCAAGTCGTACACGTTCAAGGTGAAAGCTGCGAACGCCGGCGGCAAGTCCAGTACTACGGCGGCTTCGGCTGCCGTGATTGCCGGCGCCCCCACCGACCCACGCTCCCTGGGCGTGGTCTTCCCGGTGGCGAAGTCGGCGAAGGTCACCTGGAGGGTGCCATCGTCGGTGGGATCGGGAGTGGTCACCGGGTATCGGGTGCGCTGGTGCAAGGTGGGCGGCTCGTGCGCGGCGTGGGTGAATCTAACTGCGAGCGCCCGGGCAGCCACCGTCACCGGCCGGGTGAAGAACACCAACTACAGGGTGGAACTGCAGGCCAAGAACGCCTCCGGCCTCGGTCCCATCGCGAGTAAGGCCTTCAAGCAGGGCAAGTAGGGATCAGCGGTGCGTCGACCTTCGATCAGGACTTGGCGGGTTGATAGGTAGGCAGCGTCACCGACATCGTGGTACCAGTGGCAGTCGTCAGCGACGGGCACCGG
>CALQEM020000133.1:0-9706 GCA_943329595.2 Bifidobacterium breve
GGTGGTTCAACTGCCGACCGGGGCCTGGTTCGACCCCCTCGACCTCGAAGCCGGCAACCTGCTGTGCCTTCACGGCAACCCCAACGTGCTCACCGCCGACCGGGGCACCTCGGCGCTGTCTCAGGGCTGCACGGGGCAGCACTCACTGGTCGAGGTGTCGCTCTGGCTAGACGATGTGCACGAGGTGCGGGCTCATCGACCGCCAGATTTCGTCGACCTGCCCGACCTGCCCAACCGCCCCTAGGACTCGACCACGCTGCCGTCGACGTGCACCGCGCTAATGCCCGCCCGCTCCAGCAGCGAGGCTGCGACCGCTGAGCGGAAGCCGCTGCCGCAGTAGACCCACACCTCGCGTCCGTCGGCCCACTCGCGCACCTCGTCGAGCCTCGCCTCGAGTTCGTGCAGGGCGATGGCGCGCTGCCCCGCCAGCCGTGCTCGCGCGCTCTCTGACTCGAGCCGCACATCAAGCACTCGAAGCTCGGGGTCGCTGGCCATCGCGGCACGAAGGCGGCGTCCGTCGGCATGGCGCACCGTGGCGAGCATCGAGGGCTCGACGGTGCCATCGCGCCACAGCGCAGCAGAGCGCACACTGTCGATGCCGATACGGCCGAGTTCGATCACGGCGGTGTGCAGGGTTGCCTCGTCAGGAACTACCAGGTGCAGGTCGGCACCCCACGGAATTAGCCAGCCGACATAGGTCACGTAGGCGCCGGCTGCGTCGAACGAGAGGGTTCGGGGCAGGTGGCCGTCGGCGAAGGCGTGGCGGTGCCGCAGGTCGAGTACCCACTCACCTGACACCGCCCGCTGGGCGACATCGGCCAGGGTGCTGACGGGCGGAACCAGCGGAGGCTGCATCGGGGTGCCAGCTCGGTTCAGCTCTCCCATGCGATGGAAGTAGCCGGGGTGCGGGCCCTGGTGCTCGAGCAGGTGCCGGACAAAGGTTTCCTCGTCCTCGAGAAAGACCGGGTTGGTGTGCTGGAGGCCGGCCAGCGTGCGCTCGCCCACCACGGCGTCACCGACCGAGCAGAAGGAGCCGAAGCCGTGAGTGGGCAGCACGGTCGCGCCGTCGTGGGACACGAGGCCGAGTCGGTGAGCCGAGCGCCACTGGGCGCGAGCGAGCTCCTCAGTGTGGTCGGCTCCGAACAGGTCGGTGCGTCCCACGCCCGAGTAGAGCAAACCGCCGCCGCTGAAGAGGGCGATGTCGACACCGTCGACGCTGAGCAGGTACGACATGTGGTGCGGCGTGTGCCCGGGAGTGTGCACGGCACGCACCTGCCCGGCCCCCACCTCCAGAAGCTCGCCGTCGCAGATCAGTCGTGCCGGGCAGGTAACGCCCCCGCCGGCGGGAATGACGTACTCGGCGTCGCTGAGGCGGGCTGCTGCGAGCCCGCCGCTGACGTAGTCGTTGTGCACGTGGGTGTCGAGGACGTGCGAAACGGCCCACCCACTGTCGCGGATGAACCCCAGCAGTGAGTCGACATCGCGAGGTGGGTCGACGAGGAGCGCCGACGTGCCTGTGACCGCGATGTAGGTGCGGTTGCCCAGCCCGGGAACCTCGAAGGGCACCACCCGCGTATCACCGGCGACGACGTCGTCGGTGAGGGCGGTCAGCGGAGCAGCGCCGCTGGCTCGAATCACGTCGGCCTCACGCTCGCAGGGACTGGAGAGTGCGCCAGGCCCGGCAGGCTAACTGCAGGTTGAAGTTGACGTCGGGCTCGCCGAGGGCGAGCCCCGACACCTCGCGAATCCGCTGAAGCCGGTACTTGAGGGTGCTGCGGTGGATCGATAGCGCAAGCGCTGCTTCGTCGTAGCGACCACCACACTCGAGGTACTCGTCGAGGGTGTGAACGAGGTCGGAGTGGCGCTGCACGTCGTAGTCGAGCAGGGGGCCGAGCCAGTCGCGGGCGAACCGCTCAATCTCCTGGGCGTCGTCGGTGTTGGCGAGTAGCCGGTACACGCCGAGCTGGTCGAACACCGTCACCTTCGGCGAGGGTCCGGCGTCGCGCTGCAGCCGGAGGGCGAGCAGCGCCTCACGGTGTGAGCGGGGAAAGTCGTCGACCGAGCTGGTGCGACTGCCCACGCCGATGCGGCACTGTTCGCCCGCCAACTCGCGCATCACGGTGGTGTGCAGGTCAGCCCAGTCGATCTCACGGTCGGTGAGCAGCACCACGGTGCCGCCCCGCGACACGAGGAGCTGGCCCAGATTGAGGTCGCGCGCTGCGCGGCGAATGCTGGTGAAGAAGTGGTCGTCGTCGCGCGTACGACCCCGGCCCTCGCACACGATGACTCGGTGCGGCTGGCTCAGGTCGCGCCCGAAGGTCTCGCCCCGCGCCAGCGCTGTGTCGGTGCTCTCGCCCGACAGGAGGTCCTCCACCAGGTCTCGCCTGATTCGCACCTCGGTGTCAGCAACGCTGCGTTGGCGGGCGAGTTCCATCGAGAGGATCGTCGCCCCATACTCGAGCGCCGCGAGATCCTCGGCCCGTGCCTGGTTGGTGGGGTCGATGAGGGCCATCACGGCCACCGAGTCGGGGCGCGGAGAGGCAGCGGTCATCATCTGGCCCGCCTCGCGAACAGGATGTCCCTTGAGCAAGAGTCTGCGCACCAGAGCGTCACGGCGGGCGGGGGTGTCCTTGGGGTGGGTCGCAGGCTGGTCGGGCCCTGCCCATGCGCGCAGGTTCCCGTACCGGTCCTCGATCGACACAGGGAGACCGGTGACCTCGTGCACCGCGCGTGCGATGCCGTCCATACCCTCGCCGCTGACGGCCGCGCGGGTGAGCCGGTGGTGGATTTCGATGCGCTGCTGCAGTGCCTCCACCGTGTGCTTGAGCTGCTCGTTGACGCTCTCGAGTTCAGTGGCGGCTGCCCGCTCGAGCTGGTGAAGCCGGCTATTCCTCACCGCTGACCCGATCTGCTGGGCCAGCACTCGCAGTAGGAAGTGCTCATCGCTGCGCAGGTCACGGTCGGACGACACCACCATGCAGCCCTGGGCGCTGGTGCCGCCGCCGAGCCCGAAGGCCCAGGCGTGGGCTGCACCAGCGACGACGAGCTCGCCGCCGTTAGCCGGGATGGTGTCGAGGTTGGCGGGCTCGGGTTCGGAGCCGTCTCCTGAGGACCAGCGGGCGGTAGCACCTTCGCGAACACGGACACCCACCAGTGTGCAGTCGGCGAACGAGGGTGCTGCGCTGGCGCCCATGCGCAGGATCTGTTTCTCATCGGTGCTCTCGGTCATGAGCATGGCGAGAACCAGAAGCGCGTTCAGCCGTGACAGGTGGTCGCGCTCCTCGAGGCCAACCGAGGCCTCGAGCGTCATGCCGACCGAGCCTGTGACTTCGCGGCCAGGTATTCGTCGGGCTCGAGGTAATAGGGGTTATCGAGCAGAGTGCCGCACAGCAGGAGCTTGGGGTGGGTGCGGAGTAGGTCAACCACGACCCGTCCGTCGAAGAGGTCGAGGTCGTAGAGACACATGATCACCTGCGGGTACAGAGGCAGGAAGCGGTTGAGCTCGCACTCGTAGTCGAGGAGGTCCTCAACCCCGGGCAGCTCGCGCAGTGCCCAGCTCATCTCACCGCAACTGCGGGAAAATGTGTAGGCGCCGCTCGACAGGCTCTCGCGAGTTGCGGAGTCCCAGAAGGCGATCATGGCTTCCTTGGAGAAGGTGCCGTCGCGGAGGTAGGTGTCACCCGAGCGGAGAACGTCGAGGCAGGACACCTCCGCGTCGAGGTCGGTGACGAAGTGGGCCCGCAGTTCGTCAGGCTCAACCTGGTCGAGTACCACCACGCAGTGGTCGCCTGCGTCGATGCCGGCGCGAAGGTAGGCGAGGAGCACTTCGTCGCGCCACTCGGACCCTCGGTAGAAGGCGCAGATGTGATCGCCAGCATTGAGCCGCACACCTGGAAGGCCGAACTGGATCGGATCCGGCATGGACGCCGCCTCTCAGCGTGGGAGATTACTCACAGGCTAGGCCTGCGTGGGCCAACTATCTAGTCCCGGAAGGACAGGACTTCATAGATCTCTAGCCTTGACGAGACAGAATCCGGACCACTGGCGTGCGCGGGCGCCCTACTTGCCGTGCGTGTCCCAGTGCGCACCAAACAGGTCCTGCTCGGTGAACGCCTTCGGGGCGATGGTGCGCGACACCCAGGTGAGATTCACGAAGTGACGGGCGTTCACATTCTCAGTGGTGATGTTCCCGCCCCAGGTGCCGCACGAGAGGCTGAGCGTGAACGGCAGCCCGTTGCGGGCACTGCCCGCGCCCTCGTTGAGGTTCTGGTTCACCATGACCCGCGCGGTGCGCGTTCCGAAGGCGAGCGCGTCGACGTGCGCGTCGGTGCTCGTGTGGATTCCGCACGTGTGGCCGAGGCCCTGGTAGGCGGTAATCGCGTTAATGACGTCGACCGCTTCTTGAATGTCACTGCCGTAGCGGTAGATGGCGAGCACGACCGAGAGCTTCTCGCCCGAGAAGGGGTGGTCGGGCCCGGTGCCGTTCTCCTCGACCATGAGGAAGGCGGTGTCGGCCGGCACCTCGATGCCCGCGAGGGCCGCGATCGTAGCTGCGGGCTTGGCAATCACATCGAGGCTGGGGATGTGACCGCCATCGGGCCACATCGCGGCCTGCAACCGCGCCTTCTCGTCGGCGTTGCACAGGTAGCCACCCGAGGCGAGCAGGCGCTGCATCAGGTCGTCGTAGACGGCGTCAGCAACGACCAGAGAGTTGTCGGCGAGGCAGCTGGTCGCGAGGTCGAACGTCTTGCCGGCAACGATCATCGCCGCGGCGTCGGCAAGGTCGGCGGTCTCGTCGATAACGTGCACCGAGTTGCCAACGCCCACGCCGTAGGCAGGCGTGCCGCTGCTGTAGGCGGCCTTGACCATCGCCGCCCCACCCGTGGCAACGATGACGTCGGCCTGCCGCATTAGCTCGCGGGTCTTGTCGATTGACGGCGAGCTCAGGCTCAGGACGAGGTCCTCGGGGGCTCCGACCTGCGCGCAGGCCGCGCGCATGAACCCGACCGCGAGCTCGCTGGTCTTGCGGGTGCGCGGGTGGGGGGCGATCACGATGGCGTTGCGTCCCTTGAGTGCCATCAGCACCTTCATGGGCGGGGTGGCATCAGGCCCGGTGGTGGGAATCAGTGCGGCCACCACTCCCACGGGCTTGGCGATCTTCACCAGCCCTCGTGCGGGGTCCTCCTCGACGATGCCCACGGTCTTCATGTCGCGCATGTCTGCGAGGAGACCGTTGACCCGGCGCTGGATCTTGGTGAGCTTGTCGGCGTAGGTACCGAAGCCACCCTCGTCGACAGCCAGTTGGGCCAGGGCCTCGGCGTGGTCGGGGCGCACGATGGACCAGCCGACCGCTGTAACCAGGGCATCGACTCGCGCCTGGTCCCAGTCGGCGATGGCCTCCTGGGCGGCCCGGGCTCGCGCCACGATGGCTCCGACTTCCTCGGCCACTGACGTGTCAGGGGTCGAAGGGGTCGAAGGGGTGGTCGGGGTGGTCGGGATGGTTGCGGTGTCAGTGATCGCCATGCCTAGAAGGATCACTCCATCCTGTGGCTGCGGTGACCGACCGCGGCGGTTGAAGGTTGCGATGAACATCACCCTGTGAGGACATGTACCCTCACGACGTTCGCAGCGAGGGTACAGACATGGATATCAGAGAACAGCACCTGAGCAATGCCGAGTGGCGCACGCTCATCGACGAGTTCGAGGCGGGCGAGCACGACGAGCCGATCATCAACATCGATCCCGACGACCACCGCGAGTTCGACGCCATCTTCGTGGGCGGCGGCGCGGGCGGGCGCTTCGGCTCGGCGTTCCTCAAGGCGCGAGGCGGCCGTCAGCTCACCATCGACCGCTGGCCCTTCCTTGGCGGATCATGCCCCCACCTCGCGTGTGTGCCCCATCACCTGTTCTCAGAGGCGGCCCGCGAGCTCGACCTGGCGCGCCTGCTGGCGGGTCGCTTCTGGTATCCGGAGTTCGACGAGAGCAAGGCGTCGATCCTCGACATGGTTGAGCTGTTCAAGAGCGGCCGAAACAGCGCCCACTCGTTCATGAACTGGCAGAGCAAGGAGCAGTTGGGGATGGAGTACATCCTCAACGCCACCGCCACGGTGATCGATGCCCACACCGTGGAGGCCGCGGGTCGCCGCTTCACCACCAAGAACCTGGTTCTCGGCACGGGGGCGAGCACCCGCGTGCCCGACGTGCCCGGAATCGACCTTCCCGGAGTATTCGACTACGCGACCCTGATCGAGGAGCTCGACTACAACCCGCGGTCGTGCGTGATCATCGGCGGGTCGAAGGTGGCCATCGAGTACGGGTCGTTCTTCCAGGCGGCCGGCTGCCAGACGACGATTCTCGCGCGCAGTCCGCTCATGACAGGAAAGGGCCTCCACCACGTCGACGACGACCTGCGCGAGTACGTCGTGCACGGGATGCGCCTGCGCGGAATGGAGATCCACGATGGCACCGAGACGCTGGAGGTGCTCGGTGACACCCGGGCGACCGGCGTGAGGGTGCGGCTCTCTGACGGGACCGTGCGTGACATCCCCTGCGACATGGTCTTCATCGGAACGGGTGAGCGTGCCAACTCCGACGAGTACGTGGCCACGTTGGGAGTTGCGGTCGACGACCGCGACTCCATCATCGTCGACGGGAACATGCGCACCAACATTCCGGGTGTGTACGCGATCGGTGACATCATCGGCCCACCCATGGAGATGTTCAAGGCGCGCAAGTGCGGCATGACCGCGGCGCGCAACATCATGGGCGAGGACTACTCGTTCGACTTCAGCGAGTACCCCGACTTCCTGCACTCGACCTATGAGGTCACGTGGGTCGGGCTGTCCGAGCGGGAGGCGCGCGAGAAGTACGACGACGTCATCGTGATTCAGATGCCGCCGCCCGGGGTTCCGTACGGTGACATCCCGCTTCCGTGCGCCGAGGGCACGATGCTCATGGCCTTCACGCACCCGGAACGCACCGGGTTCCAGAAGGCGGTCTTCGACGGTGCCACCCGCAAGCTCGTGGGGGCGCATCACGTGGGGTACGGCGCGAAAGACGGCTTCCAGTACCTCGACTACCTGATTCACAGTACCGACGGGCTCACCATCGACCAGCTCGCAGAGATGAATGAGCTGTTCCTCAACCCGAGCCACTTCATCCAGTTGTCGCGGCTGCGCGCAGGGTCGATGGAGCTCTCGTCGCTGTAGCTCGACCGAACCACTGATCCACCCGATTGCTGACGGACTCATCGCCCACGGACACGTGAGCGATGAGTCCGTCAGCGTTGGTGGTGAGTGGGGCAGCAGTCAGCCGGCTGGGGTTGCCCTTGCGAGCTCGGCTGCCCGCCCACGCAGGGCCTCCAGCGACTCGAGACCCGCGCGTCGACGCTCGGTGAACCACGCGCGCTGATCGGCGATCAGCGGACGCAGCGACTGCATCTCTGCTCTCACTGAGTCGGGAGCGCATCCACCGCTCTCGCGACGGGAGGCCACGAGCGACACCACGTCGAGCACCGAGTCGAGGTCGATGGCCCGGGCGGCAGCAGGCAGGCGAGCGCCGGTGACCTCGGCCGCGGCCGAGTCGAGCCCCTCCATGGTGAGGGGGGTGCTGGTACTGAGAGCGACGGCCACGGCCCGACCCACGATGCGGTAGGCGGTTCGGTAGTCGAGGCCGCCACGCAGCACGAGTTCGTCGGCAATATCGGTTGAGGCCGTTTGCTGGTCGGCGGCGCTTGCCGCCAGCGCTTCCCTGTTGACGTTGAGGGTTCGCACCACGACCGTGGCCAGCTGCACGAGGCGGGTGGCCAGCTCGAGTGACGACGTGACCTCGCCATACGAGTGCAGCCAGTTGTCGGTGGCCGCCGACGGGGTGCGAGCGGTGGCGACAGTTCCTGTGAGCCGCCCGATCATCGTGCTGGCCCCGGCCCTGATCACCGAGAGCGCGTAGGGGTTCCGCTTCTGCGGCATGAGCACCGAGGCTCGGCAGAGCGAGGCATCGACGGTAACCAGCCCAAAGCCCGCACTGGCGAAAATCTGAAGGTCTTCGGCGAGGCGGTCGGCGGTGAGCACCGTCTGGGTCGCTGCCGACATCACGTCGATGAGGCCATCGATAGTCCACATCGTGTCGCGCGTGTTGCGCCCCACCTGGGCGAAGCCGAGAAGTTCGGAGAGCCGGTCGCGGTCGAGTGACATGCGCGTGCCCGCAACACCGCCCGAGCCGGCGGGCGAGGTATCAACCCACCCGTGGGCGGCGCGTAGTCGCGGGAGGTGGCGAGCGGCCTCCTCGGCGAATGAGGCGAGGTAGTGGCCGAAGGTGGAGGGCTGGGCGAGTTGTAGGTACGTCACGTCGGCCCACACCGCGTCGGCGAGATCGTGGGCGCGATCGGCGAGCGCGTCGGCGAGGTCGGCGGTGGCATCGGCTAGTGACTCAATGCGGTCGCGCACCTCGAGTCGGAAGGCAATGCGCCCTGCCTCCCGCCGGGTGCGACCGAGGTGCACGTAGCCGGCGGTGACGCCGATGCGACGCACGAGCTCCTTCTCGCGACTGTTGTAGGCGTCGCCGAGCATCACGTCGTAGGGAAAATCAGCGAACGGCACCTCGCCCATGGCCAGCAGACCGGCGAGGAGGGGCCGCACCACGGCGTCGTCAAGGATGCCTGCCTCGTGGAGGCCGATGACGTGCGCTAGATCGGCGTCGAGCAGGCCCTGGTGCAGCAGCGGCGCGTCGGCAAGTTCGAGCGCGTAGCCTGCGGCCACGAGTTCGGGCGCGGGACCTGAGGAGATGCGCGCGTCGGAGCCGAGATATCCCTCGGGGGTCTGGTGGGTCATAGTGGGCCGTCTTTCACGAAGAGGGTGGGCGCGCCACCCGACGTCAGCATGATGACCGGGCCGGTCACCTGGCCTGCCCCCACCGCCGAGACGAGGGCGGCCATCGCCTTCGCGCAGAAGGGCGGGTCGAGGAAGAGCCCTTCGGTGCGGGCCACCAGGGCTGCTGCCTCCGCTCCCGCGGGCGATTCGTAGCCGTACCCGGGGCCGATGAACCCGTCGATGACCGACACCATCGAGGGGTCTGCGGCGGAAGTGCCGGCGATCTCGGCGGCCCCTCGCGCCAGCATGAGCACCCGGTCGCGGCACTCGTCAGCCGGTCGGCTCACGGTGACGCCCACCACGCGGGGCAGGAATCCTGCGGCGACCCCAGCCACGAGTCCGGCCTGGGTTCCGCACGAGCCGGTACCGAGCCACACGGTGGGGTCGACCAGTCCGGCGGTGGTGGCCTGAGCGCCGATCTCGTGTGCGGCCGCCAGATAGCCCAGGCTGCCGCGCGCCGTTGCTCCCCCGCGCGGCACGACGAGTGGCGTGCGACCCGCCTGACGCAGTTCGTCGGAGACGCGCTCGATCAGGGCGTCGACCGACGCGCGTGACGGGTCACCCGTCCACCGGAGGTCGGCGCCCGCGAGGCCGTGCAGCAGAAGATTGCCACGCGACTCGGCCGGTGGGTCTCCGTAGAGGCAGACCACGGCGTCGAGCCCGCACCGTCGGGCGGCGAGCGCGGCGAGCATTGACCAGTTCGACTGCGCGCCCGACCCGGTGACCAGTACGTCGCAGCCCCTCGCGAGTGCATCGCCGAGGAGAAACTCGAGGGGTCGCACCTTGTTGCCCCCGAGTCCGAGCCCGGTGAGGTCGTCGCGCTTGAACCACACCTCGAC
>CALQEM020000134.1:0-9668 GCA_943329595.2 Bifidobacterium breve
CGTGGTGGCGAGCCGATAGGTGTGGAGTGTGCGGCTGCTGCCATCTCCAGCGTGGCGCGCGCCTGATGCAGCGCGTCGGCGGCACGCGCCTCATCGCCCTGTCTCGAAGCCAGTTCGAGTTGCAACGACGCGGCCGCGAGACGCGACTGCACGGAGTTGTGCAGGAAGGACGCAGCGTCGGACTCGACCCGCCGCCGGTGTAACTCGCCGAGGTGTGCGTCCCAGACGGGTTCGGCGATTCGCTCACGCAAGCCGCGGAGAGTAGCCTGCCGATCGACGACGAGGGTGTTGGCCGCCGCGCCGATCAGGAGGGCGATGGGCACTCCCACTGCCAGCAGGACGTTCACCGACGCCACCTGGTCCTGCCCCGACAACGCCTCCACAGTCGCCACTCCGGCCGGTGCTGGAACAAGCAGCAGCAGCACGTACATCGCGCCGTTCCACGGGAGTCGGTGAAAGCGGCCGAGTCGGGTGAACGTGAGCACGATGAGCGCCACGGAGGTGCTGCCCACCACTCCGGCGGCGAACCCCGTGGGCAATCCCCATCGCACCACCGAGTTGACGACGAGGAGTGCGGTCATGAGCGGCAGCGCGCGCCTCCACGGAATGGGCGTGCTGAGCACGCGGCCCGCGAACTCGGTCGCACTGCGGGGTGTCTCGATGACCGGTGCCCGGTCGAACCAGAATTGATGGCTCAGCGGGCGCAATCGCTCCTCGATCGCGTTCTGCACCAGCCGTGCCGTTCGGGCGTGATCGGGGGAACCCCCCGCGGCCTCCAGCACACTCGCGATGGGTTCGGTCGACTCGGCAATGCGCGCAGCCGCCCTGCTTCGCTGCAGCGTCGACTGCTCGGCATCGGCCGCACGCAATTGCAGCTCGTGCAGTGCCAGTTCGTCGACGAGCGCGTCGAGCTCGGCTCGGTAGCGGTCGTTCGCCCCCAGCGCGGCTCCGATGATCACCAGCCACAGTCCGAAGATGATCGCTGACGACACGATGCGAACGGGGATCGAGGTAACGGTGGAAAGGTTCCATATCGCTGGCAGCAGTGCGATCGCGATTCCTCGCGCCGCACCACCTCCCACGGCAACCACGATGGTGGCCACACGCGTGCCCTGCTTGCCGAAGTCGCGACGCACCAGAACGAGGTTGCCAACGAGCAGTGCTGCACCCATCGCCAGCTGGCCCAACACTCCGATCGCCAGCCACGCCAGCAGTTCTTCCAGAGAGGCGAAGGCGTCGTGAGTGGCGGTGAGGGCCGCAACGATGCCGATAGGAATGCTCAGCAGAAAGGCGGTGAGCCCGACCGTACGAGCGTTGCCCAGAAGCTCGACGAAGCGGCGGTCGAGCATCAGGGCTCCGGGTCAGCGAGCTTGCCGGCCAACTCGAGGTAGGCCCGGGCCAACTGCACGTGCTGGTTAGTGGTTCCGTCGCGCGGCAGATCGAGAATCTCGGTCAGTCGCTTGATCATCTGCTCGACCGCCTTGACGCTCACCTCTCGCTCCTGGGCAATTGCCTGGGTGCTCGACCCCTGCGCGACCAGCCGCAGCACCTCGAGTTGGGCCTCCGTCAGGGGAGGCAGGCCGTTGCGCACCGGCTTACGGGCCAGCAGAGGGTTGCGCACGGCAGCGAGCACGGTGGCCACCACGGTGGAGAAATCAGTGATGTCGGCCTTGCTCAGGTAGCACGTTCCGCGCGGTGGCTCGATCATTCCGGGGGCTATCAGACGGGGGTCGCGGTACGACGACAGAATCACCAGGCCAATCTCGGGCTGCCGCCTGCGGAGGGCGTGAGCGAGATCAAATCCGGTGGGGCCCACGCCGAGATCGAGGTCAAGCAGGGCCACGTCGGGCTCGTGCTCGCGTTGAAGCTCGAGGCCCTCGCGCGCTGTGGTGGCGCGGGCGACGACCGACACGCGCTGATACTCCAGCGCGCTCACCAGGCTGGCGAGGGTGAAGGGGTCGTTCTCCACTACGAGCGCTCGTACGGTGTCCATGATCCTCCTCTCGGCGTCGCTCCCATGGTGAACCATCACCACCCCCACCGCCAAGGTGAGGTGACTATTCAGTGCAAGCCCCGCCCTCGCGCAGCGTCAGCTAGCCCCGCCGTTCTGTGGTGTGATCAGACGTGGATCGGTGTCGGATCACACCACAGTTCGTGACCGATGCCACCAGAGAACCAGGAAGCCGGGGTGTGCGCTCGCGATCAACGGCGAAACTCCCTCAGGCCTTGCACCGCGGACTTTCAGCCCCGCAGTCCGGAGTACGGCAGGGCGAGCAGCCGGTCGCCACAGGGAACGGCTGCCGTTCCTGTGTGGAATACGATCCCGATCTTGTCGCGGATTCGCTGGTCTCAACTCGCGGATTCGCTGGTCTCAACTCGCGGATTCGCTGGATTCGATGGTTCTGATATCGCTCGCGGAGGTCCCGCGCGGCCCGACCTAGAGCGACGTCCGCTCCACGGAGGTGGTCTGGATTTCGGCGACAGCACCGCCGTGTACGACCTCGATACCGGAGCGCTTGCAGCGACTATGGTGGAGGTCTCGACCTCCAGTGTCACGCTGCTCGTCGACTTCAGCAAGGTTCTCGAGGTCGCCTGAGCGCAACCCCGACCTTGCGCGCAGCCTTGACGCCGCCCGTTCTGTGGTGTGATCCGACATCGATCGTTGTCGGATCACACCACAGTTCGTGACGGATGCCACCAGAGAACACGAAACTCCCCCGACAACCGCCTTCCGGCAGCTTGCGGGGGAGTTTCGTCACTCCAAGGCCCTGAGTTTCGTCAGGACCCCTTGGCGGTGGCGGTGGGATTTGAACCCACGGAGGCTTGCACCTCACACGCTTTCGAGGCGTGCTCCTTCGGCCGCTCGGACACGCCACCGCGCACGAGGCTACCCGATCAGCGCGCTGAGCCCCTACTCGGTCCGGTGGCCGGCGAAGAACTGCCGAAGCAGGTCTCCGCACTCGTCCTCAAGCACGCCGCCCACCACCTCGGGTCGGTGGTTGAGCCGACGGTCGCGCACGACGTCCCAGAGCGAGCCGACAGCTCCGGCCTTGGGGTCGTGGGCACCGAACACGAGACGGTCGACTCGGGCCAGCACCGCGGCGCCGGCGCACATCGTGCACGGCTCGAGGGTGACCACCAGGGTGCAGCCTTCGAGTCGCCACTCCCCTCGCGCCGCGGCCGCCTCTCGAAGCGCGAGCACCTCGGCGTGGGCGGTGGGGTCGGCGTCGGCCTCACGCCTGTTGCGCCCCCGACCGAGCACCACTCCGGCCGAATCGACCACCACGGCGCCAATCGGCACGTCGTCGGTGGCAAGCGCCGCCACGGCCTCGCGCAGCGCCTCGCGCATTGACGCGACATCGGGGTCGGGGCTCTTCATGCGACCGGCCTCAGTCGAAGGTGGCGGTGGCAACGCTGTACTTATCGCCAAAACCGATGCGTGTGGCGATGGTGGCGAGGGCCTCGTCGGGGTAGAGCTCGAGGTCCTCGCAGAGTAGTTCGAGCTCGACCGCGCTGACCCCGAGGTCGGCCAGGATCGACAGGTCACCCGCTGGCTCTCCGTCGTCGTCCTGCTCGTCGTCATCGGGCTGCTCGATGCCGAGCAGCATGAGCGCCTGCGCCGCGAGCGGCCAGTCGATCGCAGCGAGTTCGTCGGAGAGCAGCACCTTCGGCTCGGCCCCCAGGGCGCGAACGATCAGGAAGAACTCCTCGGCCACCGATACGAGCGCGAGTGAGCCTCCGTCGCCGGGCTGGTGTCGCAGTGCCATGAGGATCGCGTCGAGCGACTCGCTCGACCGGGGAGTCAGCGCCTCGACCTGCCACACGCCTTCCTCACGCCAAGCGATGAGGGCGAAGTCGACCGCATTGTCGTCCATCACATGATGGTGTCACGGTGGCGGTGCCCTTGGCGAGTCCCCGCCCCCGAACAGATCTGCGCCGCGACTGCCCCGGCCGAAAGTGGACATTTGAACCAGCCCACGGTTGGCTGTGGTTCGTGCCCACGATCCATCCCACTCGCGCCGCACTACAGGCCACCATGGTGCGGCTCCTCGACACCTATCCCCCTGACGATGTCACCGCCGACATGCTGCTGGCCGAGTCGGGCATCTCGCGCGGTTCGCTCTACCACCACTTCCGCGACTTCAAGGACGTCACCGATCACGCGCAGGTCGAGCGGTTCACTCGGCACGTCGATGAGTCGGTCACGGCCTTCACCATGATGATCACCGCGTCGAGGAGCCGGGAGGAGTTCCTTGCTGCCCTCAACAATCTGACCGACCACACTCAGGGACCAGATCGGGCCGCCAACCGGGCGAACCGCGTGTGGCTGCTGGGCCAGGCCACCAATCGGTCCACCTTTCACGAGCTACTCGGGGCAGAGCAGCAGCGGCTCACCACGGCGCTCACTGACCTCATTCGCGAGGCCCAGAGCAAAGGCTGGGTTCGCGGCGACCTCGACGCAGGGGCCCTCGCCGTGTTCATTCAGGCCTACACCCTCGGCTCGGTGATCAATGACATCACCCCGAGCCCCATTAATCCCGAGGGTTGGACCCACCTCATCAAGGTCATCAGCGTGGTCCTCTGCGAGCCCGCACCTGACGCCCCCCGCTAGGGTCTGCGCATGCTCCTCCGCCTCGTCGGATCAGGCAGGTACTGGTTCGTCACCAACCTGACTCGACCACGGGGCCTACGCTGAGTGCATGATCGCCCTTCCAGGTGTGAGTCGCTTTCGCAGCACGCTGCACCCCGACGGCTTTCACGGCCAGCATGCCGCTCCTCCCTACTTCGAGGGGTGGTACGTGAAGCTCGTCTCGGCCGACCGCTCCGCGCGCCTTGCGGTGATACCCGGGGTATTCATGGGCCAGGGCGGGTCGCCCGACGAGCCCGCCCTCGACGAGGCCTTCGTGCAGGTGCTCGACGGCAGCAGCGGACGCAGCTGGTACCACCGCTACGACCCGTCGGAGTTCCACGCTGACCCCGACCGCTTCGACGTGACCGTGGGGGGTAGCCACTTCGACGCCACCGGCGTCACCCTCGACCTGCCGAACTTCACCGGGCGGGTCGACTTCACCACTGCCCTCGACCCGTGGCCGGTCTCGGTGCGCTCCCCCGGAGTCATGGGCTGGTACGCGTGGATGCCCTTCATGGAGTGCTATCACGGTGTGTGCTCGTTCGGGCACTCGCTCGAGGGCACGCTCACCCTCGATGGCGTTCCGCAGGTGTTCGATTCGGGTCGCGGCTACCTCGAGAAGGACTGGGGCCAGGCGTTTCCGGCCGGCTACGTGTGGATGCACTCCAACCACTTCACCGACCCCACCACCTCGCTGATGGGCTCGGTGGCACTGATTCCGTGGCTGCGCTCGGAGTTCCGCGGTTTCCTCGTGGGGCTGCGGCACCGCGGAACGCTACACACGTTCGCCACGTACACAGGCGCGTCGACCACCCTGTTCGAGATCGACGACGAGCAGGTGCGCTGGTCGCTGCGCTCACGCAACGGCATGACGCTGCACCTGGTGGCCGATCGGGTGCACGGCACGCTGCTGCATGCCCCTATTCGCACCGAGATGCACAAGAGGGTTGAGGAAACCCTCGACGCCACGATCGGCATCAGGCTCGTCGACCGATCAGGCGCGGTACTGCTCGACGACGTGGGTACGGTCGGCGGCCTCGAGGTGCACGGAGACCTCGGCAGGCTCGTGGCCACGAAGGGAAAGTAGGGGGCGTTCGTTAGCCGGGCACTCTCGTGGGAGACTTCACCGGTGACGATCTCGCGCTACCACATCGACGGAGGCGCCGCCCGCAACCTGCTGTGGCGCGCCAAGCACAAGCCCCTCACGTACGACACCGTCGGCATGTCCCTCGGCACCGTGGCCCCACCCGAGGGTTTTCGCGAGTATGCCGAGTCGCGAGTTGTCGGCACCGGAGCCGAGGCCTTCGCCAACATCGGGTACGGCCTCATGCACTGGGACGTGCACCGCGCGGCCGGCATGTTCGTGCAGCCCGAGTTCAACGTGGTGCGCGAGGGCGACTCCGTGGCCGTGGCCGTGCATGTCGCTCCCTTTGTTTCGGTCGCAGGGTCGTGCCGCGTCACGCACGTGATCGCCACCGGGCGCAGCATCGGCTGGGCCTACGGAACGCTGCCTGGCCACCCCGAGTGCTGCGAGGAGTCGTTCCTTCTCACCCACCGCGCCGACGATCAGGTCGAGATGTCGATCCGCGCCTTTTCTGCAGCGGGTGTTTGGTACGTCGGAATCGCCGGCCCTCTGGGCCGCACCATTCAGCGCCGTATCGGTGGCAAGCTACTGCGTGGAGCGGCCAGCTTGGCCGACGTGTCACCCGTCAAGGACTTGTCACCCTCCTAGGCTCAAGGTGCCCCCCCAGTGCGTCGAAGCACTGTGAGAAGACGCTTCCCCTCGATGCTCCAACCCACTCTGTGCGCCTCGCGTGCCGATAGTTGCCGCTCGGTGTGAAGTGTCCCGAATAGTGCAGAACGTGTGGCACCGGATGCCCCCCGTTCACGTCCAACCCATGTGTCGGTCATCTCGGTGACGGATGATTCAGACTCGGCCAGCAGGTGCCACAGGTACGAATCCGACGGAGTGCAAGTGAGGGGGTGGGCGGCGTGCGGACTTCTGTGCCCCGCTCGGCCCTCTACGCCGTGGTGGGCGCGGCCGTGCTGTCAAGTGTGGCCAGCGCCGCGCTGACGCTGCCGGCGTGGGCCTCCATGTCCGCCACGCCCTCCGTCACGTCCACGACGTCCGCGACCGCCTCCCCCTCGGTCACGGCGATCGGGTCTGCCCCCTCAGAAACACCGACGCCAACAGGCACGTTGCTCACTGCCGGCCTCGAGGTCATCCCCACCGAGGCCACTGCACTCGCGCGGTACCGCGAGGAGGTGCGACGCCGAGTGGTGCTTGCTACCGAACAGCGCAAGGCGGCTACCGCGGCGGTTGACGCGGCGAATGCTGCAGCCTCGCAGGCCATCGAGCACGCGATGGACTCCGGGCGACGTGCGGCCGACGCCCGCGACCGACTCGCGATGTGGACCAGCTACCTCTACCGGGTGAGCGGCAACTCCGGCCTCCTCCTCTCGATCTTCAACAACCCCTCCGAGGATCCGATGGACTTCCTTCGTGGAGCCGACGATGCCAGTGTCTTCTCGCAGGAGTTCCTCTTCGACGTGCAGGTCGCATATGACAGCGCCGTCGAGGCCACCCGGGCCGCCGCCGAGGCCATCAAGCTGAACGATGTGGCCCAGGACCGTGCCGCCGACACCGAGACAATCCGTCAGGCCTTGGTAGCACTTCTCGGCAAGGCACAGGCGCAGGTGCCGGTCACCCCGCCCGAGCTGAAGCAGGGCAAGACAGTCGCCCAGACTCTTATCGATGGCCGCGCGTGCCCGAGCGCCGCGCCCGCGAATACCCTGCGCGACGGCAGCGACTCGGTAGGCATCCTGAAGCTCTGCCAGCAGGCGGTCAAAGAGGCAGCCACCCCCCAGGCTGCGCTCGCGATTCAGGCGGGCTTCCAGATGCTCGGGGCGCCCTACGCGTGTGGCGGCATTGGTCGACAAGACCCTTTCAAGTTTGACTGCTCGTCGCTCGTCTCGCGCGCGTACTACCTGGGTGCGGGCATCGACACGGCCGGCTCGACCTGGGCTCCCTCAACGCGCGACATGGTTCCGTGGGACGGCGTGCCGCTGGCGTGGTGGGCCTCCTATGTCGACCCCCAGTTCATCCGCCCCGGCGACCTCGTGCTGTACGACACCGGCGGTGCCGCCTACCGCCACGTGGTGCTGTACCTCGGCAACGGCTACATGCTGCACACCAACTCATGTGGTGACGTCGCCCACGTGAGCTCGTTCTGGGGCACCGGTAACGACCACGCCACCTTCCTGGTGGTGCGGCGCGTCATCGCCCCCGGTGGCTACCGGGTGCCCGACCCGCATCCCATTCCGACCGGTGGCGGCAAGCCTGCGCCGAAGCCCGACCCCGGGGCAGGTGACCCCAAGGTGGTCGTGCCGACGCCCGTGCCCACACCGACGCCCACACCGACACCCACACCGACGCCCACCGCCGCCCCCACCGGCGACCCGTCGACTTCCCCGAGTTCCACCCCCACCGGCACGACCACGGGGGATCCTTCATCGTCTGCAAGTGACAGCCCGAGCGACTCGTCGTCATCTGGCTCGTCATCATCGTCATCGGGGTCGTCGAGCGAATCCGGAGCTCCCACCGACACCATGACATCGTCGCCGAGTGACTTTCCGAGTTCGACCGACCCGACCACCGCTCCCTACTGGCCCTAAAGCCACTCGCCGCTTAGCGGCGCCGGAGCACCATGGTGGTATCGCTCGTGGGTCGCAGGGTGATGTTGGGCCTGAGTCGAACGGGCGTGGACGAGGTGCGCTCCAGAGTCCAGCGCCGTCCTAGTGTGGCCATCACCAGCATTGCCTCGGTCCAGGCAAACTGCTCGCCAATGCAGCGACGGTTTCCGAATCCGAACCCAAACCATGCACCCTTGGGCTGACCGGGCGCGCCTTCGTCGAACGAGCCGTTGGCACCGAGCCAACGGGTGGGTACGAACTGATGCGGATTTGTCCACCAACGCTCGCTGCGGTGAAGTGCCACCATGCTCGTGAGCACGATTGCCCCACTCGGGAGCGTGTGACCCCCCACCTCCATGTCGGCTAGAAGGCGCCGGCCCATCACCCACGCCGGTGGGAACAGTCGCATCGACTCGGCCACGATCGCCTGGGTGCGCGGCATGGTGGCGATGTCAGCCATCGTGGGGTCGCGATCGGCGAAAAGCGCGTCGAGCTCCTGGCGCCACCAGGCCGCCACACTGGGGTTGCCCGACAGCAGCAGCCAGGTCCACGACAGGGTCATGGCCGTGGTCTCGTGCCCGGCGAGCATGAGGGTCATCACCTCGTCGCGCACCTGCTCGTCGCTCATGCCCGTTCCGCCTTCCTGTGCCGCCACCAGCATCGACAGAATGTCGCCCGTGTCGCCGCTGCTGCGATGCTCGGCGATAAGTCGGGCCACCACGGCCTCGAGCCGGGCCGACGACTGCAGCGCGCGTCGCCGACCCGGGGTGGGCACCCGCATCGCAGCGGGACCGAGCAGCAGCCGGCCGCCCGCACCCTCGAGCACCCCCGACAGCGCCTCCCCCACTTCGGCCGCCTCGCCTGAGAGGTCTGCGCGAAACAGCGTGTCGCCCACGATGGCCAGGGTGAGGGCACTCATGTCGCGCACCACCTCAACCTGCTGACCGTCGCGCCACATGTCGCTGTGCTGGGCTGCCCGTCGCACCATGTCGAGCGAGTAGCCGGCAATACGTTCGCGGTGAAAGGCCGGCTGCACGAGACGCCGCTGCCGCATGTGGTCGTCGCCCTCGGAAGTGAGCAGACCGTTTCCGAGCAGGGCCTTGGCAGCCTGCAGCCCGCGACCCTTCATGGTCGAGCGGCTGCGGGTCAGCAGCACGTCGATGATCACCTCGGGGTCGTTGAGGATGTACAGGTGCTGGCCAGCGAGCCGTGTGTGCGCCAGGGGCTGATAGTCGCGCTCGAGGTTGAGGAAGAACCGCGCGGTGGCGGGCCCCCGGTTGAGCAGCCGGGTCAGCGAGACCACCTGCGAGGGACCCGGCGGTCGACTCACATCGCGCCGACGGTC
>CALQEM020000135.1:0-9564 GCA_943329595.2 Bifidobacterium breve
CCGACATCGACATCCGCTGGCGCACCGTCAGGCTCGCCCTGACCACCCACGACGTCGGCGGCCTGAGCACTCTCGACCTCGAGGCAGCTCGTCGCATCGACGCACTGGTAACCCGGGAGGGCGGCATCTCCCCGTCTGCGTGAGCAGGCGGGGTACTCCGTTCTCTGGTGCATTCCGACACCGACTGTGGTGTGAAAGAGCATCACTCGATGTCGGATCGCACCACAGTTCAGGACAAGGGTGCAGGAGAGAGTGCGCCGGAGTCGATCGTCGGGGGCAAGCGCCAACGCGCACCCACCGAACCCTCGCCTTTCTGGTCAGCCCTGAGCCGACAGAAAAGCCGACAGCGCGAACCCCGCCGCTGCGGCGAGTCCGGCCCAGCGGCCCGTGCTACGCACCGCGATGGGGATCATCTCGTTCACCACCACCACGATCATGGCACCGGCCGCGATTCCCTGGATGATCGAGATTCGGGCGGGCGGCGCGCCACTGAGGGCGACGAAGCCGATTACGCCCGCGAGGGCGCCGATCACCACGATGGCACCGAACCGCAGCAGCACCCTCGACACCGCAATGCCACCGGCGAACAGGGCGGCCGCGACCCCGATGGCCTCGGGCAAACCAGCGAGGAACACTGCCGCCACGAGCGACACCGACACCATGCCACTGAAGACCGTGATGCCGATCGCAATCGACTCGGGAATGCCATCGAGCACCATGCCGATGGTGAGATTGCGCGCCTCGGTGGCGCTGGCCGCAGGAACGTGCTCGAGGGGCTCGTCGGGGGCGCGCTCAACTGCCTCCTCAAGCGGATCCTCAGGTCGCTCACTTTCACCGCGACGCTCGAGCCACGACGTGAGCGCATAGAAGCCGACCGCGCCAATGGCCAGACCGATGCCAGTGGGGCGAGAGCCGCCCCCGGCGTACGCCTCGGCCACGAGGTCGGTGGTCACCGCCGAGATCACAGCGCCCGCACCGAACGCCATGACCAGGCCCAGCCAGCGCGGCTGGGTAAACCGAGGGAAGCGCCACACGAGCAGGGCGCCCACCACGAGGGCGAACTGGGCCAGTCCGGCCCACAGGGCGGCACTCAACATGCCGTGACCCTACCCCTCAGGCGGGCAAGTACGTGACCGTTCAGAGGTAGAGGCCTGTTCCCTCGTTGCTAATCCGTGTGGCTGCCACCGCGTGCACGTCTCGCTCGCGCAGCATCACGTACGCCGTGCCGTGCAGCTCGATCTCGCTGCGGTCCTCGGGCTCGAACAGCACCTGATCGCCTACCTCGAGGGTCTTCACATTGGGGCCGACCGCCACCACTGTGGCCCACACCAGTCTCTTGCCCACCGCTGCCGTTGCAGGGATGAGGATTCCGCCGGTACTGCGACGCTCGCCCTCGGAGTCGCCCTCACGCACGAGGACGCGGTCGTGCAGGAGCTTGATCGGCACCGAACCGTCGGCGCGGGGAGTGGAGTCAGGCGGCGAGGACTTCATGAGAGCCCGAGCGTAACCGCTCACCAGCCGTGGGTTCGGGGCGCACCCTTGAAGGGGCCCACCACCCGCGAGGTGATCCAGCCGCCGTAGAACCCGCCCTCCTGCGGTGTGACAACCTCACCGTCGACGGTGATGCGGCCCATCGCGGCGGGGTACACCGCGACCATGCCCGCGATCGCGGCGAAGGCCGGCGTGGGGTGGGGGTACGACCAGCCTGCGGCCTTCGCCACCACACTGCCGCCCACGACGCTGAGGTACTCGGCCACACCCTTGTACTCGCAATGACTCGACCCCGCGGCCGCCACCAGCGCGCCGTCGGCCCAGTCGCCGCGCGGGAGGTAGTAGGTAGGTGGGTGGCTCGTTTCGAGCACGCGCACGGCGGCGTGGGAGTCGCACACCACCACACCGCCCAGCTCGACGACCACGTGTTCGGCTGTGGCAACAGCGACGGGCGGTCGCGGGTAGTCCCAGCACGACTCCTGGCCGGGGCCGGGGGCGTCGGGGGTCACGGGGGTCACGGGGTCACGGGCGAAAAAAGAGGGCCCCGGCTAGGCCGAGCGGCGGGCGGCGGCGCGCATCGAGCCCGACACCTGAGCGCTGGGCACGGGCAGCCACAGCACGTCGGGCATGTTCGAGAGGGCACGACGGTTTGAGTACGCGCGAAGTCCACGACGAAGCAGCAGCACCCCGACCACCGCCACCGCGGTGGCGGCAACACGTTCGATTCGCACGCCTCTCTCAGGGCTGACATAGACGCCCTTGGCCTTGGCCAGGCCGCGCCGCGCGATGCTCTCGGGCCGCACCCTGTCTTGAAGGTCGTCGAGGGTGCCGGCAAGCCGAGTTCGGGCCGCAGCGATGTCGGCCTCAATCTGGTCAGCCGTGCGCGGCGCCGTGGTACCGGCGGTGGACTTGTCGATTGCCTCGCTCACCCGCCTTACTGTACGGGGTCGGGGCGCCTAGCTCCCAGCGGATGGCCCGATCTGGCTCAACGGGCCGCGACGGCCGAACGCACGGGCTCGGAGGCCGCGTGGTCGTCGAGTTGGCTGGCGCGTCGCAGTCCCCTACCCCCGGTGATCGCAAGCACCGCGATGAAGGCGACAGCCCCGACCAGCACGATCATGGTTCCGGACGGCACCCCGGCGAAGTACGACGCGTACATGCCGCCCAGCCCGCACGCCGCTCCGATCACCGTCGACAGCGCAAGCATGCGACCGAACGAGTCGGTGAGCATGCGCGCCACCACCGCCGGAATCACCAGCATCGCGGCCACCAGGGTGACGCCGATGACCGTCAGGGTGGCGAGAATCGCCAGTGACAGCACGATCATGAGTCCGGCCTCGATGCGGCCCACCCGCACGCCCGACACGTCGGCCACGTCGGGGTCGAAGGTGGTGAACAGCAGCGCTCGGTAGCGCAGAAAAACGAAGGCCCCAGTGATGACACACACCACGACCAGGCCGGTGATCTGCAGGGGAGTGATGCCCAGGATTGAGCCGAACAGCGCGTTGTCGAATGACGGTCCCGACGTGCCGAACTTAGCGAACAGGGCCACCCCGAGCGCGAAGGACGCCGTGGTGATCACCCCGATTGCTGCATCGGCGCCCACCCGGCTGCGACGGGTGACCTGCGTGATCGCCAGCGCGCTCACGATTCCCCACACTCCCGCGCCGATGATGTAAAACTGCGCGGCGAACAACTGAAAGGCGGCAAAGCCCCCGAACACGGCGTGCGAGAGACCGTGGCCGATGTACGACATGCCGCGCAGCACGATGAACACTCCGATGAATCCCAGTAGCGCTCCCGAGAGGGTCGCCACCACGAGGCCCTTCTGGAAGAAGGCGAAGCTCAGAGGCTCGAGCAGCGCACTGACCCAGTTCATGCGATCTTCCTGACCGAGGTGGGACCGGCCTCGACAACCACCGGCATGCCGAGGTGCTCAAGCACCTCCATGCGAGCGCCGTAGGTGTGCTCGAGCACGTCGGGTGTGATGACCTCGTGCGGGGTGCCCGACGCGATGATGTGTCCGTTGACGCACACCAGGTGCGGCAGGTGCGCGGCCATGCCGTTGAGGTCGTGGGTAGTGAGCACGATGGCCATGCCGTCTTCATGCAGATCGGCCAGCAGGTGCAGTACGTCGTGCCGGGTCGAAACGTCAACCCCGCTGGTGGGCTCGTCGAGCAGCAGAAGCTGTGGTTGCCTCAGCAGGGCGCGGGCAAGGAACATGCGCTGCTGCTGTCCCCCCGACAGTTCGCGGATGTGCCGCTGAGCTAGTTCGGCGATGCCGAGGCGCTCAAGCACCGCGTGCACCTCGGCGCGCTCGGATCTCGACGACCACGGAACCACGCGTCCCTTGGTGCGCGACATCAGCACGCACTCGAAGACGGTCACCGGGAAGTCCCAGTTGACGGTGCCGAGCTGCGGCACGTAGGCAACGGCGAGGCCGGGCGCGCGCGTGACCGAGCCCGCCGACGGCTTCAACGTTCCGACGAGCAGCCGCAGCAGCGTGGTCTTGCCCGCCCCGCTCGGGCCAACGATTCCGGTGAACTGATCCTTGCGCACCGTGAGGTCGACACCGTGCAGCACGTGCGTGCGGTCGTAGCCAGCGTCGACTCCCCTGAGAGCGACGAGCTCGGGTCCTACTCCGGTTCCGGTCACTGGGGGTATACCGCCCTATCAGGTGTGGTGGTGGCCAGGCTCAACGCCTCAAGGTTGGTGGCCGTACCGCCGAGTCCGGTGACCATGGTGACAAAGTCGTAGCGCATCAGCCCGAGCCATGAGTGCTCTGCGTCTCCGGGCTGACCAGGTAAGTCGTCGTCGCGCAGCGAGCTCTCGTAGCGGGCTCCGGTTGCGTCGGCCACCTCCTTGAGCACCGACGACGGGAACACCTCAGACCCGAAGATGGTGGTGACCTTCTTTGCCTTCACCTGGTTGATCAGTTCCACCACGTCCTGCGGGCTCGGATCGGCGAAGTTTTGCGGCTGAATCGCGCCGATAACCTTCCAGCCGAATTCTTTCGCGAAGTAGGCGTAGGCGTCGTGGTACGTGAGCAGTGTGAGGTTGCCCTGGGGCACCGTGGCCTGGTCCTTGCGAACGGCTGCGGCGAGCTCGGCCGCCTTGGCCTCGAAGGTGGCCGCGTTGGTCTGGTAGTAGTCGGCGTTGGCGGGATCCTTCGCCGCGAGCGTGTCGGCGATCACCGCCGCGTACGCGGCCGCGTAGGTGGGGTCGGTCCAGAGGTGGGGGTTGGGCTTGCCACCCTCCTTGGGAAAGGAGAAGTCGTAGAGGTAATCGCTCTCAGGGAGAACCGTCGTCCCTATCTCGACGATCTCGGCATCGGGCTTCTTATTGGTCTCGGCGAGCGCGAGCGTGGGGTCCTCGAGCTTGAGCCCGTTGACAAAGATGACGTCGGCCGTGCTCAGCAGTTCGGCTACCGAGGGCTCGGGCTCGAAGGTGTGTGAGTTCGTGCCCTCGGGCACGATGCCCTCGACCCGCGCCCTATCGCCGGCCACGCTCGCGGCGATGGAGGTGAGGGGCGACACCGTGGTGGCGATGAGTAACTGCTGGCCCGACGAGGCGGCGCCGCCGGACGTTTCCGTCGAGGATGACCCGCAGGCCGTGAGGCCAGCCAGCACGAGGGTCGCCAGAAGTCCCTGTCTGGCGAACCAAGATAAGTGCATTGCCCCACTCTAAGACAGGTTCGTTGCACCTGCAAAAGATGTGCAACAGCGTCCCACCCGGTTGACTAGGGTCATGACTCGACTCTCTCCCGGTGACACCGCACCCGCCTTCACCCTCACGTCTGACGCCGGCACCCCGGTGTCGCTTTCCTCGCTCGCCGGGCAGCGCGCGATCCTGTACGCCTACCCCGCCGCCGCCACACCCGGCTGCACCAAGCAAGCCTGCGATTTCCGCGACAGGCTCGACTCATTCACCAGCGAGGGCTATGCCGTGCTCGGGATCTCGCCCGACTCGCCCGAGAAGCTCGCCCGCTTTCGCGCGACCGAGGGCCTCACGTTTCCGCTTCTGTCCGACCCCGACAGGGCGGTTCTCACGGCGTACGGGGCCTACGGCGAGAAGCAGCTCTACGGCAAGACCGTGGTGGGGGTCATCCGGTCGACGTTCGTCATCGACCCCTCAGGCCTGATCGAGGTCGCACAGTACGGGGTCAGAGCCACGGGACACGTGGCCAAGCTGCGCCGAGACCTCGGCCTCGATGTCTGAGCGGGCTCCGGCGCTGCTGGCGCGGCCCCGGACCGGGGCCGCGCTCTGTGTGCGGAAGGCGGGACTTGAACCCGCACGCCCGAAGGCACAGGAACCTAAATCCTGCGTGTCTGCCAATTCCACCACTCCCGCTGTGGTCACGAGTGTAGAGAGCGCTGCCGCACAAGCAGGAACACCCCTGCCACGGCAGCCAGCGAACCCGACACCAGCAGTGGAATGACGCCCCCGCCCGGGCCGACCGTCCACAGCAGTCCAGCCCAGAGCCCGGCGACGAACACCGCTCCGTTGCCGAGCGCCTGGAACACCCCTTGGGCGCGCCCCCGCAGCTCGCTGGGCACGAGGCCGGAGATCCACGCCTTCCCGACTCCGTCGGTGAGCGCAGGAAACAGCCCGTACACCCCGATCAGCACGAACACCCATGGCCCGCCACCCACCAGCCCGAGCCCGAGGTAGCCCACGGCGAACGCAAGCAGCCCGATGCCGTACACCGCGGCCCGCGGGATTCGATCAGACAGCGCACCCGCGGGATACGACGCAAGCGTGTACACGAGGTTGAACAGCACATAGGCGAGCACCACCTGCGTGGTGCTGAAGCCGAGGTCGCTCACCCGCAGCAGCAGCAGCACGTCGGGGAAGTTCACCACCGCGATGGCCACCAGCACGATTGCCACGCGCCAGAAGGGCCGGGGCAGAGGGGTTCGCGCCGGGCCGAACTCAACCGTGGCGATTTTGGGGTCGGAGGTCGCTGCCTCGGCCTGGGGGTCAGGTCCGGGCCTGCTGCGCCGCGGCTCGACGATCATCAGCGTGAGCAGCATCGACGCAATCGCCGGAACTATCGCCCACCACAGCGCCGCCCGCACGTCGTTGTTAAGCAGGGAGAGCGCGAGCAGCGCGAGTAGCGGTCCGATCACGGCGCCTAGGGTGTCGCCCATGCGATGAAAGCCGAAGGCCCGCCCATAAGCCTCCGGGGGCACCGAGTCGGCGATGAGCGCATCGCGCGGCGCCGAGCGCACACCCTTGCCGAGGCGGTCGACCACGCGCCCGATCAGCACCATGGGCCAGCCGATGGCAGCGGCCACCACGATCTTGCCCACCGCCGCCAGCCCGTAGCCGGCCGTGACGAACGGCTTGCGGCCTGCTGTGTCAGACCAGCGCCCCGCCACGTACTTCGAGATTCCGGCCGCTGCCTCGGCGCAGCCCTCGACCACGCCGAGCACTACGGGAGGTGCCGCGAGCACGCCGGTGATCAACAGCGGCAGCAGCGGGTACATTAACTCGCTGGCGGCGTCTTGGGTGAGCGACACCAGGGTGAGCAGCAGCAGGTTGCGGCTGAGCCACGCGGGCCGCCTCGACACCCGCCCGCCCCCTGACATCAGCCCTCGGGCCGACCTAGCGCCTCGCGCAGCACCGGCAGCAGCGCCCGCAGTGCATGACCGCGGTGGCTGAGCGCATCCTTTTCGTCAGCACTCATCTCGGCGGTGGTGCGCGCATGACCGTCGGGCACGAAGATCGGGTCGTAGCCGAAGCCGTTCGTGCCCCGCGGCTGCCGAGTGAGGTGACCCTCGACCTCGCCCTCGACCACGCGCTCGAGCGGCGTGTCGTGCGGGCCGCCGGGCACCACGAGCGCCACCGCGCACACGAAACGGGCTCCGCGCCTCGAGTCGGCGACGTCGGCTAGTTGCCCGAGCAGGAGCTCGAGGTTGGCCTGGTCGTCGCCGTGCCGGCCTGCCCAGCGTGCCGACAGCACGCCCGGCATCGAGTTGAGGGCATCGACGCACAGCCCGCTGTCGTCGGCGATGGCAGGCAGCCCGGTGTGGGCGCTGAGGGCACGCGCCTTGAGTAGCGCATTGCCCGCGAAGGTGGTCTCGGTCTCGGCCACGTCGGGCGCGTCGTCGGGCAGCGGGACGAGTTCAACCCGCAGGCCGGAGTCGGCGAGCATGCGGCCGAGTTCGGCGACCTTGTGCGCGTTGCGTGTGGCAAGCACCACGCGCACCGGCGAGCCCGAGGGGGTCACGGCAGGCTGACGGCCAGGGCCGCGGACTGCATGCGAGTGAGGTCAGCGATTCCGACTCCGGCGAGGTCGAGGAGGCTGTTAAGCAGATCGCGATCGAAGGGGGCTGCCTCAGCGGTGCCCTGAACCTCGACGAAGGTGCCCGAGCCAGTCATCACCACATTCATGTCGGTGTCGGCGCGCACGTCGTCGTCGTAGTGGAGGTCGAGGCGAGGCACGCCGTCGATGATGCCCACGCTGACCGCTGCCACCGAGTCGGTGAGCACCGTGGCGCCTGAGGCGACGAGACCCTGACCCTTGGCCCAGGCCACGGCGTCGACGAGGGCCACGTAGGCGCCGGTGATGGCCGCGGTGCGAGTGCCTCCGTCGGCCTGCAATACGTCGCAGTCGATGACGATGGTGTTCTCGCCCAGCGCGCCGACGTCGACCACCGCCCGCAGCGAGCGACCCACGAGCCGCGAGATCTCCTGGGTTCGCCCACCGAGCCGCCCCTTGACCGACTCGCGGTCAGAGCGGGTGTTGGTTGAGCGCGGAAGCATCGCGTACTCAGCGGTGACCCAGCCTTGGCCAGACCCCTTCTTCCAGCGCGGCACGCCTGCGGTGAATGAGGCCACGCACAGCACCCGCGTGCGGCCGAACGACACCAGGCACGACCCCTCGGCGGAGTCGAGCCAGCCGCGCTCGAACGTGACGGGGCGAAGCGCGTGGTCGGTGCGGCCATCGGAACGGGGGGTGGGGAGGCTCATGAAACCTGACCTTACCGGCGGGGTCTCACACGTCGATGACGAGACCGGAGCTCGCCAGCTCAAGCGAGCCGCTGAAGTGAGCGCGTGCCTCGGCCTCGGTCGCAGCTCGGTCATTCCAGCTCACGAGGTGGGTGAGCACCAGCCGCTCAACCCCCGCCGCCGCTGCATGCTGGGCCGCCTGCGTCGCGGTGAGGTGGAGGTCACCCGCGTTGGCGAGATCGCGCACCTCGTCTTCGAGGAACGACGCCTCGAACAGCGCGAGGTCGACGCCGCGTGCCAGCTCGATGAGCGTGTCGGTGGGGCCGGTGTCTCCCGAGAAGACGAGTGTGCGCCCGCCCGCCTCGACCCGGGTGGCATAGGCGGTCACGGGGTGCCGCACCCTCGTGACCGTGATGGTGAACGGCCCGATGTGGCGCGGCCCGGGCCGGTGCTCGTCGATGTCGAACACCGACGCCATCGCCTCAGGCGTGGTGTCGCCGTACATCGACACCACGCGCGCGGCGACGCCGCGCGGCCCCACTAGCGGAAGCGGGGGTTGCGGACCGGTCGGCCCGTACTTGCGCGCGACGTAGTAGCCGCCCACGTCGGCGATGTGGTCGAGATGCAGGTGCGAGAGCAGCACCGCGTCAATGGAGGCGAGGTCGGCGTGTGCCGCGAGCGGCCCGAGCGCGCCGTTACCCAGATCGAGCACGATGCGGTGGCCATCGTGCTCAAGCAGGTAGCACGACGCCGGTGAGTCGGGCCCCGCGAACGAGCCCGAGCAGCCGATGACCGTGAGCCGCATCAGTTGCCGGCCACCGTTGCCGTTCCGAAGGCGTGCGGACGCAGCACGAGATCGGGGCCGAGGATGCGCCGGCCGAGGTCGGCGAAGGGCTCGGGGTCTCCAGTGGCCAGGAAGGTGTGGTGGGCCTGGGGCAGCGCGGGATTGCGCAGCAGGTCGTGGGCCACGAGTGTGCGGTAGACGTCCTTAGCCGTTTCCTCGGCGCTTGACACGAGGGTGACTCCATCGCCCACCACGTACTGGATGGCACCGGTGAGAAGCGGGTAGTGGGTGCAACCCAGCACCAGCGTGTCGACCTCGGAGTCGCGCAACGGCGC
>CALQEM020000136.1:0-9477 GCA_943329595.2 Bifidobacterium breve
AGTGCGGGTCTACCGGCACGGTGTGCCCCCCTCGCCGATGAGTTGTCCACAGGTGCCGTCGCTCCTGCGCATACCCGGGTGTCGCGCCGACACACTCGGGGCATGAACCCAGACCTCCCAGACCTCCCAGACCTCCCAGACCTCCCAACTGTTCGCCTGACCGGTCCCGACGCGCTGATCTGCGCCGTGCCGTACCTCCTCGGATTCACCCCCGAGCGCTCGGTGGTGGTGGTGTGGGTGTCGCCCCTCGACCACGAGGTGGTGCTCACCATGCGGGCCGACCTCGCGGTCGGTGCCGACGCGGGCGGGCTTCACCCTGACTTCGCCTGCGTTCTCAGCAGGGCGGCACTCTCGGTGCCCGCCGACTCCGTGCCGTACCTGGTGGCGTACCCCGACCCCGACACCGACACCGACACCGACGCCTCCCGCAACCCACTGACGCACGACGCGCGCCTGCCCGGAGCCAGCGATGTGCGCGCGATTGTCGACTGGCTGGTCGCCGAGGGTCGCTCGCCCGGCGATGCACTCTGTGTTGTTGGACAGCGCTGGTGGTCGTACCTGTGCTCGGAGACCTCCTGCTGCGACCTCTGCGGCCACGCCATCGACGCCGAGGTGGCTCACGATGTCAAGGCGCGGTTCGTGGTGGCCGGTCGTGCCCCGCGGGGCACACGTGACGACCTCGTCGCCGAGTTGTCACCCGCGCCCGCGGGGGTGGTGCGGCGCATGCGCACGCTGATTACTGCGACGGGGGTGTCAGTCGGCACCCGGGGTCGAGGGGTGAGCCTGCCCATGTCAGCGACGGTTCGCGCACGGGCGTGGCGGGCCCTCACGCTGCTCGTCGAGCGTCCTGACCAGCTCACCCTCGACGACCAGGCCCTCGTGCTGGTTGCGCTGCGCGACGGCCTGCTGCGCGATGCCTTCCTTGCGCTGACGGTGCGCACTGCCAACGTGCGGGGCATTCCGGCGCAGCGGGAGGTGGCCGACGCGTTGGCGGCCATCGTGGTGCTCGCACCCCGACACTTCGTGGCGCAGGCGGCCGCCTGCCTCGCCGTGCTGCGCTATCTCGAAGGAGACGGCGCGCGCGCGTGGGTGGCCATCGATCGCGCCCGCGGCGACGACCCGTCGTGCCGACTCGCCACGTTGGCGGCCGTGGGTCTCGAGGGTGCCCTGGCGCCGTCGTGGTGGCGGGAAGTGCTCTCCAGCCTCGATCCTGATGACCTGCGCGAGGGCCGGGTGGCCTTCGGGGCTGCGTGATGAAGCCTGCGGCAGGGTCGCAGGCGGCGTCTCATATAGTAAGACGACACTGTCCATGAGTTGATAGTGGCGGCGACGGTGTCGTAAATTACCGACTAGGTCAAGAGTGCCAGCGTTAAGCCCCGGCTCGCTGGCCGGCAACCCTCCGACCGCGGTGGGGTGCCCCGGGTGAACGACCTGGCTTGTTTCACGGAACGTCGTGAAACCGGCAAGCGCGGGCCTTGCACAGGCAAGGCCCCTCCATCGAGGCAAGGTCGGCACGTCCTGTGGGCCCCATGTAGGTGGGCACTCCCGCCGTGCGTTGTCGACCTCGCTGCAACCCGCTGAGGAGATTCACCCATGTCGAACGCCTGGAGCTTCGAAACCAAGCAGGTCCATTCCGGACAGAGCCCCGACAGCGCCACCAACGCGCGTGCGCTGCCCATTTACTCCACCACGTCGTACACGTTCAACTCCACCGAGCACGCGGCCAACCTGTTCGGGCTCAAGGAGTTCGGCAACATCTACACCCGCATCATGAACCCGACCCAGGCAGCGGTCGAGGACCGCATCGCCGCCCTCGAGGGTGGCGTGGCGGCACTGCTCACCTCGAGCGGGCAGGCGGCCGAGACCCTGGCACTGCTCAACATCGCCGAGGTGGGCGACCACATCGTGTCGAGCCCCCGCATCTACGGCGGCACGTACAACCTCTTCCACTACACCTTCGCGAAGATGGGCATCGAGGTGTCGTTCGTCGAGAACCCCGACGACCTCGACTCGTGGCGCGCGGCCGTGCGGCCCAACACCAAGGCGTTCTTCGGTGAGACCATCTCGAACCCGAAGAACGACGTGCTCGACATCTCCGGCGTGGCTGGCGTGGCCCACGAAGTAGGTGTGCCCCTGGTGGTCGACAACACGGTGGCAACCCCCTACCTCATTCGTCCGATCGAGCACGGAGCCGACATCGTGGTGCACTCGGCCACCAAGTACCTCGGCGGCCACGGCACCGCGGTTGCGGGAGTCATCGTCGACGGTGGCAACTTCGACTTCGGCGCCGACCCCGCGAAGTTCCCCAACTACAACACGCCCGACCCCAGCTACAACGGGCTCGTGTACGCACGCGACCTCGGCGTGGGCTCGGCGCTCGGTGCCAACCTCGCGTTCATCCTCAAGGCGCGGGTGCAGTTGCTGCGCGACCTCGGTGCGGCGGTGGCCCCGTTCAACGCGTTCCTGATCGCCCAGGGCATCGAAACCCTGAGCCTTCGGGTTGAGCGCCACGTGCAGAACGCTCAGGCAGTCGCCGAGTGGCTCGAGGCCCGCGATGAGGTGGTGTCGGTCAACTACGCCGGGCTGCCCTCGAGCCCGTGGTACGAGCGGGGCAAGAAGTACGCGCCCCTCGGCACCGGCGGGGTGCTGTCGTTCGAGATCCAGGGCGGCATTGAGGCCGGCAAGCGCTTCGTTGAGGGACTTGAGCTGCACAGCCACGTGGCCAACATTGGCGACGTGCGCAGCCTGGTGATTCACCCCGCGAGCACCACGCACTCGCAGCTCTCGCCGGAGGAGCAGGCAGCCTCGGGCGTGACTCCCGGACTCGTGCGCCTCTCGGTGGGCATCGAGAACATCGTCGATATCCTCGCCGACCTTGAGGCCGGGTTCCGCGCTTCCAAGGAGGCCTTCCACGACCTCGAGGCCGGCTTCCTGGCTGCCAAGGAAGCCTGAGCGAGGCACCGGCGATGCCGATCTCGTACGACGGACCCCCTCCTGCCAGCGCCGCCTGGCGGGAGGGGGACCACCCCGGTTGGCGACAGTTCGTCGACCTGCCGTCGCTGACCCTGGAGGCGGGCGGAGCGCTGCCCGCGGTGCGGGTGGCCTACGAGACGTTCGGAACCCCGCGCCGTGACGAGCGGGGCCGGGTCATCAATGCCGTGCTGATCCTGCATGCGCTCACGGCCGACTCGCATGTGGCCGGCCCTGAGGGTCCGGGCCAGATCACCGCCGGCTGGTGGGACGACGTGGTGGGCTCGGGCAAGGCGCTCGACACCGACGAGTGGTTCGTGGTGTGCCCCAACGTGCTCGGCGGGTGTCAGGGCACCACGGGCCCATCGTCGCTCGCGCCCGATGGCAAGCCGTGGGGCTCGCGCTGGCCTCGCATTACTATTCGTGACCAGGTTGAGGTCGAAATCCGTCTGAGCGACGCGCTCGGCATCGACCGCTGGGTGGCGGTGGCAGGCGGGTCGATGGGCGGCATGCGTGCGCTGGAGTGGGCAATCATGGCCCCCGAGCGCGTGGGAGCCTCGCTGGTGCTGGCCGTGGGTGCGGCAGCGACGTCTGACGAGATCGGGCTTTACTCCGCGCAGGTGCTCGCGGTGCGCAGCGACCCCAGCTACTGCGATGGCGACTACTACCATGCGCAGCCCGGCGGCGGCCCGCACCAGGGGCTCGGTCTGGCCCGGCGCATGGCGCACCTCAGTTACCGCAGCGAGACCGAGCTCGAGCTGCGCTTTGGCCGCACGTCGCAGGGAGCCGAGGACCCGCTGCGCGGAGGCAGGTACGCCATCGAGTCGTACCTCGACCACCACGCCGAGAAGCTGGTGCGCAGGTTCGACGCCGGCACCTACGTGTCGCTCACCGAGTCGATGAACACCCACGACGTGGGTCGGGGCCGCGGGGGAGTCGCGGCTGCGCTCGGAGCGATCACGGTGCCCGTGGTGGTCGGCGGTATTGACTCCGACCGGCTCTACCCGGTGCGTCTGCAGCATGAGATGGCGGCACTGATTCCCACCGCCGAGCCCGCGACGATTATCGGCTCGCCCTACGGCCACGACGGCTTCCTGATTGAGGCCGACGCGGTGGGCCAACTCCTCCGCTCAACCCTCGCGCGCTCCCTCCAACGCGCGCGCCCCTAATCGCATCGGGGGCACCCAAGCCCTTACCTATCGCGCTAAGTGCACCCAAGGCACCCGCGCGCGAGCATGCTTCCCGATCAGGCTGTCGGCCGCTGACGCTGCGCCTCGCGCCGAATCCGTGATAAAAACGCTCATGACCTCACGCCGGAATGCCGCCACCCGCTTCTGCGCCGGGGCCTCGGCCCTCACCCTCCTGGGCTCCCTCTCTGCTGTGTCGGCCGCTGACGCTGCGCCTCTGGCGGCGAAGGGAAAGGAATCGCGGTCTGGTACCTGGGTGACACCCAAGGAGAAGGACATGAAGCTCGAGGTGTGTGCGCCCTACCTCGGTGGTGAGAAGGCGCTGGTCGGCTACTACCACGGGATCAAGACGGTGGCCGGCACGATGGATATCACGGCAGAGATACCCGAACTCAACGTGCCCTTCAACAAGGTCAAGGCCGGGACGTCAGTCGAGTTGGAGTTCTCGCTGATCGACTCCACGAACAACTGCGTCATTCCCGAGGAGCTATTCCTGACCGTGGTCTCTGAGATCAACTGCTCCACCAAGGAAGCGATCGACTTCTCGTATCCATCGGCGGTGTTCGAGGATAGGGAGCGGCATCACCAGTCCATCTGGGAGGTACCGGTCGGCAAGGGCCGTTGCTATCAGGTTTTCACACTGACCCTCAATGATGGGGAAGAGGACGTCTCGCCATATATCGCGGCGCGCTTCACGACGAAGTGACCCCGCAGTCCTCCGCGCCGGACCCCGTTTTCCCGGAATCGGGGCAGTGGGGATCGATCTGGTACGCCCGCCTCGCCCCCCTTCCTGGGGGGCGTTGGCGCGTTCGGGGGTTCATCACCGATGACCACCCCGACGGCGCCATCATCGGGCCAGCCGTCGACGACGCAACCCTTCCGATCGACCGCAGCCACTGGCTCGCTGAGCTTGACCACAAGGGTCGCACGGTAGTCACTGTGAGCCCCTGGGCAGTCGCCGGCGCACCCGACCTCTGGTACGTGCGCGTGCCGGGGGAGAAGGAGGGCCGCGCGACCTTCACCCTGGCGGCCTACGACACCGATCACCTACCCGCCGGCACGGTGGTGCGCAACGCCGAGTTTCTCGTGCTGCCTGTGGCCAGCGACGAGCAGGTGGGCGCCGTGCGGTGGTTCACCGACGACGGTCTAGTCGACCAGGTGTACGTGGCGCCCGAGCGCCGTGGCAGCCATGTGGCACGCATGTTGCTCTACGCGGCCGCAGCGATGCATCAGCACCACGGCTGGGCGGGCTCGCTGCACGGTGGCCCCCGCCGCACCGATCTGGGCGAGAACCTGGCCGCCCGGCACCCCGAGAGAATGCCAGCGCGCACTGAGATCGGCCTGATGGTCGACCCTCAGACCGGCCGCCCCACGGCCTGAGCGTCTGGGGTGGGCCGCTGGTGTGTGCTAGGAATGAGCCATGAACTCTCCCCGCCCCCGCCTCGTTCGCTCAGCCGCGATCGCCTCGGCGGCAGCCGTTGGCCTCGTGCCTATCGCCGCCTCGGCAGCCGACGCTGCTCCCGCCGACGCGAAGCCCAAGGCGCCCAGCGAGAAGACCAAGCTGCCGATCTGCGCCCCAGCCACGGATACTCTGGCGAGCCCACAGTTCTACGGCACCAAGGTGACCGTCGGATTCTTTGACGGCGTGAAGTCCGACGGCCGGGTCAACAATGTCAAGGCGGGCGCGGAAAAGGAACTCGAGTTCCGGGTGGAGGACAGCACCAACGAGTGCGTGATCGACGACCCCTCGATTCCGTGGTCGAGCAGCACAGAGGTGTCGTGCGACGACCTAACTCCGCTGGCCGACGTCGTCTACGGCGTGTTCACGTCAGTGACGTTCGATGCTCGCGAGAAGCACTTTGAGGCCGTCTGGTTCGTGCCCGAGGGCAAGAATCGCTGCTTCACCGTGACCACCGGGGGCATCTCCGCGCTGTTCCGAACCAGATGACCCACGGCCCGTCCGAGGGGTCAGGGGAGTTCGGAACCGGTTGGTACCTGCGGGTGGGTCCAATGGGCACGTTGGGCGACGGACTGTGGTCGGTGCGTTGCTACCTCACCAACGACTACCCCGACGGAACAACCATCGGTCCGGGTGTCGATGACTCGGCCTACCCCGAAGACCGGGTGCTCTGGCGCGTGGGGGTTGACGCTCAACTGCGTCGCCGAGTCAGCGTGGCGCGGTGGGCGGTCGAAGGTGTGCCGCCGCTGTGGGCCGTGGAGATTCCCGACGAGGGCGGCGAGCGACCGGGCTGCAGCCTCGTGGTCTTCGACACCGATGACCTTCCGCCCGGAACCGTGCTGACCAATGACGAGTTCGCTTCGATTGCCGTAGACAGTGCCCAGCAGGTGGCCGCCCTGCACTGGTCGACAGACACGGCAACCATTGACCAGATCTTTGTGAGCCCGCAGTTGCGGCGGCAGCATGTGGGCACCTGGGTGGTCTACGTGGCTGACGCGCTGCACCACCACCACGGCTGGCCCGGCCTCATGACCGCCTCGGGCCGCCGCACCGATGTGGCCGAGGAAGCTCAAGGACGACACCTGCACCGCGTAGACCCGCGCACCGAGCGTGTTGTGATCATCGACCCCGACACGGGCATCGCCGCACCCTGACGCCTGAGCACCGGGCAGAATCGCACCATGGGACGACTCGACGCTCTCGACCTCACGCTGTCACTCTCGCGCGACGAGGAGGCTAGGCGCCTCGCCGAGGCGCAGGACCGGCTGCTCTACCTTCGGCTGGTGGCAGGCGGCATCTTCGACGGTGGCGGACGGCTCGGCCCACCGCTCTGTCTCGTGTTCGAGGGCTGGGACGCCGCAGGCAAGGGCGGTGCCATCACGAGGGTGGTCGCATCTCTCGATCCCCGGCACGTGCGCGTGGTGAGTTTCGCAGCGCCAACCTACGACGAGAAGCGCCATCACTTCCTCACCCGGTTTTGGCAGCACCTGCCGGGCTGGGGAGGCATGACCATTCTCGACCGCAGTTGGTACGGACGTGTGCTGGTCGAGCGGGTCGAGGGCTTCGCCACCGACGAGCAGTGGACCCGCGCCTACGACGAGATCAATGATTTCGAGCGCAGCCTCGCGGCCGAGGGGATGGTGCTGATGAAGTTCTGGCTGCACATCTCGCACGAGGAGCAACTCACGCGGTTTGAGGCACGCGAGAAGGACCCGCTCAAACGGTGGAAGCTCACCGAGGACGACTGGCGCAACCGTGAGAGGCGACCGGAGTACGAGGATGCCGTGCGCGAGATGGTCGACCGCACCGACACCTCGTGGGCGCCGTGGACCCTGGTGGAGGCCAACGACAAGCGGTACGCCCGCATCACGGTGATCGAGGCGGTGAATACCCGGCTCGAGCAGGCGCTCATCGCGAACGGGATTGAGCTGCCGCCCATGGTCACGCGTGGCTGAGCCGGTTCAACGCGACCAGAGCGGACGCTGGGTCGGCGTTCTGCTGATCGTGCTGTCGGCCAGCGGGTTCGCCTCGCTCCCGGTGTTCGGAAAGTTGGCGTACGCCAGTGGCACCGAGCCGATCGCGCTGCTGGCGTGGCGGTTCGGCATTGCGGCGGCACTGATGCTGATGGCGACGGTGGTGGTGTCGTGGAGGAAGGGGCGCCCGCTGCTTCCTCCTGTGCGGGTGACCCTCACGATGCTGATGATTGGGGCGGTGCTGCTAACTCCCGAGGTGCTGCTCTTCTTCGTGGGCCTGCAGCGGGTGTCAGCGGGCTACGCCGAGACGCTGCTCTACGTCTACCCGGCGTGGGTGGTGATCATCGGTGCGGTGGCCTTTCGGCGTCGTCCGTCGGCGATCACTGTCGCCTGCGTCATCGGTGCCGTGGCGGGCGCGGCCATTACTGTGGGGGCCTCGTCCGGGGGCGACCCCGTGGGCTCGATCGAAGTTCTCGGGGCTGCGGCGATTTTTGCCGTGTACCTGGTGGTGGCGAGCCGGCTGATCCCACGGGCGGGCAGCCTCCCGGGCACGGCCCTGGTGCTCACCGGCGCGGCAGGGGTGTTCGTGGTGCTGGCGGTGGTCACCGACTCGCGCGGCCCCGGTGACGCCGGGGGCTGGTTCGGAGCTCTCGGCATGGCGCTCCTGGGCACGGTCGTGGCCTTCGGGCTGCTGTCGGTCGGGCTCGGCCGCGTGTCGCCCTCGACCGCCTCGGTGATCTCAACCCTCGAGCCGCTGGTAGCCGTCGCACTCGGGGTTGTGGTGCTCGGCGAGGGCGTGGGACCCCAGCAGGTGGTGGGTATGGCGGTCATCCTCCTGTCGGTCGGCATCCTGCTCTGGGGTGAGTCGCGCGCGGCCGACAACGGCGCTGCACCCTTGGTGAACCCCTTCACGGCGGTGGAGTAGCACCCCGATGCGGGGGTTGGTCCACATCCGTGCCATGATGAGCAAGCGGAGTCTCCGCAAGCCCGTACAAGATGGCCCAGCCTTCTTGACACGGGCTTAGTTCGTGCCCCAAGAGAGGGTGGACGTGCCCACAAACGCTGCCAAGAAGGCCGACTCCTTGAAGTCGCCGCCTGCCAAGAAGTCCGCCGTTAAGGCTGTGCCTGCCTCGGCCCCCGCGGTGAAGGCTGCTCCCGCTGCTAAGAAGGCTGCTCCCGCGAAGAAGGCGGCTGCGCCCGCGGTGAAGGCTGCGCCCCCTGCGAAGAAGGCGGCTGCTCCCCCCGCGAAGAAGGCTGCGCCCCCAGCGGTGAAGGCGGCTGCTCCCGCGAAGAAGGCTGCGCCCCCTGCGAAGAAGGCGGCTGAGCCCAAGGCGCCCGCAGCCAAGAAGGGCACCGAGCCCGAGGTAGTGGTGGAACTTGCCGAGGGCCTCATCGTCGACGGTGAGGTCGTGATCGTCGAGGACGAAGACGCGATCGACATCGAGGCCGTGGCTGAGCTCGAGAAGGACCTCGAGGCCGAGCTGGTCGAGGACCTCGCTGAGGTTGCCGTCGACGGCAACGCTGAGCCCGCCACTGCAGTGCCCGCCGCCGCCGAGGAGGAGGAGGACCAGGGCTTCGTCATCTCCGACGTCGACGAGACCGACGAGCCGGTGCAGACCGTCATCACCGCCGGAGCCACCGCCGACCCGGTGAAGGACTACCTCAAGCAGATCGGTCGTGTGCCGCTACTCAATGCCGAGCAGGAGGTCGAGCTCGCCAAGCGCATCGAGGCCGGCCTCTTCGCCGAGGAGAAACTCAACGCGGGCAAGAAGCTGGCTAAGGGACTCGAGGAGGACCTGCGCTGGATTGCCGTTGACGGCCGCCGCGCCAAGGACCACCTGCTCGAGGCCAACCTGCGGCTGGTGGTGTCGTTGGCCAAGCGCTACAC
>CALQEM020000137.1:0-9409 GCA_943329595.2 Bifidobacterium breve
CGTGGGCTGGGATCAGCCGACCCTCAACCTTGCTCACCACCTTGCTGGTGACCACCACGACGTCGCCGTCGGCAAGCCCCACCGTTCCGTCGGGCCACTGCGCCCTCCCGATTGCCTCGGCGAGATGAGCCGCGAGATCGTCGCCGGCCTTAAACTCTCCGAGGCCGCTGAGGGCAATCACCTGAAGCGACGCCGAGGCAGGCGCACTCACCGGTCGGCCAATTCGAAGGCGAGGGAGAGGGCCTGGTCGGCCATAGCCGCGGTGGCCTCGACGTCAACCATTAGCAGGGGAACAGCGCGGCTGGCGATGCCCAGCGATGCGAGGGTGGCCAGTGCGCTGTGGTCGGTGGTGTCGACGAGCCATCCATCGAGGAAGCCTCCGTCGCGGCGGCAGCCGTAGTGCTCGGCCACCGCAGTGGCGTTGGTGGCCACCCCGATCGCACTCAGGCAGGCGTCGGCCATACCTCGTACGGGAGCACCGCCAATGATCGGCGAGACTCCCACGACCGGGGCGGACGTCGCCCGCAGCGCCTCTCCGATACCCGGCACCGCAAGGATGGTGCCGATTGACACCACGGGATTCGAGGGTGGCAGCAGCACGACGTCGGCGGTGCTGATGGCGTCGATCACGCCTGGGGCGGGGCGCGCGTCGTCAAGCCCGCGCTGCACAAACCCGTGCGCTCGGATCGAGGCCCGATGCCGTACCCACCACTCTTGGAAGTGCAGGGCGGTGTGTCGGGTGTCGTCGGGGCCCTCGGAGACAATCACGTGGGTCTCGACCCGCTGGTCACTCATCGGAAGCAGTCGCACCCCCGGCTGCCACCGCTCGCAGAGGCGCGCGGTGACCTCGGAGAGCGTGGCTCCTGAGGTCAGCAGGTGTGTTCGCAGCAGGTGCGTCGCGATGTCGCGGTCGCCCAGGCCGAACCAGCTGGGCTCAGCCCCGTAGGCCTGCAGTTCGGCCTTGGCCGTGAAGGTCTCGTCGGAACGGCCCCAGCCCTGGTCCTCGTTGATCCCGCCACCCAGCGTGTACATCACGGTGTCGAGGTCGGGACACACCTTGACACCGTGCATCCAGATGTCGTCACCGGTGTTGCCGATCACGGTCACCTCGGCCGAGCTCCCCCCCGATCCGTCCGGGTAGCGCTCCGTGAGGTGGGCGAGCAGCCCGCGAAGGAAGCGGGCCCCGCCGATGCCACCCGCGAGGGCGGTGATCCGCAGGCTGGGCCGCTCGATCATGGGACTCCTCGTGGGTCGTCGGGGGTCGTTGGGGGTCGTTGGGGTCGTTGGGGTCGTCGGGTCAGATAGGTGGGACCCAGCATGTCGCTGGCCGGCGGGGGGATCAACCCAGGGGTCCCGAGGGTCCGGAGGGAGGTCACGAGGAAGGCCCCGAGGGAGGGGCTGGTGCAGTGACGTCGAACAGGAAATATCGAGGACGGTAGGGGAGGTCGGCGAGTGATGCACCCCGCTTGCGGAGTGGTGGATTGACAAGTCGAGGCTCCGGACGGGGAATTAATTATCATCACAATACAGTACAAAATATCCTAAAAAGCCCTCGCACACCTCCTCCGGGCTTGACGAGTGGTGAGTGACACGCGTGTAATTCGAGCCACGGAAGTTGACGTCCGCCCCGCCCGGGGTCGACGGAGCGCGTCAGGGAGGACCTCACCTCGTGACCGAATTCATGCGGCTGGTACGTGATGATGAGGCGATCGACGTCGAGTTTGAGTGGCAGGAGCGGGCGCTGTGCGCCCAGACTGATCCGGAGGCGTTCTTCCCGGAAAAGGGCGGCAGTACCCGCGAGGCGAAGCGAGTCTGCCAGTCGTGCGACGTGCGCTCCGAGTGCCTCGAGTACGCCCTAGAACACGATGAGCGCTTCGGCATCTGGGGTGGGCTCAGCGAGCGCGAGCGCCGTCGGCTCAAGAAGGCCATCGTCTGACCCGGTCGCCCGGATTCGTCGTCCGGCGACCCACGGAGGTCCTCGGCCTCGCAGCCAGCGCGACCCCGTTCGGCGTAGAGTCGTAGTCGATGACCGACCACAACTCGGGGTTTGACCCCGACAACGATCCGAGGGGTAGCGACCTGTCGTCGCGGCCCGACGGGGCCTCGCCTGCCCTCCCCCCTGACGACCAGTCATGGCCCGTAGATGACTTCTCCGACCTGTACGACGAGGAGCGTGAGTCGGTCTCCGATCGGATCGACCGCTACGCCGACCTCGTCTTCGATGATGACGAGCCTGCCGAGCCTGTCGTGCGACGAGACCACCACGTCATCGCCGTGATGGTGGCGCACGACGGGCTCCGCTGGCTTCCCCCGAGTGTCGCGACGATTGATCGCCTCGATCGTGCGCCAGATCACCTGGTGGCTGTCGACACCGGCAGCGTCGATGGGAGCGACGCGCTACTAACCGACTGGCTGGGAGCAGGCGCGGTGGTGCGGCTTGAGTCAACCTCCTCGTTCGGCGCCGCCGTGGCAGCCGGTGTGGCGCACGCCGATCGTCTCGCCGAGGTCCGGCGCAGCGGCGACCACGAGGGCGACCACGAGGGCGACCACGAGGGCGACGACCAGCGGCCGGGGGCGATGGGGCCGGGTCCCGGTCAGGTCGCGTGGGTGTGGATTCTGCACGACGACTGCGCGCCCGACCCCCAGGCCCTGCAGGCGCTTCTCGACACCAGTGACGGCGCGGTCACCGCCGGCATCGTCGGCCCCAAGGTGCTGGGCTGGCATGACCGCCGACTGCTGCTCGAGACCGGTCTGTCGATCGCGGGTTCGGGTCGACGCATCTCCGGGCTCGAGAGGGGCGAGCACGACCAGGGTCAGCACGACGGAGTCCGCGACGTGCTGGCGGTCGGAAGCGCCGGCATGCTCGTGCGGCGCGACGTGTGGGACCTGCTGGGCGGCTTCGACCCGAGCCTGTCGATGTTCCGTGATGACATTGACCTCGGCTGGCGGGCCAACGAGGCGGGCTACCGGGTGATCGTGGCCACCGACGCCGTGGTGCACCATGCCGAAGCCGGAATCCACGGCCGTCGACCGCTCGCCGCCGTCGGCGCCGACGCCGGGCGGGCCGACCGCGAGGCTGCCATGCACGTTCTGCTCGCGCACTCCTCTGCTGTCACGATTCCACTGCAGTTGGTGCGCCTGATCGTCGGCTCGCTCGCGCGCGGCGTGGGGCTGCTGCTCGCGAAGGCGCCCGATGAAGCCAGCAACGAGTTCGGTGCCCTGGGTGTGCTGCTGGTTCACCCCGGTCGGGTGATGGCGTCAAGGCGACTGGTAGCCCAGACCCGTCAACTCACCCAGCGAGACCTCCGCGGGTTCAGGCCGCGAATCGGCGGGCAGATCCGACACGCGGCGGAGTCCCTCATCGGAGTCGTTGGCGGCACGGCAGGAACCACGGTGACACACTCAGGGACATCAGCCTCCGGCCCCTCTGATGACGACGCCTTCGACACCGCCTTCGACGACTCCCGAGGCCGCCTTGGCTTCTGGCTGCGGCGGCCAGCGCTGCTGCTGGCTGTGCTGCTCACCCTTGTCTCGCTAGTGTCCGTGCGCGCGTGGTTCGCCTTCGGGCTCCTCGAAGGAGGTGCACTGCTGCCTGCGCCGAGCGGCTTCGGTGACCTGTGGGCCACCTACGCCGAGGGCTGGCACGAAGTCGGTCCCGGCTCCGCGGCCGCTGCGCCTCCCTACCTCATGGTGGTGGGGGCGGTGGCGGCCTTCCTGCTGGGCTCCGCGTCGCGAGCGGTTGACGCCATCATGATGGTGGGCATTCCGATCGCTGGCGTCGTGGCTTACCTCGCCCTCCGCCGGGTCATCGACAGCCGACTGGTTCGCATGGTCGCCGCTGCGGCGTACGCCCTGCTGCCTGCCGCGATCGGTGCTGTGACCACCGGTCGCATCGGAACCGTGGTGTTCTTGATCCTGCTCCCCGCGTTCATCAGGGTGGCCCTTCGTTCAGCGGTGTCGTGGCGGGCGGCGTGGGGCGGTGCTCTCCTACTCTCGATCGTGACCGCCTTCGTCCCGCTGGGCTGGGTCATCACCGTGGTTCTGGTGGTGGTCGCACTGGTGGGAGCATCCGGGCTGCCCGCCCTCGCAGCCGACGGCGTGATGCTGCCGGGGGGCGTCGGAGCGGTGGTGGGTGACGACGGCAGGCCGCGGCGGCGACACGTCTTCGACCCCGCGACGGGCGGAGCCGACACCGCGCTCATCCCGTTCGACTTCCGCGCTGGTGCGGTGAGGCTCCGGTTGCTCGCGCTGGTACTGGTGCCGCTGGCCCTGCTCCTGCCCTGGAGTCTCGATCTCCTACGCCACCCGTCGTGGTGGCTGCTGCAGGCGGGGCTCCCCGGGCCGACCAGTTCGGACCTCGCTCCGTGGCAGATATCACTGATGAACCCAGGTGGCCCGGGCGCCGTCCCCGTGTGGTTCACCGCAGGCATCGTCGCCCTCGCTCTCGGCGGCTTGGTACGTCGTGTGTCGCGCCCGATCGCCACGCTGGCCTGGGGTTTTGCGCTGGTGGGTCTGGTCATGGGGGTACTGCAGACCATGGTCGAGGTGCGTCCGCCGTCCGAGCCCCTGGCGCTGCTGACGTGGCCCGGACCGGCGACCATCGTTCTGGGACTCGGCCTCATCGTGGCCGCCGCCGCCGCCGCTGATGGCATCGGTGTTCGACTCGCGGGTGACAGCTTCAGTTGGAGGCAGCCCGCTGCTGTCGTCGCGCTCGTCGTCGCGGTCGCGGCTCCCCTGATGACCGGTGGGTGGTGGCTCTGGAAGGGTGTGGGCGACACCGTGGTGCGGGGCGACGGATCGGCGGTGCCCGCCTTCGTCGCGGCCGAATCGCTGGGCCCGGAGCGCCCGCGCTCCCTTGTGTTCAGGCCGAGTGCGCGGGGCATTGAGTATGCGGTCATTGATGGCGAGGGCCCCAGGCTCGGCGCCGCGGAGACGGGCCCGCCAGCGTCGGCCTACCAGGAGCTCGACGCTCTGGTAGGCGACCTCATGGCCGGTCGAGGCGGAGGGGAAGTTGAGGGGCTCGGACGGTACGGCGTTCGCTTCGTGGTGCTGACCGCGCCGAACCCGACGCTGGTCTCGGTGCTCGACTCAGAACCCGGACTCCGTCGCATCAGCAGCTCTGAGGGAGACACCCTGTGGCGGCTCGACACCGACAGTGCTCGCGCGCGCGCTCTGGCAGCCGACCCTCGGATCACTGTGCTGCCCGCCGGGAAGCGTGAGGGAGCTGTTGCCATCGACGGGCCACTACCCGCCGGCATGGCTCCCCGGTCGAGCCTGGTGCTCGCCGAGAGGTCGGATCCCTCGTGGCGGGCCACGCTCGACGGGGCCGCCCTGGTTGCCATTGCCGACGAGGGTGCAGGGGGCTGGCCCCAGCGGTTCGCCCTCCCCGCTGCAACGGGAACTCTGCGCCTGTGGTTCGACCAGGAGCCGAGGCATCGGTGGCTCTGGCTGCAAGGGTTGATCGTGTCAGTGGTCGTCGTGCTAGCGCTGCCAGGTCGGCGACGCCCCACCGACGACCCTGACGCCGACGTCCTAGGCGACGATGACGAGCCCTTCGCCCCCTCGTCGACCGGAGCCCCGTCGTGATTCGGGCTCCGTGGGCGGTTGTGGCCGCCGGCGCCGTGGTGATCGTTCTCGGAAGCGCCCTTCGACCGTTGGTGGTGGCCGACCGTGAACCTCCTCCCGTCAGCGTGGAGGCGGTGGAGACGACGCGTCTGGTGTGCCCCGACCCGATCGCCAACGCTTTGATCACCTCGGTGGTCACCGGCTTCGTGGCACCAGGACTGGGTGGGAAGAGTGGCGCAACCAGAAGCGGAGGCGCCGCGAGTTCCACAGGTGCGGCCCAGCTGGCCACCATGCCTCCCAAGGGCGCGTCTGAGAAGCGCGCCATCTCCAAGGCGGGCAGGTCTGAGACGCTCAGCACCAGCGGAATGCCGCTGCCGCCGGTCGTGGCCACCGGGATTGGCTCACTCGCCCCGGGGCTCACCCTGGACCAGTTCACTCTGGGAGAGCAGGGGCGAACACGCGGTCTGGCTGCCATGGAGTGCGTCGCTGCCGGAACTGACGAGTGGTTCGTGGGCGGAGGTTCAGGTGTCGGGCGTCTGTCGGTGGTCACGCTGACCAACCCCGAGGATTCGCCGGCCAGCGTCGACGTGCTGCTCTTCGGCCCGGGAGGTGCGCTACCTGCACCCGCCGGGCGGGGTGTCTTTGTTCCGGGTCGCGGGCAGGTGCGACTCTCCCTTTCTGACCTTGCGCCGGGAGTGGCAAACTTCGTGGTGCACGTCGAGACCCTCTCGGGGCGGGTGGCCGCGGCGGTGAGCGATCGACTCGTGAATGGCCTGATCCCGCGCGGCCTCGAGTGGGTGCCGAGGTCTACGGGCCCGAGTACGCGCACGATCGTGTCGGCCATTCCGGGCAAAGTCTCGCCGGTGCGCCTCAGTGTCCTCTCTCCCCAGCATGACGCGACGGTGCGCGTTCGACTGATCACCCCCTCGGGCACCTTTGCTCCCGCGGGCATGGCGAAGCTCGCCCTGTCAGCGGGCCGCGTGGAGGTAATCGACATCACCTCGGCCCTGCGCCAGCAGCCCGTGGCGGTCGAGCTGACGTCAGATCAGCCCGTGGTCGGGGGCGCCTGGTACCAGCTCGGTGATGCCACGGGTATCGCCGAGTTCGCCTACGCCGCCGGGGCACCCGAGCTGACCGGTCCGGCGGCGGTCGCCGGGCTCCCGATCGCCAGTGGCTACCGACACCGCCTCTACCTCACCAACACCGGTGGCAAGCAGGCCTCGGTGGTGGTCACCGTGTATGACGACGCTGGGAGGTCGCGCACCACCACGCTGCGGGTCGCACGGGGGTCCACCCAGGTCTGGACCGTGCGTCCCCCGACGAAGCGCACGTCGGGCATCTTCTCGATGGTGGTCACCCCCTCGGCCACGAGCACCCACATTCGAGGGATGCGTATCACGAGCCTGCCTACCGGCAGCGGCACGATGGCCGCGGGCGTCACGCTGTCGCCGGTGCGCTCGAAGGTCGTGGTGCCCGAGGCACAGCCCAACCTGGCGGTCTCGGCCGGATAGACGCTCCGCGATTGTGACCGCCGGACGTGTCGGAGTCGTCCATGGGGGTCCTGTACCGCTACCGTCTGGGGCGTGAGCCCTGTGCGTCGCTGTTCGAAGCCGTCCTGCGGACGGCAGGCCTATGCCACGCTCACCTACGTGTACGCCGACTCCACCGCCGTGTTGGGGCCACTCGCGACGTACGCTGAGCCCCACTGCTACGACCTGTGCCAGAACCATGCCGAGAGGCTCACCGCCCCGCGCGGCTGGGAGTTCGTGCGGCTCGAGCCCGACGCTGAGGCGCTGCTTCCGAGCATCGACGATCTCGAGGCCCTCGCCGACGCGGTGCGCGAGGCGGCCCGGGGGCGTGATCGCGAGCCAGTCCGCGAGGCAGAGTTGCCCGCCGACACCGTGGAGGTCAACCGGCGCGGACATCTGCGCATGCTCCGCAGCACCGACTCCTGATCTACCGATACCCCGCACCGATGCGCACCGCAGAACCCTTCGCTAGGGGGCCGGAACATGGGCCGGTCGCCGATTCTCAGGGTTCTGCTGGGTTCTGCTGGATAGGTCCGCGGCTCGGCTCACGTCACGTTATCTCGACACGAGTCACACACGCCTCTTGCGTCACTCCAGTAACATGAGTATCGTGAAAGCAGACCCTGGCCGCGGGTAATTCCCGTGCCGGGACGACACGTTCGCCCCGTTGTGAGGAGTAGTGATGGCAGCAGCAGCGCAGGAGCAGGTGGACCTCGGTTCTCTGCTGCGTCCGCAGGCACGAGTCAACCGTCCCCAGTGCGCCGTGTGCTCGAGCGAACGAGTGACGCGCATCGCCCTCGAACTCGAGGACGGGAGCCAGGTCGACTTCACCAACTGCCTCGACTGTGACCACCGTGTGTGGCAGCAGGGTGACGACGTCCTGAGTGTGGAACGTGTACTCAGCAAGGCGAGACGCATCCCCAAGGCGGGCTAGTGGCCCCCGTGTGGGTTCAGTCACCCCACTAGGCTGTCGGCGTGAGTGACCTCAGCGCCCTGATCAAGGCCTACGACATCCGTGGCACGGTGCCTGATCAACTCAATGGCGATATCGCCCGTGCCGTGGGCACGGCCTTCGTGCGGGTGCTCGGCATCTCGTCCGACAAGGGTGGCCCCGGCTGCGTGGTCGTGGGTCACGACATGAGGCCCAGCGGCCCCGACCTCGTGGCGTCGTTCGCCAATGGAGTCAATGCCGCGGGAGTCGACGTCATCGACATCGGGCTGTGCTCGACCGACGGTCTTTACTTCGCGGCCGGCTCACTCGACATGCCGGGCGCGATGTTTACCGCCAGTCACAATCCGGCCCAGTACAACGGCATCAAGCTCTGCCGGGCGGGGGCGGCCCCCGTGGGTCAGGACTCGGGACTCGCTGAAATCCGCGCCCTCCTCGAGCAAACGCTGCTGGCCCATCCCGCCGAGGCGGTCGAGTCGCCGGGCTCGATGCGTACCCAGGACATGCTGGTGGCCTACTCGACGTTTCTGCGCACCCTTGTTCCGCTGGCCGGTCGCCGACTGCGTGTGGTCGTCGACGCTGGCAACGGCATGGGTGGCTACACCGTTCCCGCCGTACTCGGCAACGCTGCGGGCCTGCCCGCCCTTCCCCTCGACATCGTGCCGATGTACTTCGAACTCGACGGGTCGTTCCCCCACCACGAGGCCAACCCCATCGAGCCGGCCAACCTGGTCGACCTGCAGGCCCGTGTCATCGCCGAGAGTGCCGACATCGGGCTTGCCTTCGATGGTGACGCCGACCGCTGCTTCGTGGTCGATGAGACCGGGCGCGTGGTCAACCCCTCGACCCTCACGGCCCTGATCGCTGTTCGCGAGCTGGCCAAGGTGCCTGGGGCCACGATCATCCACAACCTGATCACCTCGCACTCGGTGGCGGAGGTGGTGCGCGAGAACGGCGGAGTTCCCCTGCGCACGCGAGTGGGGCACTCCTTCATCAAGGCCGAGATGGCCCGCACCGGCGCTGTCTTCGGTGGCGAGCACTCCGGGCACTTCTACTTCCGCGACTTCTGGAATGCCGACTCAGGGATGCTCGCCGCGATGCACGCGCTCGCCGCCCTCTCGGAGACTCCCGAGGGCACGGTGCTCTCGAGCCTGCTCGGCGAGTACGAGCGCTATGCGGCCAGTGGTGAGATCAACACGGTCGTCTCCGACCCCCTTGCCTCGATCGCTGCGGTGCGCGAGCACTTCGCCGCCCACGGCTACCGGCTCGATGACCTCGATGGGCTCACCGTCGAGGCTGACGACTGGTGGTTCAACGTGCGGCCCTCGAATACCGAGCCGCTGCTGAGGCTCAACGTCGAGGGAAC
>CALQEM020000138.1:0-9297 GCA_943329595.2 Bifidobacterium breve
GCCGCCGAGGTGCGGGTGTCCGCCCTGCTCAGGCGGCACTCGGCCTCGTCGTCGATGACTCTCCGTGGTGCGGCACTCCCCGCACCCACGTCCGGCGCTAGAGTTTTCGCGCATCGACGGGCCCGAGGCGCACGTCACCATCTGCCTCGTCTGCGACACCACCGAGTGAGGAGCTCGCCATGACCGATCCAGCCAGCACCGAGCCCGACGGCACCCCCGTCGCCGATGTGCGCACGCTACGCCACGGCTTCTCTCTCTCGGGAGCCTCCGCGCTGTCGCTCTCGGTGATTCGACCGCTCATGTCGTTCACTGTCGTACCGCTCTTGATCGCCACCGCTGGACTCGCGGGTTGGCTTGCTGTGGTGTTCATCGTCGTGGTTATGCTGGCCGTGACCGCTCTGTTTGGGGCCCTCGCTTCCCGATGGCCGCTCGAGGGTTCGGTCGCCGCCTGGTCGAGGCAGTTACTCGGAGCCCGCGCCGGTCTGATGACCGGCTGGCTCTACCTGTGCACCTATGTGCTCAACATGGGACTACTGGCCTACTTCGACGCCCAGCGGGTGCTCTTCCTGGTGGGCATCTCCGCGCCTACCTGGCTCCAAGGTGTTGTAGCTGCCCTTGTGGTCATCGTGGTGTCGACACTGGTGAACGGTCTTGGCCGCCGAGTTCTGAGCGTGCTGTTGGTTGTGTGTGTCGCGATATCGGTAATCGCGAGTGCGGTGTACGCGACCCTGCTGCTGGGTCACGCGCAGCGCGGATTCCTCGATCTCTTCCAGACCCCCCTCGGCGGGAGTCTCGACTGGAACTGGCTGGCCGGCCCCTTCCTGATCGCACTGGCGTGGGCCACCGCCAACACCATGCGTGGCTTCGAGCTTCCGGCCGACGTCGCCGAGGAAATCCGCGAACCACGTGTCAACGTGAGGCGGGCAATGGTGTGGTCGCTCATTGTGGGCGGCGCACTGGTGCTCTACTCGATGATTGCGCTGGCACTCGCTGTTCCCGCTGCGTCGTCGGTGTCGACGTCCATGACCCAGAACCCCTACGCCGGCGCGATTGGTACCGTAATGCAGTCGGCGCTGGGCGAGGGCTCAGCGAAGCCCTTTGCCGCCCTGCAGATCATCGCCACCTTCGTGGCCATGGCCGTGTGCCAACTCGCAGCATCACGCACGCTGTGGACGATGGCGCGCGATCGCGAGGTTCCGGGCCACCGCTGGCTCGTGGGTCTTTCCAGCCGCAATCGAATGCCGGTGCGCGCCCTGACGGTGATTGGTATCGCTACGTTCGTGCTGATTCTGATCGCTCCCGACTTCACGGCTTTCGTGCTCGGTGGGGCCTCAGGGCTGGCATTCCTGCTCGCATTCATCATCACGCTGGTGGGGCTGCTCGTGGCCCTGAGGCGGGGCACGTGGCAAACCGGCTCATGGTCAACTGGTCGCTGGCTCGGACCAGTGACAGTCGTCGCCGTGGTGGTGCTGGCCGCACTAACCATCAACCTCGCGTGGCCGCGCGAGGTCCTGTTCGGAGCAGGATTCCAAGCGTGGCGACCACTCATCCTCCTTGTCGTTATCATCGTCGCCGGCCTGATCCTGATGGCGTGGGCGTTCCGCGACGACGGAGTTCACGTGCGCGACCACGATCATGTCGACCGAGACCTGCACGAGCGCATTGTGCTCGCCCACACCGGCACGTGTAGCGTCTGCCTTCGCGCCCTCGCCCAGGGCGAGGAAGTGTTCTGGAACCCCGAGGCGCACGTCACGATCTGCGTGGCGTGCGATGACGACGTGTTGGTCTAGGCGATCGAGTCGCTGACGCTGGCCTGCACCCGCACCAGCAGGGCTGCCTCGTCCGCCCGCGGGCCCGTGTCAGCCACGACCACACGCACTCCCCCTGCCTCGACCGCCTCGTCGAGGGCGACGACAAGTCCCAGCGCTGAGTCGACCCGCACCGCCTCGATGCCGTGGGCCTGGGCCAAGGCGACCAGGTCGCGACCGTGGGGCGTGCCGAACACCCGCTCAAAGTCGGCGCCGAATCTGGGGTCACCCTGTTCGAGTGAGGAGAAGATGCCCCCGCCATCGTTGTCGATCACCACGATCACGAGGTTGGGTCGAGCGTCGGAGGCTCCCACCACGAGCGCATTGAGGTCGTACAGGAACGCGAGGTCGCCGAGTAACGCGTACCCGGTGGCCCGCGATTCGGGATCGGCCTCGGCTTGGTGGGCGAGCGCCACTCCCCAGGCGGTAGAGATCAGTCCGTCGATGCCCGAGGTTCCTCGGTTGCCCACGACGCGCGGCATACGGTCGCGCGGCAGCGCGAAGGCCTCGGCGTGCCGCACCGGCCACGACGCCCCGATGAGCACGACGCCGTCAGCGTCGGCCTGGGCAAGCAGCAGGCGTGCGACTGCAGGGCCGCTGAGGGCATCCTCGACGTCGAGATGCGTGCTCACGGCGTCTTCGGCCGCCGACGACGCCGTGAGCCAGGACGCCAGCCAGGCGGGGTCGTGGTCGAGTTCCGTGGGCGGCTCGGGAACCGCGCCGAGCACCACTCCGCCCAGACGCAGCGGATCGGCCCAGCGCGCCGCGGGCCGCGAGTCCACGATGACGCGACGCTCAGCGCTTGCGATGAAACGCATGACCCCGCGGCTGAGCCCCACACGCCCCACCGTGACGACGAGCTCTGGGACATGGCTGGCTCGGAAGTCGGCGTCGGCCAGCAGCAGCGACGCATGAGCGATCAGAGTGTCGTGGTCATCAGCCGGCAGCCCACTGGGTTCGGCGATAAGCGGCCACCCGCAGGCGTCGGCCAGTTCGGCAGCGGCCTCGCGCGACTCGTCGTCGATGGCGTCGCCGATCACGACCGCGCCGCGCGCGGGGATTGGTCCGATACTTGCCAGCGACTCGTCGAGCGGCAGCACCATGGTGGCGCTCAAACGCGCGTCGACGAGCAGGGCCGGCGACTCGAGAACCGCGATGACCATCTCGTGGTCGTTGGTCACGCCCGGGTCGGGCACCAGCGGTTCGCGGAACGACACGTTGAGGTGCGCGGGCCCGGGGTCGAAGGCGTCGCACGCCGCCGCGGCCGCCCGCGACACCACCGACTGCACGAGGCGAAGCGCCCGCTCGGACACCACGTCGGGTGCAGGCAGGTCGAAGGCGAACCGCGGCGCTGCACCGAAGACGCCCACCTGGTCGATGGTCTGGCTTGCGCCCGTGCCGCGCATCTCGGCAGGGCGGTCGGCGGTTACGGCGATGAGCGGCACACCCGAGTACGAGGCCTCGGTCATGGCCGGCAGCAGTTCGGCTGCCGCAGTTCCGCTGGTGACCACCACCGGAACCGGCCGCCTCGATCGCTTGGCGAGGCCGAGGGCCAGGAACCCGGCGGTGCGCTCATCGACCCGCACGTGCAGGGCCACTTCGCCACGCCTTTCGGCGGCGGCGAGTTCGAGTGACAGGGCGGCGTTGCGGCTGCCCGGCGCCAGCACCACGTCGGTGACGCCGCACTCGACGAGCGCCGCCACCAGCACGCGCGCGGTCGCGGTGCTCGGGTTCATGCCCGCCTCACTGGCCACGTCCCGACCCTAGTGCTCGTTCGAGCCTCGAGCGCCACCACAGCACCCGGTCGGGAGCCATCGCAGCAGACGCCGCGGCCAGGGACTCGGGATCGGGCGAGACCCGGCCCACCATGAGCTGACCATTCACGGGCATGAGCGGCGAGGCCACCACGTCGGCTGCAAGCAGCGACCCAGTGCCGAGCCCGCACGCGCCACCAAGTTCGGGCAGGGCTGCGGCCAGCGCGAGCCCTGCTGTAAGTCCCACTGCTGAGTCCATCGCCCCCGACACAATGCACGGAACTCCGGCCGCACGCACCACACGCAGGGCGTTGGCCACCCCACCGAGCGGCGCCACCTTCACGACAATGAGATCAACCGCGCCCTCGGCGGCAGCACGCTCGGGATCGGCCGCGGTGCGAATCGACTCGTCGGCCGCGATGCGCACGTCGATGCGGCCACGCAGCTCAGCCAACTCGGCGAGCGTCACGCACGGCTGCTCGGCGTAGTCGAGCCCACGGGCGGCCTCGTTGAGCAGGATGAGAGCCGCCTCGGCCTCGTCGACGGTCCAGACGGTGTTGGCGTCAACTCTGATGCGCGCCTCACTGCCCACCCCGGCATCGTCGAGGGCCGACCGCACCGCGGCCACCCGCTCGACGTCGTCGGGCACCGAGCGCAGGCCGGCGCCCACCTCGCCCACCTTGACCTTCACGGTCACGCAGCCCTGGTCGCGCACCGCCGCACGAGTCAGCTCATAGGCGTCGGCAGCGGTCGTCCCCGGGATGATCGCGTTCACGGGCACGCTTGACCTCAGCGGCTCGGGCCACTGCCCAAACGCAGCCTCCACCGCGGCGTCGAGCCACACCGCCGCCACTTCGTCGGAGTACTCGGGGAAGGGAGCCCACTCACCCCAGCCGCTGGGCCCTCTCAGCAGCAGTCCCTCGCGGTGCTCGATTCCGCGAAACCGCCGACGCATTGGCAGCGAGAACGGCACCATCGCGTCGAGCAGGTGGTCGAGGCCGATCTCCCGAGCCGTCACCCGCGCCTACGGCCTCTTCGGGAACTTCGAGAAGTCGGGGCGACGGCGCTCTTGGTAGGCGTTGCGGCCCTCCTGCGCCTCCTCCGACATGTAGAACAGAAGGGTGGCATCGCCCGCGAGCTGCTGCACGCCCGCGAGGCCATCGTCGGCCGCATTGTGCGACGCCTTCAACATGCGCAGCGCCATGGGCGACAGCGCCAGCATCTCGCGGCACCACTGCACGGTCTCGTGCTCGAGGTCAGTCAGCGGCACGACCGAGTTGACCAGGCCCCAGTCGTAGGCCTGCTCGGCGCCGTACGAGCGGCACAGGTACCAAATTTCGCGGGAGCGCTTCAGACCGATGGTGCGGGCCAGCAGCCCCGAGCCGTAGCCACCGTCGAAGGAGCCCACCTTAGGGCCGGTCTGGCCGAAGCGCGCGTTGTCGGCTGCGATCGACAGGTCGCACACGACATGTAGCACGTGTCCGCCGCCCACGGCGTACCCCGCGATCATGGCGACGACCGGCTTGGGCAGCCGTCGAATCTGAATCTGAATGTCGAGCACGTTGAGTCGCCCAATGCCCTGCTGCGCCACCTCGTCGGAGCCGATGTAGCCATCGTCGCCGCGAATCATCTGGTCGCCGCCCGAGCAGAACGCCCAGTCGCCCTGGCCGGTGAGCACGATCACGCCCACGGTGGGGTCGTCGCGCGCGACCGTGAGGGCCCGCTCGAGCTCGAAGAGGGTCTGAGGTCGGAACGCGTTGCGCTTGTGCGGGCGGTCGATGGTGATCTTCGCGATTCCGACGTCGTCACCCGTCGAGGTCTCGTAGCGGATGTCGGTGTAGTCGCCGGACCGCTCCCAGCCGCAGGCGAGCTCGATGCTCGAGTACGCGGGGTCGGTGAAGGCTGGCGACTCCTCGGAGACGACCGGTGACAGCGGGTATCGGGTGCGTGTGTCCACCCGCCTAGGCTAGCGATGATGCCCCAGCCCGCGAGTCGCAACCTCACCTGCCTCAGCGTCCCGCCGGGCGCCGAGGGGGTCGCGCGCGTTTACGCGGCACTGCGCGAAGCGCTCGGGAATGGTCCGGCGGTGGCTGTGCTGCCGCTCGACGACCGCAGCACACATGTGCGCAGGCAGTGGGCCGCGACCGCACCCGACACTCCCCTCGAACCCGGCGACACGGCCGTCGTGGTCACCACCAGCGGGTCGAGTGGTGACCCTGTCGGAGTGCTGCTTGGCAGCACCCAGATCAAGGCGGCGGCCGCGGCCGCGCACTCAAGGCTGGCCGCGGGTCCTGGTCGCTGGGTGGTGGCGGTTCCGGTCACCGCTGTGGGCGGGCTCATGGTCTTGGCGCGCGCCCTCGACGCCGGCCTCGACCCGGTGGCCTGGCCCGGCGTGGGCGGCGCCCACCCCTTCACGCCCGAGAGCTTCCTTCGCACCGCAGCCGAAGCCCTCGCCCTCTGCGCAGCCGACGGGACCCCCGCCTACGTTGCGCTCGTTCCTACCCAGGTCGCCAGGCTGGCTGAGTCTCCGCAGGCCCTCGACGCACTGGCAGGTTTCTCGCAGGTAGTCGTGGGGGCCGCGTCTCTACCGGCTTCACTTCGAGTCGTCGTTGAGCGTGCTGGCGTTCGTGTGGTTTCCGCCTACGGCGCGAGCGAGACGTGCGGCGGTGTCGTGTACGACGGCCTGCCACTACCCTACGTCAGCGTTAGCCTGAGCCCTGAGGGGCTCATTCGCGTCGGTGGCGACACGATCGCCCTCGGCTACCGGGTGCAGCCCGCACTCACCGCTCAGACCTTCGTCGACGGGCGCTTCCTCACCGCCGACCTCGGAGTGCTCGACGCGGGCGCCCTCCGCGTGCTCGGCCGGGCCGACGACCTCATCAAGGTGGGCGGGCAGAAGGTGTCGCTGGCCGCCATCGCTGACACCGTGCGCGCGGTTCACGGCGTCACCGACGTCGCCACACTCGCCATCGACGACGACGAGTGGGGGCAGCGGCCGGTCATCGCCTTTGTGGGTGAGGCTTCCGAATCGACCATCCTCACGGCGGTGGCCGACTCGCTGGGTCCCACCCGCTCTACTGTCAGGCGGGTGGCCGAGTTGCCCTACCTACCCAACGGCAAGATCGACCGCAGAACACTGGCATCGACGATGGAGGAGCACTGATGGCAACCCTCGGACAATGGGTCGAGGGGGCTCGCCCGCGCACCCTGCCAGCCGCGGTGGCGCCCGTGCTGCTCGGAACAGTGGTAGCCGGCTTCGAATTACCCGGAGTCGTGAGTGCTACTCGCGCTCTGCTGGCGCTGGTCGTGGCCCTGGCACTTCAGGTGGGGGTCAACTACTCCAACGATTACAGCGACGGCATTCGCGGCACCGACACGGTGCGTGTCGGGCCCGTGCGACTCGTCGGGCAGGGGCTGGCCGCTCCCGAGAGAGTGCGCATGGCCGCCCTCCTCAGTTTCGCGGTGGCTGCGATTGCCGGACTCGCCCTGGTTGCCCTGACTGGCGCATGGTGGCTGTTACTGGTCGGCGTCGCCGCAATCGCATCGGCCTGGCTGTACACGGGCGGCCCCCGCCCCTACGGCTACGCCGGCCTCGGCGAGGTGTTCGTGTTCGTGTTCTTTGGCGTCGTGGCCACGATGGGCTCAGCCTTCGTACAGACGAGCCGCCTCACGCTCCTCGCCGCCGTGGCGTCGGCCGGGGTGGGGGCCCTCGCCTGCGCGATCCTGGTGGCCAACAACCTGCGCGACATTCCAGGCGACACCGTAGTTGGAAAGCGCACCCTCGCCGTACGCATCGGCGACGCTGCCACACGACGCCTCTACACGGGGCTGCTCGTGGCGGCCTGGGCCTTGGTACCGGTCATGGCCGTCCTCTCGACGCCGTGGGCCCTGCTCGGGCTCGTCAGCATTCCCCTCGGGCTCGCGCCAGCCCGCGCCACTCTTTCGGGCGCCTCGGGCCGCGACCTCATTCCAGTTCTGATCGCCACCGGGCGCCTGCTGCTGGCGTACTCGGTGGTGATGTCCGTCGGACTGCTGGTCGGGGCCACGGTCTCGGCGGCTTAGTGTGGAACCACTATGAGCGACGAGTTGTCCCATCCCGCCGAGCCCACCCGAGCTCGGCAGCGCTTCGGGCTTGCGCGATACACCGTGATTCGGCTCGCACTCTTCGCAGTCGTCACCGCGGTGCTATGGCTTGTCGGAGTTCGAGCCAACCTGTTCCTGCTGCTGGCCCTCGGGCTCGTGCTGTCGGGCTTCATCAGTCTGTTCGCTCTCGACCGGTCGCGCGATGCCGCCAGCACGTCGGTGACCGGCGCCTTTGGCCGCATGAACCAGCGCATCGAGGCGTCCGCCCGCGCAGAGGACGGTCCCTCCCCCGACAGTCCGAGCGTCAACGACTGATACCGCTACCCATCCGCTGCCGCCCGGAAGCGCGCCGCACGATCACCGCGTACGATGCAAGAGTGCTTGTCAACGGGAGGGAGTACAGGTGCTGAGGGTCATCGCAGCAATCATCGTTCTCGCCGTTACCATTACGGCCGCGGTCGAGTGCGCGCAGACCCCGTCGCCCCGGGCCCTGCCCCGCTGGCTGTGGCTGATCGTGATCGTGGTGGCACCGATAGTCGGACCGGCAGCGTGGTTCCTACTCGGCCGAACCTCAGGGCGCCGCTCGTCGTCGGTCGCGGGCGCACCCGACGACGACCCCCGCTTCCTGCGCAAGCTCAGCGACGACGCCTGGAGCCGCCGGCAGCGCGAGCGACGGAGCCACAAGCCCCCCGACCCCGGCACGCCCACCGACTCCAACCCGGTGTGAGACCGCTGTGGGCTACTTGACCCCTGAGTACGAGTGCAGGCCGGCGATGAACAGGTTGACGCCGAAGTAGTTGAACAGGAAGCACCCGAACCCGGCAAGCCCGACGATTGCGGCGCGCTGACCTTTCCAGCCTGCTGTCGCGCGTGCGTGTAGGTAGGCCGCGTAGACCACCCACGTGATGAAGGCCCAGGTCTCCTTGGGGTCCCAGCCCCAGTAGCGGCCCCACGCGCTCTCGGCCCAGATGGCCCCGGCGATTACCGCGAAGGTCCACAGCGGGAAGACGAAAGCGTTGATGCGATACGACAGTTGGTCGAGTCGATCGGCGCTCGGCACCCGACGTGCCACGGCCGCCATCCAGCCGGGATCCATGTCGGCCGCCACACGGCGGTCGACCCGCGCAACCATGAGGTACAGCACCGTAACAGCGGCCCCGAGAGTGAAGGCCCCACCGCAGATGATGGCAGCGCTGACGTGAATGACAAGCCACCACGACTTGAGAGCAGGAACCAGCGGCGCCGAGTCGGTGTAGAGCACGGCAATGGCGACGCCGAGAGTGAGCAGGATCGGGATCACCACGAACAGACCCAGCCACCGCAGGTCGCGCCTCAACGACAGCACGAGAAAAGTGAGGGAGATTCCAAGGGCGCTGGTGAGCGAGAACTCGTACATGTTGCCCCACGGAACGCGCCCAGCCGACAGACCACGAGCGACGACTGCGCCCAGAAGTAGCACCGCACCGAGCCACATCACCGACATGGCTACGTTGCCCGCGCGACGCCCAGGTTCGCGGCCCTCCGCCGGCGCCGTGCGCTCGAGGGTTGCCACCGCGCCGGGGTCGGAGCCCGCCGCCGACTGAGCCACGGCTGCGTCGGCCCGCACCGCGGCGGAGCCGTCGCTTCGGCCACGGCCCGACGCGAAGGAGACC
>CALQEM020000139.1:0-9269 GCA_943329595.2 Bifidobacterium breve
AGGCCAACGCGTCTGCTGCGCTGGGGGTCACCGGCCCCCATCTCACCATCAGCGACGCACTCGCCGACGGTCGACGCGGAATCGCTTCCGACGCCACCGTCGACTCCGGTTGGCCGACGCCACAGGGGGTCGGACTCGTGCGCGTTGTTCCGTCGGAGCGCTCTCTCGAGCACCGAGCCACCACCGAGCCCGGCTCCCACTCGCGGCTGCACCGAGTAATCGACGGTGTGGCCGGCGACAACGACCTGGTGCTCATCGACTGTCCGCCCACGCTCGGCGAACTGACACGCAACGCGCTCGTTGCCGCCGACGTCGCCCTCATCGTCACCGATCCCTCGTACTTCGCCCTCTCAGGTGCGCAGCAGGCCGTCGACGCGGTCGAAGTGGTGCGCTCCACGGCGAACCCTCACCTCGGGCTCGCAGGAATCGTGGTGAATCGGGTGCGGTCTCGGTCGGCGGAGCAGACCTTTCGGCTCGATGAGCTGCGCTTGACCTACCCCGACCTCCTGCTCGAACCCACGCTCTCCGAGCGCGTGGCCGTGCCAGCCAGCCAGGGAGCCGGCCTGCCCATCCAGTCGTGGGCCGGGTTGGGCGCGCGGGCCTTCGGCGCCGACCTCAGCATGCTGCTCGACTCCGTCTACGCGCGTATTGGCTCCTTGAAGCCCTCGCACGCAACCGTCACCGGGAGCTCCTCATGACCAACCCTCCGCCGCGCCCAGCTCTGCGCAAGGCACCCGACGCGACGATCAGTCCGGCGGTCGCACTGGTCAGCCCTGCTGCCCCGGAATGGGTACCGCCGCCATCGAAGGGCGCCAAGGGCTCGAAAGGCACGAAGTCGAAAGGCATCACCCTGGGGCCTGTCCCGGCGGCCCAGAAATCGGTGACGTTCGAGATCACGATTCCCAAGCGGCTGCGCAAGCAGCTTGACCAGCGCTCTGAGGAGCTCGGTCGAAGCCGCGACGAGGTACTGACCACACTGCTTGAGGCCTGGCTCGAGGGCTAGCGGTGGCGGCCGCCGATCCGCTACGGAGTCGGATGGCGGGAGTCGTAGCGCAAGAATGAAGGGATGGCCACCACGAGAGCGCCGGTGGCCACGATGCACGCGAGCCCACCGGAGACGACACTGAAGGTCTCACCGAAGACAGCCGCCACACCGCCACTCTCGACATCACCTAGTCTCGGGCCACCATTGACGACCACGCCGTAGATGCCGCCTAGCCTGCCTCGGTATTCGTCGGGTGAGGCGGCCTGAAGAATGGTGTTGCGGAAGATGGCACTGATCGTGTCGGCGCCTCCCGCGATCGCGAGCAGCAGCAGCGACAGAGGCAGCCACCGACTGAGGCCGAACGAGGCTATCGAGGCACCCCACACGATGATCGCGATGATCACGGCCACCCCTTGGCGCCTCACGCCGCCCAGGGGTCCCGAGGCCACCGTGGCTACGACGCCACCCACCGCAATCGCCGCCGTGAGTAGACCCACGATCGTGGCGGGAGCGAGGCCCGACGTGCTGAACCACAGCGCCGCGATCGCAGGGAAGAGTGCTCGCGGCATTCCGAACACCATGGCAGCGAGGTCGACGTTGAACGACATCTGCAGGTTGCGCCGTCCCTTGAGGAACACGATGCCCTCCTTGACGCTGGCCCATCCAGCCCGCCTCGGCGCGGCCTCCAGAGGAGGCATCGGCCGCAGCCGCCACATCGCGTAGAGCATCACGGCGAACGCGACGAAGTCGACCGCGTACGCCCACGCGGCGTTTCCGGTAGCGCCGATGACAAGGCCGCCGATGACGGGTCCGACCGTGGAGCCGATCGTGAACGCGAAGATTCCCAGAGCGTTGGCGGCCGGCAGCATGTCCGTGCCGATGATTCGCGGGATCATCGCGTTGCGCGCAGGGTTTCCGATAGCGAAGAGGCCCGATTGCAGCGCGACGAGGCCGTAGAGAAGCGCCACGTTGCCGAGACTGGCTGCCGCCTGCACCACGAAGGCCACGGAGCAGAGCATGAGACCGATGGCGGTCATCATGCCGATGGTGCGTCGGTCATGGCTGTCGCTCAGGGCGCCGCCGTAGAGCCCCAGCACAACGAGCGGTACCAGCTGAAAGAGCCCGACCAGCCCTACGGCTAGCGACGACCCGGTGATGGCGTACACCTGAATTCCCACAGCAACAGCGGTCATCTGCTGACCCATGAAGCTGAGGCCGAGGGCCGACCACAGCCTCCGGTACTCGGGGCTGACCCTCAACGGGGTGAGGTCGGCGAGCAGTCGCGGCACGAGCACACCCTCCCACGCGCGCGTGCCGCGGCGACCTTCACGGAGTGGCAACGATGAGGCCCGCAGTGGGGCAGGTGCGGCCCCTCACCTAGAAGTGGGGGTGTTCTAGGGGGAGAGCCGCTCAATGCGCCAGAGGGAGTCGTCATCGAGTCGAGCACCACCGGAGTCGAGCGTGAGGGGCGCACTATCGCGCACGAAGCGCAATCGATCGTGCAGGCGCGAGGCTCGCCCCTGCCAGAACTCCACCGACGTGGGGCAGATCAGGAACCCTCCCCAGTGGTCGGGCAGGGGGATGTCCTCAGGCTCGGGCCAGCGAGACTCGAGCTCGCCATAGGCGGCGTCGAGCGGCTCACGGCCCTCAATGACCTCCGACTGTCGCGAGGCCCACGCGCCTAATCGCGAGCCTCGCGGCCGCGAGGCGAAGTACTCGGCTGTCTCGTCACGGGGTACTGCCACCACGGGCCCGCTCACGATCACCTGCCGCGACATCGCGAACCACGGGAACACCGCCGAGGCGGCGGGAACGGTGTCGAGGTCACGGCCCTTGCGTGATCGGAGGTTGGTATAGAAGGCGAACCCTCTCGTGTCGGCCGCCTTGAGCAGTACGGTACGAACAGAGGGCACAGCGCCATCGGTGGTGCCGAGCACCATCGCGTTCGGCTCGGGGAGATGGGCTGCGATCGCATCATCGAGCCAGGAGCTGAACTGGGCCAGGGGCGCGCCCTCGAGGTCGCCCTCATTGAGAGCGTCGTCGCCGTACCCCACGCGCATCGCGTGCAGGCCCTTCGAGTGAGTGGCCATGGGCACCTTCCCTCAGTCGCGATGGCCGGTATCGGCCTCACTTCGCCATCGGCACGACAGTAGCCGCCTCGCGTAGTCTCTGCGCATGCCCACTCAGTCAGTTGACCCCCGCACCGGCGAGCCCTTCGGCCCCGAGATTCCCGACACCACTGTCGCCGAGCTCGAGCGGGTGACGAGGGCGGCCGAGGCCGCTGCGAAGCCCTGGGCCGCGCTACCGTCGCTCGATCGTGCCGCGGTCCTGCGCGCGATGGCCGACGCCCTCGACGCCGACGTCGAGCGACTCGCCGCTCTCGCCGACCGCGAGACCGCGCTCGGCCTGCCGCGTCTCACCGGCGAGGTCGCGCGCGCGTCGTTCACGCTGCGCCACTTCGCCGACGTAGCCGAGAGCGGGATCCTGAGGTCGGAGACTGTCGACGCCGCCGTCGCGGGCGCTCCCCCTGCCGGCCGTCCCGAGCTGCGCCGCGTGCTGGTTCCGCTCGGCCCGGTCGCCGTGTTCGGGGCCAGCAACTTCCCGTTCGCCTTCTCGGTGGCCGGCGGAGACACCGCCTCGGCACTGGCAGCCGGCTGCCCCGTGGTAATCAAGGCACACCCGGCCCACCCCCAGACCTCCGTCGCCGTGTTCGAGCGGCTGCGCGCCGGACTCGTGGCGTGCGGAATTGACCCCACGGTCGCTCAGCTGGTGCACGGGTACGAGGCCGGTGTCGCGCTGATCGACGACCCACGCATCGAGGCTGCCGCCTTCACCGGCTCGGTGGTCGGAGGTCGGGCGCTGTTCGACCGCGCCGCCGCACGCCCTCGACCCATTCCCTTCTACGGCGAGCTCGGCAGCATCAACCCCGTCGTCGTGCTTGGCTCGGCGGCCGAGCGCCCCTCACTGGTGGCCGAGTACGTCGACTCTCTCACCCTGGGTACCGGCCAGTTCTGCACCAATCCGTCTCTGCTCCTTGTTCCGGCCGGATCCGGACTCACCGCCGCCATCGCCATCGAGGCCGCGGGCCGAGCCCCGGGCCACATGGTGTCGCGCGGGGTGGCGACGCACTTCGCTGCCACCGTGGCTCAGGTCGCCAGCGCCCAGGGGGTGCGCCGCATCGCCGGCGAACTCCCCACCGCTCCTTCGTCGGCGAGCGGCGCCTTCACCATGTCACCGGTGGTGTTCTCGGTCAGCGCCGACGATGCCATCGCCGACCGCACCGTGCTCGAGGTCGAGTGCTTCGGACCGTCGGGCGTGGTCGTCGAGTACGACTCGATCGGCCAGCTCGTCAGCCTGCTCGAGTCACTGCCCGGCGCCCTTGCGGGCTGCGTGCACTCCGAGGTCGACGACCCTCACGCCGCCGCGGTGGTCGAGGCGGTGTCACAGCGGGTTGGGCGAGTCGTCTGGAACGGCTGGCCCACCGGCACGGCGGTCGCCCTCTCGCAGCACCACGGCGGGCCCTACCCCGCGGCCACCAACTCGCTGCACACCTCCGTCGGAGGCACCGCCGCGTTCCGATTTCTGCGGCCTGTCGCCTTCCAGTCGTTTCCCGAGGCGCTGCTCCCCGCGGCCGCGCGTGCCTGACTCGCTCGGTCCGCCGACAATCAACTGAGCGCGGCTCGCCTGTTGCGGGGGTCGCCCGGGCGGCGGACCGACGACGCGCAAGAATGGGGACACGGTCGGAACACATCGGCCCCCATCGACCTTCGGAGTGAGCCATGCCGGACTTCGTCCCTGGACTCGAGGGCATCATCGCCTTCCAGACCGAGATTGCCGAGCCCGACCGCGAGGGCAGCGCCCTGCGTTACCGCGGCGTCGACATCGAGGACCTCGTAGGCCGCGTCTCCTTCGGCAACGTGTGGGGGCTGCTCGTTGACAACGAGTTCAACCCCGGACTACCCCCGGCCGAGCCCTTTCCGATTCCGATTCACTCGGGCGACGTGCGCGTTGATGTGCAGTCGGCCATTGCCATGCTCGCTCCGGCGTGGGGCCTCCTCCCCCTGCTCGATACCTCCGACGACAAGGCGCGCGACGATCTCGCCCGCGTGTCAGTGATGGCAATGTCGTTCGTGGCCCAGTCGGCCCGAGGGGTTGGCAACCCGATGGTGCCGCAGACTGAAATCGACAAGGCCGACACGATCGTTGAGCGCATGATGATCCGGTGGCGCGGCGAGCCCAACCCCGTGCACGTGCGCGCCCTCGACGCCTACTTCGTATCGGCAGCAGAGCATGGCATGAACGCGTCCACCTTTACCTCGCGCGTGATCGCCTCCACCGGAGCCGATGTGGCAGCCGCGATCTCCGGCGCCATTGGCGCCATGAGCGGGCCACTTCACGGAGGCGCCCCCTCGCGAGTGCTCGGCATGATCGAGGAGATCGAGCGCACCGGCGATGCCAGGGCCTATGTGCGCGGAGTTCTCGACCGCGGCGATCGCCTGATGGGGTTCGGCCACCGCGTGTACCGCGCCGAGGACCCCCGCGCGCGCGTGCTACGACGCACTGCCCGTGAGATTAACGCCCCCCGCTACGAGGTTGCAGTGGCCCTCGAGGAGGCAGCCCTCGAGGAGTTGCGCTCACGCCGCCCCGACCGGGTTCTCGAAACCAATGTCGAGTTCTGGGCGGCTATCGTGCTCGACTACGCCGAGGTGCCCGCGCACATGTTCACCTCGATGTTCACGTGCGCTCGGCTTGCCGGCTGGAGCGCTCACGTGCTCGAGCAGAAGCGCACCGGCCGCCTGGTAAGGCCGTCGGCCCGCTACGTGGGTCCGGCTCCCCGCAAGCCCGAGGCAGTGCCCGGCTGGGACGCCGACATGGTGGCCCCGAGCGGCTACCACCCCTCCTGACCGCCGTACCCGACCAGCCCGACCCCCTCCCACCCCACCCACCGAGAAGGAACCCCCGTGAGCAGCACCGAACCCATCGTCATCCCCGCTGCCCTACTTCCGTCCGACGGCCGGTTCGGCGCAGGGCCCAGCAAAATTCGCCCCAGCCAGGTGGCGGCCCTCGCCGAGGTGGCCGGCTCGGTGCTCGGCACCTCGCACCGGCAAAAGGCGGTGCGCTCGCAGGTGGCCCGGGTTCGCGGCGGCCTGCGCGAGCTGTTTTCGCTACCCGGCGACTACGAGGTGGTGCTCGGCAACGGTGGGTCTACCGCGTTTTGGGAGGTCGCAGCCTTCGGCCTCGTTCGCGACCGGGCCCAGTTCCTTACTTTCGGCGAGTTCGGCTCCAAGTTCGCGTCATCGGTGTCAGACGCCCCGTTCCTCGGCACCCCCACCGTCATCACCAGCGAGCCGGGTTCGGCCCCGGCATTCTCAGCCGAGGCCGGGGTCGACGCCTACGCCACCCCCCACAATGAGACTTCCACCGGTGTGGCCATCACTCCCACGCGCGTGGTCGGCGCCGACCCCGGCGCCCTCATGCTCATCGACGCCACCTCCGGTGCTGGGGGCCTGGCCGTCGACCCCTCGCAGTTCGACGTCTACTACTTCGCGCCGCAGAAATGCTTCGGCAGTGATGGCGGCCTCTGGTTCGCCCTCATGTCGCCCACCGCGATCGAGCGCGCCGTCGAGATCTCTGAGTCGGGCCGCTACATTCCCGCCTTCCTCGATCTGCAGACGGCCATCGACAACAGCCGACTTGAGCAGACCTACAACACCCCGGCGCTCGCCACCATCGTCATGATGGCCGAGCAGATCGACTGGTTCAACGCCAACGGCGGACTCGACTGGTGCGTTGGCCGCACCGCCGAGTCGTCGAGCATCCTCTACGGCTGGGCCGAGCGCACCGACTACACCACCCCCTACGTCACCGACCCGGCCCTGCGCTCACAGGTGGTGGGCACCGTCGACTTCGACGACGCCATCGACGCTGCGGCCGTGGCAGCGGCTCTGCGCGCCAACGGAATTGTCGATGTCGAGCCCTACCGCAAGCTCGGCCGCAACCAACTGCGAGTTGCGATGTTTCCCGCTGTGGAGCCCAGCGACGTTGAGGCGCTCACGCAGTGCATCGACCACGTCGTTGCCACGCTCGGGTGACCCTCGACCGGCCCCTACATCCGCGGCGAGACCGCGCGACGCTCATCACGTACGGCCAGTTCGCTGTGTACGGATGGTTTCTGTATTCGTTCGGCCCCAGCGTTCCGCTGCTGCGAGACGAGTACGGGGTCACCAGCACGGTCGCGGCCCTGCACGCCACCCTGATCGCCCTCGCGTCGTTACTCATCGGGCTCGGGGCATCACGGATGGTCAAGCATCTGGGGCGAGGTGGGAGCCTCCGGTCGGGCAGCATCCTGCTGATCATCGGGCTTCTGATCTACACCTCGGGCCACTCGCTCGCCGTCACCATGCTGGGCGCCTTCGTCGCCGGGCTCGGCGGCGGGGTGGTGGTGGTGTTCGGCAACGCGCACCTCTCGGCCCACCAGGGCGAGGCCGCTCCGTCGGCCCTGTCCGAGGCAGCCATGATGTCGGCGGTCTTCGGCATGATCGCCCCTCTGGCGTTGGGCCTCGGTGTTGCCATCGGCTGGGGCTGGCGCCCGGGTCTCATGGTGGCCGCGCTCGGAATACTCGCCCTCGAACTGCTCCGAGGCCCCACCACGGCGTTCAACGACGCCGAGATCCCACACGACCAGATCCCTGAGCCTGTGCCGCTTCCTCACCTCTTCTGGTGGGCGTGGGGCGTGCTCGTGTGCCTCGTCGGCGTTGAGTTCTGCCTCGTTCTGTGGTCGAGCGACCTGCTGCGCCTACGCGGAGGCTTTGGGCCTGGCGCGGCCGCGGCCTCGCTCACCTCGGTGGTGGCCGGCATGGCAGTAGGTCGTGGTGTGGGCTCGGTGATGGCTCGCCGGCTCAACACCGAGCGTCTCCTCATGGGAGCCATCGCGCTCGCCTTCGTCGCGTTCGGGGCGGCGTGGATGTCGAACGGAGCGCTGCCCATTTTGCTGGCCCTGTTTGCCACCGGCTGCGGAGTGGGCCTGCACTGGCCCCTCGGCATCTCCCGCGCCATTCGAGCCACCAACCACCAGGCCGACCGCGCCTCAGCCCGTGTCGCCGTCGGAGCTGGCCTCGCCAGCGGCGGCGCGCCCTTCATTCTGGGGGCCCTCGCCGACGCCTTCGGGGTGCACACAGCGTTCCTCGTCGTGCCGGTGCTGCTGGTGATTGCCCTCGCCCTCGTGATCGCGCGACCGGTGAGCATCGGCCCCATCGGGGCAATTCCGGCGATCCCGCTCTAGCGGAGGGGCCTCCTGCGCCTCAGCTGCTCGCGACGCCGTGCAGCGCGCACTCGCAGCACGAGCACCACCACCAGTCCGGCGAGCACGAGGAGCGCCAGCAAGGTGGTCTTCGACAATCCTGACCCTTCTGAAGCACCAGCACCGTTCGGATCGGGGTCACTTGCCTTCTGAGCAACCCTCGTCCAGGCCTCACGAGGCAGCGGAACCGACCACAGCGCCCCCTCCTTTTCTCCCGCGGTGAGCAGCGACCTGCCACCCTTGGTCCACGTGATCGCCTCACCCTGGGGCTCGACGGGCAACTCCACCGTCGACACCTTGGTCCCCGGCGGGAAACCGGAGTAGATCGTGGCGTTGAGGTAGTCGCGCAGCACAAAGCGACTGCCATCGCTCGAAACAGCTCCATCGCTGATCAAGCCATCGGCGTCGCCCACCGGCTTCAGCACCAGCGGCTCGCGCCACACGTCGCCGAGATTGATCGGCGGGAGCGCTGGCAGCTCGTACATGACGCCCGCCGCGAGCCCCTTGGTCACCACCCACAGTCGCGGTCGACGTGGGTCGGCCAGCAGGGCCTCGGCGTTGTGTGGGCCGTCGGGGTAGGTGAACCGCCAGGTGCGAACGTCAAGGGTTTGGTCGACGAGGTACGTGGGCTCCGGCAACTCGTAGAGTCGCACGTACTCCCACGAGTCCTTGTTGTCGCCGATATCGCCCACCCACAGAACTGGAACGCCATCAGAGTTGCGGCCCGACGCGATCGCCTCAATGTCGCGACCGGGAACGCTGGCGAGGGTGACGGTGGCCACGATCGCGCAGGAAATGCCGCTGATCGCATAGATCACCGGACCACCCGACGAATCGTTGTGCACCCAGAAGACCCCTCGGTGACGGATGCTCGGGGCCATGCCCGACAGCTCCGGTAGAACAGTTGAGTCGAAGGTACAGAGCACCTTGGGGGCCGTAGCGGCCGAGGTGGGCGAGGTGGTCGAGGTGTCGGCAGCTACGGGA
>CALQEM020000140.1:0-9207 GCA_943329595.2 Bifidobacterium breve
GGCTCCGGAGCGGGGCAGGTCGAGCAGGGTGGGTGACATCGTGGTGACTCCTCTCAGTCGGACAATTCGATGCGGGGTCAATGCGGGGTTGGTGCGGGGTTGGTGCGGGGTTGGTGTACGCGCGGCTCAGTCGAGGGCGCGCGCGAGGTGCCAGCGTTGGACGGGCGAGCGGGTGCAGCAGAGGTCGTAGACCCCCGACGTGGCGGACCGGACCACCCCTGCCTCGACCCGCCAGACCTGTCGCTCGGCGGAGTGCTGGGGCCGGTGCCACCAGGAGCCTCCCTCGATCCAGTGCGCGAGCACCTGATGGACGACGTACCTCCGGCCACGCCAGAGAAACTCTGCCGGGGCAGGTTCTGGCGCGTCACCGGCGCTGGCGCGGGCGTCAGGACTCGTGCGTACCCGCACCGGCTCGAGATAACGACGACTCATCACCACCACCGCCCTTCGCACGATTGGAGGAACAGCCGGAGGGAGTCCGGCCGGGAGTGCCCGTCAGGAGCAAGTCCGGGGTGGGGCCCTTCCCCAAGTGCCACCACCCCGGACGACCGCCTGACCGATGGGACCTGATGGGGGTCGAGTTCCATCAGGACGGGCAGGCAGTGCTCCTTGCTGCTGAACCAGTCAGGACCCGGCGGAGGTCCTGATCAGTTGTTCGAACAGATGTTCGAACAACTGGGACACTACTCCCTACCCCCGACAACGCGTCAAGTCCCAGCCGCCCAGCCAGTCGACAAACGACGCCGAAGTCGTCCTATCTGAAGTAGTGTTCAAGTCATCAAGTGGCGCTCGGCGTCCGACCCTCCCGAGGGAGCCCCCCGTGACCAGACCGCTCTACGAGGCGAAGGCCGACTTCTTCCGCACCCTGGGCCACCCCGCCCGCATCCGGGTGCTCGAGCTGCTGAGCGAGCGCGACCACGCCGTGCACGAACTGCTCGCCGAGATCTCCATCGAGCCCAGCAACCTGTCGCACCAGTTAGCCGTGCTGCGCCGCACCGGCCTCATCACGCAGTCGCGGCGCGACGGCCAGGTGTTTTACTCAATCGCGGCGCCTCAGGTCAGCGACCTGCTCATGGCAGCGCGCACGGTGCTGCTCGACGTGATCAGGGAAAAGGACACCCTCAAGCACGACCTCACCTCGGGGGCCGGACCAGCCGAACCGCAGGAGAGGCTTCCCCGGTGACCCCCGTGACCCCCGTGACCCCGGTGACCCCACCGGCGCTCGGGCGACTGCGGGCACTGCTCCCCCATCGACGCGACTTCACCGCCATGCGCCACAACCCCCGCCGCGACATCGTCGCTGGCGTGACCGTGGCCATGGTGGCACTCCCCCTCGCCCTCGCCTTCGGAATCTCGTCAGGTATGGGCGCGGGCGCCGGTATCGCGACCGCTATCGTGGCCGGATTCTTCGCCGCGGTGTTCGGCGGCAGCAATCTGCAGGTCAGTGGCCCCACCGGGGCAATGACCGTGGTGCTCATCCCGATCGTGGCCCAGTTCGGGGCCTCCGGCGTGCTCGTCGTGGGCCTGCTCGCCGGAATCGTGCTGCTGGCGCTGGCGGTCGCTGGGGCGGGGCGCTCGATGCGCTACGTGCCCCTTCCAGTGATCGAGGGGTTCACGCTCGGCATCGCCGTGATCATCGGCCTGCAGCAGGTGCCGGCCGCGCTGGGCCAGGAGGTTGGCCCCGACAAGGTGCTGGTGCAGGCGTGGAACGCCGTCACCGCGTGGGTCGCCGCACCCGACCTGGCCCCGACCCTCATCATGGTCGCGGTCGCAGCGACCATGATCGTCGCCAGTCGCCTACGCCGCCGCCTTCCAGCATCCCTGGCTGCCGTGGTGGTAGCGACGGTCGCGACAAAAATCCTCGGCCTCGACATCACCACCATCGGTCAGATTCCGACCGGACTGCCTGCGCCCAGCATCCCCGTCATTCCATGGGCTCACCTATCGGCTTTGCTGCTGCCCGCCGTCGCGGTGGCGGCACTGGCCGCGCTCGAGAGCCTGCTGTGCGCCTCGGTCGCTGACGCGATGAGCGTCGGGGAGCGGCACGACCCCAACCGCGAGCTGTTCGGCCAGGGGGTGGCCAACCTCGTAGCCCCACTGTTCGGGGGCGTACCCGCCACCGCCGCCATCGCCCGCACCGCGGTGAACGTACGCAGCGGCGCACGCTCGCGCCTCGGCGCGATCACCCAGTCGGCCGTGCTCCTCGCCGTCGTGCTCGTGGCGAGCCAGTGGGTGTCGTTCATCCCCCTCGCCGCGCTGGCCGGCGTGCTCATCGCCACCGCGATCCAGATGGTCAAGGTGTCCAGCCTGCGCGCCCTGCTGAGGGTGAGGGGTGGCGACGCCGTTGTGCTCGTCGTCACCGCGCTCGCCACGGTTGCCCTCGACCTCGTGGTCGCGGTCATCCTCGGTCTGGTGATCGCCAGCCTCTACGCGCTCAGTCAGGTCGCGAAGTCGACGCAGGTCGAGGAGATGCCCCTCGACTCAGCCGACCACAGCAGCGAGGAGCAGGCGCTTCTGAGCGAGCACGTCATCGCCTACCGCCTCGATGGCCCCCTCTTCTTCGGCGCCGCTCATGCGTTCCTGCTTCAGGTGGCTGAGACCAGTGACGTGCGGGTGGTGATCCTCCGCCTCTCACGGATCCGAGCACTCGACGCCACCGGGGCGACGGTGCTCGGCGACACGATCGGCAGCCTCGAGGCGCGCGGCATCACGGTCATGCTGTCGGGAATCCAGACCGAGCACGACAGCATTTTTCGCACCCTCGACGTGTACCGCCACCTCGCCACGCCCGCCCACGTGTTCGCCACCACCCCCGAGGCCATCGCACACGCGCACGCCCACCTCGCCGGCCTGGCCGAGTCGACCTAACCCCCCGCTACCCCCGCCGTGGCCGCAGCAGGAACGTGCACGCCACGGTAATCACCGCGGCCACCAGCGTGTCGACCACGCGCGGCAAGGCCGACTGGTCGGCCGACTCGCCCAGCAGCGCCAGCAGTGCGATGACCAGCACGGTAACTCCCATGACGGCGAGCGGGTACTCGGCCCAGATGAACACGAGGGCAATGACGGTACCCACGCCCACGATGGCGGCGAACGCGTAAGGCTGCGGTTGCCTGCCCGCAAGGTCGAGCAGCACGATCGACAGCAGCACCCCGAGCACTGTCCCGATGATGCGGCCCGTCACGCGCGTCACGGTTCCGGCGGCGTCGGGGCGCGACATCCAGGCCACCGTCATGGGTCTCCAGTACTGGTTGGGCAGCCTCGACACCTCGCCAAGGCTGGTGGCGATTGCGATGGCCACCGCGAGCCGGATGCCGTGCCGCAGCATCAGGTCGTCGAGGCGGAGGTGCGGGCGCAGCCGTCGCAGGAGCGGCACAGGCTGCTCGCCGCCAGACAGCACCACCGAGCGATTCCGCAGCATGACCGGCACCACGATGGCGACGAACTGTACGAGGCCGCCAAGGCCCATGAGCAGCGCAGTGTTCAGCGCGTCGACCGGATTCTCGGGAATGCCGCAGAACACGGTGAAGATCACCAGCGTGAGGAGTCCGGCGATTCCGGCGCCCGGGCCTGCCACGCCCACGAAACCGCACACGAGCGCCACGACGGCGGCCACCGCCACGCCGAGCAGGGCGTAGTGCGACACAAGTCCGCCGAGGTACGCCCCGAGCATGCTCCACAGCAGGGTCCACAGCATGAGCCGCCAGCGGCGGCCGATCGGCTGGAACTCGCCGGCCAGTGCCACAAAAAGCGCTCCGGCTCCCAGCCCGAGGGCGTTCTCGGGCACACCGAGCGCGATTGCGCCGGCCACGAGACCCGTGACCACCGCACCCCGGTACACCGCCTGCCACACCATCACCTTGCCGCGGTCGAGGGCGATGCTGTCGCGGAAGACCCCGCCCGTTCCTACGAGCGTGTGGCGTAGATGTCCGCGGACGTCGAGGCGCGTCACGACGAATCTGGTTGCGCGTCGGTCTCACGCCGACCTCGGAACAGGTGCCGGTGCTCGTGCCCCACCGCCGGCCACACCATCGACCACGCGATAGTGATCACGCCCGCCAGGATCGTGCAGAACGCCCGGTACGCGACCGTCTCTCCGACAGGGTCGCCCACGAGCGTGAACAGCGCGATCATGAAGGTGGTCACGCCGACCACGCACACCAAATAGTTGGCCACGATGAACACCTCGGCGATCAGCGCTCCGATGCCCACCAGAATCGCGATGGCGTAGGGGCCCGGGCCCGCTCCTACGATCACCACGGTGATCAGGGCGACGCCGACCAGGGTGCCGAGTACCCGGCCGGCCACTCGTGTGGCCGTGCCGGTGGGGTCGGGCAACGCGACCCAGGCGACCGTCATCGGGATCCAGTACTGGTGCGGCCACATCAGCACCTGCGAGATGATTGTCGCCGTAGTGAAGGCGCCGGCCAGTCGCACGCCGTGGCGGAAGAAGTCGTCGCGCAGATTCAGTCGGGGCCGCAGCCGATCGATCACGTTGGGAGACAGCGGAGGGGCACCCCAGGACTTGCGCCGGTGAAACAACAGCCGCAGGGCGACGAGCCACCCCAGCACGAGCACGCCGCCGAGTCCCACCAGCAGGCAGTCCTCAACCGCGTTGCGCTCTGACGACGGTATGCCGAGGAACACCGCGAACAGGACGAGCGAGAGCACGCCACCCACCCTGGCGTTCACGCCGGCTCCACCCGCGAACCCGCAGCAGAACGCCACAATGGCGCTGGCCACCGTTCCCATCCCGATCACCACGAGGGAGTTGCTCGACAGCAGCCCGCCCAGCAGGGTCGTGAGCATGATCCACACGAGCGTCCACAGCTGGGTGAGCAGTCGGCGGCCGGGTGGTTCGAACAGCCCGGACAGTGGCATGAACAGGGCGCCGAGGGCCAGCGGAATGGTCTTGTCGGCCAGACCGGCGGCAATGAACGCGGCCACCATGAGCGAGGTGGCGACGGCGGCCGCAACCGGCACCCGCCACGTGACCTTCTCGCGCTGGAAGGTCACGGTGCCGAGCGCGACGGTACGCAGCATCGAGTTCACGGGGGAAGTCTGTCGTACAGCGAGCCTCGAATGCCCACGTACCCGATCGTGTCGTGCGGTGACAGGTGGTGGGCGACTGAAGATCAGCCAGAACCACTTCCTCCCTCGGCTCCATCCACTCGGGCTGAGCTGGATGTCAGTGGCGTCCCGTACAGTTCGAACATGCATTCGAATTCGGTGGTCGCCGACCTCGCTGGCACGGTGGCTGGCACGGTGGCTGGCACGGTGGCTGGCACGGTGGCTGACATGGTCGAACGCCTTCGGTCGCTGCCCCCAGGTCCGCCGACTGACCTGACGGGCACCGACGTTGCTGCCGAGTGTGCAGCGCTGATCGAACTGGTCGACACTGCGCAGGCGCTGCTGCTCGAGCGGGTGGCGGGGCTCGACCAGCGAGGCCCCGCAGCGTGCGGTGACGCACTCACCGCCCGCGGTTGGCTGCGCCGCGAGGCGCGCTGCGCCGATGCCACAGCGGCACGGCTCGTGTCGCTCGCCCGTCGCCTCCACACCGACCCCGAACGCCCGCTGCGCAGCACCGCCGCCGCACTGCGGGAAGGAAGCCTCACGTTCGAGCAGGCGGCCGCGGTGGCCGACTCCACCGCGGCGGCCCCTGCTGAGGTGGTCGCCGATGTCGAGGCGGCGCTGGTCTGCCATGGCTCACACCTCGGCGCAAGCGAGTTGCGCCGAGTGGGTCTGGGCGTCGCGCGACGTCTGACCGAGCAGGCGGGCGACTCGATTCCGGCCCGCGTGGCCGAGTCCGGTGACCGCTACCTGCGACTGAGGACCACCGTGGGAGGGCGCGTCGTTGTCGACGGCATCCTCGAGCCCGATACCGGACGTCTCCTCGGCGCGATCCTCGACCCGCTGGCCGCACCCACCCCCATGCCCGCGCCCGCGCCCGACGGCAGCCTTGTGCCCGACCCGCGTACCGCGGGCCAGCGCCGCCACGACGCGCTGCACGAGGCCCTCACGCTACTCGCGGCCACCGGCGCACTCCCCGAGCAGGGCGGAGCCCGTCCGACCGTGCAGGTCCTGGTCGACGCCCGTGACTGGCAGGCGACCACCGTTGAGGGCGACCGGCTGTCCGAATCCTCGATGCGACGGCATGCCTGCGACGCCGAGGCATCGTGGGTCGCTGTCCATCGAGCCAGTGCGCTCGAGGGCTTGGGCCACGGCGCACCTGACCATGACGGCGATGACGGCCGGACTCTCGCCGCGCTATGCCGCGAGCTCGACGACCTGCCTCCCGCCCTCGGCGGCCAACCCAGGCAGGTCCTCGCTGCCGGCCGAAATAGTCGATTGGTTACCCCCGCCCAACGACGCGCGCTGGTGGCCCGTGATCGCGGCTGCACCGTGCGCGGCTGCCAGGCCCCACCCAGCCGCTGCCACGCCCACCACGTCCGCCACTGGATAGACGGCGGCCCGACGAACCTCGACAACCTCACCTTGCTGTGCCCCTCCCACCATCGGTACCTGCACGAGCAGGAGGCTGCACGCGAAGCACTCCCCCACGCTCCGCCCCGCGCGGCCTGACTGGTGGTGGTGGCTACAGAGTCGGCGGCCTGTCAGCCGGTGACAGCTAGACGACCGCGGCCTCGAGGGCTGCGATGTCGATCTTGCTCATGCCCATCATCGCCTGCGTGGCTCGGCCCGCGACCACCGAATCAGCACTCGACAGCAGCTCGGTGAGCCGGCGGGGGATGATCTGCCAACTGACGCCGAAGCGGTCGGCGCACCAGCCGCACATGCTCTCGCTGCCTCCACCGCCGACGATGGCATCCCACAGCTGATCGACCTCATCCTGCGTGTCGCAGAACACCTGGAAGCTGACCGCCGGCGAATGCTGAAAGTGCGGGCCGGCGTTCAGCGCTAGGAACGACTGACCGAACAGCTCGAACTCCACGGTCAGCAGCGAGCCTGCAGGCTTCTGCGCCTCGATGGGGTAGTACGACGTGGAGCTGACCCTCGACCCAGGGAAGGTCTCCACGTAGAAGGCCGCTGCATCTCCCGCCTGGTCGTCGAACCACAGGCACGTCGTCACTCCAGTGATAGACATGACCCGACTGTACCGGCGACGGACATCGTGGGTGGCCTGTCGGATGAGTGCCTAGGCCCGCCGCACCCGCACGCCCGCCGACCCGATGGCCGCCTCGATCAAGTCGCCTGGCTCGAACGGTACGGCCGCGGTGAGCCCGCCGGTGATCACGACATCGCCCTCACGGAGCCGGTCACCCCGCTCGTCGAGTCGGTCCACCAGCCACGCGATGGCCGCGGCGGGGTCGCCCATCGCATTGCGACCCCAGCCGTGCTGGTCGATACGGCCGTTGCGCGCGAGAGATACGGCCAGCCGCGCCAGGTCGTCGTCAGGAATACGGTCGCCGAGCACCACGAGCGCCGCCGACGAGCCGTCGGCGGTGTTGAGCGCCCAGTCGAACCTGTAGCCCTCCCACACCGAGTCAACGATTTCGATCGCTGCCCGCCACTCGAGTACACGCCCGTCAGGACCGATCACAGCCGCTATCTCCGGCTCAGCCTTGGGCTGCAGCACTCCTGAGTCAACGATGGCGCCGTCGGTCAGCAGCATCGAGGCGAATAGCGGCCCGAGGTTGGGCTCGGCCACCCCCATCTGCCGACGCATCGGTTCGGAGGTGTAGCCCAGCTTCCACCCCACACGCGGCTGCCCTTCGCGGAGGGCACCGTTGACGATGTCCTGTACCGCGTAGGCGTCGGCAGCGGGAAGCCCGCGGCCCACCTCGGGGGGCTGCAGCAGCCGTCCCTCGCGCCGTGCCGCGATGATCGCGTCGGCCATATAGCGGCGTACATCGGACGCCGTTGCCTCCACCATCAGTTCTCCACCCTCTCGACCTGCACGAGCATGTCATGGAAGTGCGCCGAGTCCGCGCCACCGACCACGGCGGCCTCCCATGAGCAGGTATCGGGACAGCGGTGGTACGAGCCAAGCACCCTGAGCTCAGGCAGCCCGGTCACCGGACATCCATGTCGACCACGGTCATACCCGGTCCACTCGACGGTCCGCTCATCGACGCCAGTGCAGCGCCCGCCTCGGCCAGCCCGATAACCCGTCCGACCAGCAGCTCAGGTCGCAGCCGGCCGGAGGCCACCAGGTCGAGCATCGGTGCGTAGTCGCCACTGGGCATGCCGTGGCTGCCGAGCAGCGCCAGCTCGTACGAGAGCACGCGGCCCAGCGGCACTGGTGGGTCAGAGGCATCGCCCAGCATCAGCCCCACCTGCAGGTGGCGGCCGCGCGGTCGCAGACACTCCAGCGACGCCCGCATGGTGGCCACCGAGCCCAGGGCATCGACCGACACGTGCGCGCCATCTCCGGTGATCTCGAGCACCTGCTCGACCACGCCGTCGGGGCCCAGCACCGCTGCCTCGGCGCCGAGGTCACGGGCCGCGGCGAGCGCCACCTCCGACACGTCAACGGCGATCACGCGCGCACCCAGTGCCACGCCCACCATCAGGGCCGACAGTCCGATGCCGCCGCACCCGTGCACGGCGAGCCACTCGCCTTGCACCAGTTGCGCCCGCTCAACCACCGCGTGATACGAGGTGGCGAAGCGACAGCCCAGCGCTGCGGCCTCGACGAAGCCCACCGCCTCGGGCAGCGCCACGAGGTTGGCATCCGCACGCGGCACTGCGACGAGGTCGGCGAACGACCCCCACGACGTGAACCCCGGCTGCAAGTTGTTCGGGCACACGTTCAGCGCACCCGACTCGCAGGTGGCGCACGTCGCGCAGCCGAGGGCGAAGGGTGCGACCACTCTGTCGCCCACCGACCATCGGGTCACATCGCCGCCAACGGCCGCAATCACGCCCGCATACTCGTGCCCGGGCACGTGGGGAAAGCCAGGAACCGGGTCGTGTCCCATCCAGGCGTGCCAGTCGCTGCGGCACACACCCGTGGCGCGCACCTCCAGCACCACGCCGTCGCGCGGACAGTCGGGGTCGGCCACCTCACCGACGGTCGGGGGTGCCTCATAGTCGGCGTAGCTGATCGCTCTCATGGCTCCTTTCTATCGGTGACGTTCCGCCCGCGGAACATCCGGACCACTACGCCCGGCAGCGCCCGCTACATTCCAGTGACACCATCGAACGCTGACCCAACGAGGAGTGCCCCATGACTGACACCTCCCA